>VGSJ01000031.1 GCA_016875015.1 Deltaproteobacteria bacterium | reverse complement strand
TGGCCCGGGCCACCCCGGCGATATCCCCCACGCCTTCGGTGTGGGCCGGGTGGACGTTGGTGAGCACCCCGATGGTGGGGCAACTGATCCGGGTGAGGCGGTTAATTTCGCCGAACGCGTTCATGCCCATTTCCACCACCGCGGCTTCGTGAGTCCCCTCCAACTCCAGGAGCGTGAGGGGCATGCCGATGAGGTTGTTCAGGTTCAGCCGGTTTTTCAGGACCCGGAAGGCCGGGGCCAGGGTGGCGGCGATCATCTCCTTGGTGGTGGTCTTGCCGCAGCTGCCGGTGATGCCCACCACCGGCACCCGGAACCGGCCCCGCCAGGCCTGGGCCAGATCCCCCAGGGCCGTAAGGGCGTCCCGCACGGCGATGACGGTTATTTCCGGGGGAAAATTCCGTCCGGGGGCAGTAGGGGCGGGTTTTAAACCCGCCCCTACACCGGCAGGTCTCAATATTCTTTGCTCAACCAAAACCCCCCGGGCGCCCCGGCGCAGGGCGGCGGGAATGAATTCGTGGCCGTCGTGCTTCTCCCCGGTGAGGGGGATGAAAAGCTCCCCGGTCTGGCTGGTGCGGGAGTCGGTGCCAACGCCGCAGAAGGTGTCCCAGGCGCCCTGGTGTACCAGGGTGCCGCCGGTGGCGGCCAGAATATCGGCAGTGGTGAAGGTGGCGGACATATCAGGCCATGTTTCCTGTTCTAACCCTCTCCCCTTGATGTGGGAGGGTTAGGGTGGGGGTGGAAATATCCCCCTCCCCCTACCCCCTCCCACCAGGGGAGGGGAGACGGAAACAGCTTGGGGACGAGATTGACAAAGCTGGTGCGCATCAGCCGTGGTACTCCGTCAAAGCCTGGGCCACTTCTTCGCGGTCGTCGAAGTGGCGGCGCTGGGTCCCCCAGATTTGATAGTTTTCGTGGCCCTTGCCGGCTACCAGGACCGCCTCGCCGGGGCGGGCCAGGGCCACGGCCAGGCGGATGGCCTCCCGGCGGTCCGGGACCACCAGGTAGCCCGCCTCGCCTCTTTGGGCCGCAGCCGCATCGAGGCGCGGCCGGCCACTCTTCTTCAGCCCAGGCTCGCTCTCCCCAATAATGGCCAGGGGGTCTTCGGTGCGGGGATTGTCGCTGGTGACGATGACCAGTTGCGACCCCGCGGCCGCGGCCTGGCCCATGAGCGGGCGCTTGGTGCGGTCCCGGTCGCCGCCGCAGCCGAAGACCGTGATCAGCCGGGAAAATTTGAGGGTTTGCAAGGCCGCCAGGGCTTGGGTGATGGCTTCCGGGGTGTGGGCGTAATCCACGAACACGCCGGGGCCCGCGGGTGGCCCGAAACGCTCCAACCGGCCCGGTACGCCGGGCAGCGCGGCGATGCCCCGGGCCACGGTGTCCGGATCAATCCCCAGGCCCAGGGCCGTGGCCGCGGCCGCCAGAATATTGGCCAGGTTGAAGGGCCCCACCAGGCGGGAGGTGATCTCCACTTCACCCGCGGGGGTGGTGAGGCGAGCCTCCAGGCCGTCCTGGCGGAAGCGGTAGCTCAGGGGCCGCACCAGGCTTTCCGGGTGCAGGCCGTAGGTGAGGGCCGGGACCAGGACCGCGTCTTTGAGCTCTTGCCCCCGGGGGTCGTCCAGATTGAGGACCGCCAGCCCCCCTCCGGAGGGGCGGCCGTTGGCCAGAATTTCCAAAAAGAGCCGGGCCTTGGCGGCAAAATATTCGTTTAGGTCCCGGTGGTAGTCCAAGTGGTCTTGCGAGAGGTTGGTGAAGACCGCGGCGGCGAAGACGGCGCCATCCACCCGCCTTAAATCAAGGGCGTGGGACGAGACCTCCAGGAATACATGGGTGGCGCCCCGGGTGCGCATTTCCCGGAGGAGCCGCTGGAGGTCCAGGGACTCGGGGGTGGTCACCGGGGCCGGCCAAGTTGACTCGCCCACCCGGTAATTCACGGTGCCCACCACCCCCACCCGGCAGCCGGCGGCGCTCAGGATGGCCTCCAGGAGATAGGTGGTGCTGGTCTTGCCGTTGGTGCCGGTAATCCCCACCAGGGTCATCTCCCGGCTGGGGTGGTCGTAAAAGGCGGCGCTGATGTGGGCCAGGGCCAGGCGGGCCTTTGGCGCCCGGACCACTGTGACTCCAGGCGGCGGGGCCAGCTCCTGCTCGGTGACCACCACCCGGGCGCCCTGGTTGAGACTGGCGGCCAGATAGAGGTGACCGTCGGTGCGGCAGCCTTTCAAGGCCACGAAGATCCCGCCGGGGGTAACTTCCCGGGAATGGTAGGCCACGCCGGTCACCGGCACGTCAACGTCGCCCAGCACCTGGCAGCCGGCCAGGCCGTCCAGGAGCGCTCTCAAAGTTTTTGGGGTCACCGCTGCTTTCGCCACCGGGATTTTCCGCCTCAGCCTTCGGGAATATTCATATAGAGAAGTTACAGTCTATTGTTGTGTACCAGGATTATTTTTCATAATTCAGGCAAAATGATATCCGGGCAAAGTGACGCATATCGGTGGGGCGGCCGTCCCTGGCCGCCTTGGGTGGCGGGCACGGAGGCCCGCCCCACCTTAGATTTTGTAATATATATCCGGGACACGATACTATATCCTACGCCGGATCGGTTCACATGCAGCAAATAAGGGCAGGCCCCAAGGCCTACCCTTTTCTTAGCAGTCAAGTTGTGACTGAGACTGGATATCAAGACTCACCGCCTGATTTTTTAATGATACAAAAACGGTTAAATTATGGCAAGGACCAACCCCGGCTCCCTCAGACGCCGGACTTGAATTTTACCACGCAGGTGGCGCCGGGGGTGATGGCAGTCCCGGGCGCCGGTTCTTGACTGACAGCCATGCCGCTGCCTTCGAAGCGGCAGTGCAATCCCGAGCGATTCAGCAGGGTGAGCACCTGGCGGATGGTGTAGCCCTTGAGGTCAGGCATGATGGTCAGAGGCCCCTGGGGAATCTCCAGCTTGGGAGGGGTAAACGAAACTTCCGGGCCGGTGGCCGCCGCGGCCGGGGAGACCAACATGCCCGCCAGCACCGGTTCGTTTTTGTCCTTGGGGGGTTCCTTGGGATAATAGCCCAGAACCCGCAGGGATTGGGCGGCGATTTCCCGGAAGATGGGGGCCGCCACTACGCCCCCGAAGATGGCCCCTTTGGGTTCGTCCACCGCGATGGCAATGGCCAGGACCGGATTGTCGGCGGGTATCATGCCGATGAACCAACTGGTGAATTTAGAGTGCGAATAGGCGCGACCCACTATTTTCTGGGCCGTACCGGTCTTGCCGGCCACGGTGAACCCGGGAGGAACGGCTTCCTTGGCGGTGCCGCCGTTTTGCGTCACCGTTTCCATGATAGCCAGCATCTGCCGGGCGGTTTGTTGGGACAGGACCCGTCGGACCGGGTGCGGCGGATACTCTTGGACTTTTCCCCCCTGGGGGCTGAGGACCTCTTTCACCAGGTGCGGCTCCATGAGCACCCCGTCGTTGCCCATGGCCGCCAGGGCCATAGTCAGCTGGAGGATCGTGACGGACACCCCCTGACCGAAAGCCAGGGTAGCCCGGTCGATGGCAGAGCTGGCCCGCACGATGTTCTTTAACAGGCCGGGGGTCTCTCCGGGGAAGAGGATGCCGGTGCGGCGGCCGAAGCCAAAATCACGGAGGTAGTGGTCAAATCGTTTGGGGCCGACCTTGTTGCCGAGCTTGGCGGCGCCGATGTTGCTGGATTTCTGGATGACTTGCTGCACCGTCAGGGCGCCGTAGGGATGGACGTCGCGGATCATCTCTTTGGGACTCAGGCGCCAGAGGCCGTTTTCGCAATGGAATTTGTCCACGGACTTGACCACCTGGGCGTCCAGGGCCGAGGCGGCAGTGAAGATCTTGAAAGTGGACCCCGGCTCCAGGCAGTCCGTAACCAGGCGGTTGCGCCGGGCGGCTTCCGGGACTTGGGCATAGCGGTTAGGATCCATGACCGGGGTCTGGGCCATGGCCAGGATCTCCCCGGTTTGGGGCCGTATCATTAGGGCCATGCCGCCGGCGGCGCGGAATTTTTCCACCCCCGCCAGCAATTCTTTTTCGGCGAGGTACTGTAGGGTGCGGTCCAGGGTGAGGACCACGTTGTTGCCCATGACGTCGGGATCCCAGGCTTTCTCGCCGGTGACGACGATGTGGCCCCGGGCGTCGGTCATATTCCAGCACTGCTTAGGTTTGCCATAGAGCAGTTGGTCATACTGGATCTCTATGCCTTCCAGCCCCTGTCCGTCGATGTTGCAGAACCCCAAAACCTGGCCCGCCAGGTCCAAGTGAGGATAGTAGCGCTTGGCTTCGGGAACCAGGTAAACGGCGTTCACGTCGGCGCGGCCGGTGGTCTTGGACGCCCGGGCCTTTTGTTGCTCGGCAGCCTCCCAGGCCCGGAACGCCTCTTCGCGCTCGGGGGTGAGGTGTCGTTTCACAAAGACAAAGGGGCGGGCCCGGGTGAGGATCTCTTGCAAATCCCGGGCCTTATAGCCCAGAATGGGGGCGAGCTGCTGGCTCAGGCGGCCGGCGTGCTTGATCTGGCTGGGATGGGCCACCACGGACGAGACCCGGGTGCTGACGGCCAGCTCGGCGCCGTTACGGTCCTGGATCATGCCCCGCACCGGCAGGACGGGGCAAAATTTCTGGTATTCCCGGATAGCCTCTTCCCGGAGTTCCGGCCCCCGTATGACCTGGAGGTAAAAAAATCGGCCGCTGATATATAGACCGAAGGCTAACAGCGCCAGGGCCACTAAGCCGATGCGCAGCCGGACCCATTTGCCGGGGGCAAGATTCACGGCAGATTCACGACCTGGGAGGGCTGGGGCGCTCCCATATTATACGCGGCTGCCAGTTTTTCCAAACGATGGATGGAGGTGAGGCAGGCCAGTTCAATACGGAGCTTGCGGTTCAGGTCCAGATACTGTTTCTGGATCTCTTGGGCCTGGGAAATCTGGTAGCTCTGGGTGATGTACTGCAAGTCGGCCCAGGCCAGGAACAGGGAGGTGAAAAAGACCCCGGCGGTAGCCAGGACCACCACGGTCACCGCAACCTTCCCCCAGCGCCAGGGGTGGCCGACCTTGCGGTTCTTGGAAATAAAGACCTGCCCGGCGGTGGTTAATCGAATAGCCAGATTGTTCGGCATCCCCCATACCTCCAAAGTTAGTGCACCATTTTCTCGGCAATGCGCAGTTTGGCGCTCCGGGCCCGGGGGTTGGCCTGAACTTCGGCCTCGGTGGGAGTGAGAGGTTTGCGCGTAACGCGAACCATCACCCCGGTCCGTTCCCAGCCCGCCATACCCTGCTTGACCAGCCGGTCTTCCAGCGAGTGGTAGGCGATGACCACCAGGCGCCCGCCGGGTTCCAGCCAGGCCGGGGCGTGGGTGAGGAAGGTGGCCAGCTCTTCCAACTCCTGGTTTACGGCTATCCGTAAAGCCTGGAAGACCCGGGTAGCTGGATGCAGTCTCCCCCTGCGCCACCCGGGTCCCTGGGCTTGTTCCAACAATTTCACCAACTGCCGGGTCGTCTGGAAGGGGCGCCGGCGACGTTCTTGCACCACCAGGCGGGCGATGCGCCGGGCTTGGTGCTCCTCGCCATACTCCCGGAAAATCCTTTCTAATTCCGTTTCGCGGGCGCGGTTTAACCAGGTGGCCGCGGTGGGCCCCGGCTCTTCCGGGTTGAACCGCATGTCCAGCGGCTCGTCCCCGCTAAAAGAAAAGCCGCGCTGCGACTCTTGCAACTGCAAAGAAGACAGACCCAGGTCCAGCAGGATTCCTGCGACCCCCGGGAGCCGGGCCTCGGCCAGCAGATCCCCTAATTGGGCGTAAGAACGCTGAAACAGTTGAAATTTGGAGGTGTGGTGCGCCAGCCGGGTCGCGGCCGCCTGGAGTGCGTTTGGGTCCCGATCCAGGCCCCAGAGCTCCCCCTCCGGGCCGATGCGGTCCAGAATGGCCGCGGCATGCCCCCCCCCACCCGCGGTGCCATCCACATAGAGGCGGCCGGAACGACAATTCAGGCCCACCAACACCTCCCCCACCATAACCGGTTCATGCACCGGATTGTGGCCTGTAATTAGATGAGTAATTCGTGGAGCATCCCCTCATCAATGGTCTCTTCCAACTCTTTGCGGTGAGACTCAAAAGTGCTGCGGTCCCAAATTTCAAAGCAGCGGATGGCCCCCACCAAGCACACTTCCCGGCTGAGCCGGGCATAGTCCCGGAGATTTGGGGGCACCAGGATGCGGCCCTGGCGGTCCGGGGGGCACTCCTCGACGCCGGAAATCAGGAACCGCTGAAAGGCCCTCAGGTCCTTGCGAAACAAGGGCTGTTCGGCAAATTTGGCCTCGATTTTATTCCACTCGGATTGAGGGAAGGCCAGGACGTAACCGCCGAAATTGGTGAGGATGACCTGGCGATCCTTGTATCCCTTGAGGATCTCCCGATAGCGGGCCGGAATGCTTACCCGTCCTTTGTTGTCCATGGTATGGAAGTAGCTACCGGTGAACATGGCTTCCCATCAATCCCCACTCTATTCCACTTTTTCCCACATGTGGCCAAAATATGCCCTTTCCCAGGGCAATGTCAAGAAAAAAAAGCAAAAAAAAGCTCTGAATCCCCATAAAAAATTGCCTGCAGGTGGCGCAATTCCAAGGAAAGGGGGGCCGCGGAGATCGTGGAACCCTGTTTCTGAAGTTCGGGGAGGGTCGCCCTGGCCGCAGAGGTAACGGGAGGGGGGCTGGCGCTAAAGTTAATTAGCTAACAAAAATAGATAGATACATGCAGGGCAGCTGGGGTTTTACCCGACGGGGAGTGGACTTCTGCGGCACGGGTGAGGGGTCGTGGCCGGCCGGAGCGCTTTTTAGGAGGTCTGCTCCCGATGGTCCAGGTAACTTTGCAAAATGAGGACCGCGGCCAGTTGATCCACTACCTGGCGCCGGCGCCGGCGGCTCACATCCGCCTGAATCAGCACCCGTTCGGCCGCAGCCGTGGTGAGGCGTTCATCCCAGAAAATGACCTCTCCCCCCAGGGCTTCGCCCAGGGCGCCGGCAAACTCCATGACTTCCGGGGCCGCATCCCCCAGGCGGCCGTCCATGTGCCGGGGCAGGCCCACCACAATCTGCTGCACGGCATAATCCCGCCCGACCGTAAGGAGGTGGTCCAGGTCCGCCTGCCGGTCCCGGCGGATCCAAACCTCCAGCCCCTGGGCCGTGATCCCCAAAGGATCACTCACCGCCAGGCCGATGCGCTTGGCGCCCATATCCAGACCGAGAATGCGCCTGGACTCACGCTTGGGGAACGACTGCTCAGTTTCCATAGCTAAGTGGTCAATTTCATAATACGATGATGTATTAGGTACTGGTTCCCAAGTTATACTTGGGAACCCCGGTAGAGGCCAATCTGGGCTTGGCTACGCCTTATGGTTGGTTAATAACCTCTCTTCTTATGATTCCGGTTCAAATGTAACAAACGCCAATCATAACCTGATGATATATGGCAGCTTTTTAGCAGAAAACAGAAAACTGTATTACTTGGAAATTCAACCTTTGTAAAAAAAAACGAGCCAGTATCGGCGCGGCTTTTCTTGGCCCCACTATTTAGACAACAGCCAGGCGGCCGCCAACGCCAGGGCGAGGCCGGCCAGGTGGCGCAGGGTCAAGGCCTCCTGGAGGAAAACCCAGATTAAGACCACGGCGATGGCCGGGTAGAGGGCGGTGAGGGGCACCACCACCGTGGCCGGGCCCCGGGCCAGGGCCTCGAAGAAGCAGAGGAGCCCCACGGCCATGGCTATCCCGGCCCCCAGGGCGGCGCCGACTCCCCAGGGTTGCCAGGAGGCCGCCCCTATCCCACCCGCCAGGAGGTACCCCCCCACCAACAGATGCCCGGTAATGGCCAGCAGATAGACCTGTTGGGCGGGCAGGTGCTGGGAGGCCACCTTGCCCAGGAAGCCCCACACGCCCCACAATCCCAAAGCCAGCAAGGAAAACCCCAGCCAGTTCATATCCCCTCCCGGTCTTGCCAGCACCGCGCCTTTCATCTAATATACGAAAGTACGCCACTGCACAAGGATCAACTGCTTTTTGCCCCGTTTCCGCCCCCATAGGAGCGCCGCCCCCAGACCAGGTGGACCATGACCGCACCGGTGGCCAGTTGCGAGGTCGCCATCATCGGCGCTGGTCCCGCCGGAGCCACCCTGGCTTACGAGCTGCTTCAGGGGGGTCTGAAACCCCTCATCCTCGATAAGGCCGTTTTTCCCCGAATCAAAGTCTGTGCCGGCGGTCTGACCATCAAGGCCCTCAAGCTCCTGCCTCCGGACCTGGGTCCGGTCCTGGAAAATGAGATTCGCCGGGTGCAGTTGAGCTTCAACCTGGGCCGCGCCTTCACCAAAGCCTCGCAGCAGCCGTTGCTCTATACGGTTTCGCGGCAACGGTTCGACGCCTTTCTGGTGGAACGGGTGAGGCAAGCCGGAGGGGAGTTCGGGGATGGGGAACGGCTGGAGAAGATCATGGCAGGCCCGGGGGACTCATCCACCCTGGTCACCTCCAGGCGGCTGATTACGGCTCGGGTGGTGGTGGGAGCCGACGGCGCCCGAAGCATAGTGGCTCGATGCGCCGGCTTGCAGCCGGTGGATTTCTGGCATCTGGGACTCCAGATGGAAGTCCCCCGGAACCTGATGGGAGAGAGCGCCTCGGGGTTTACCCGCACGATCTATTTGGACATGGGGACCATGGCCGACGGCTATGCCTGGGTCTTTCCCCGGGGCGAGGTCCTGCTCATCGGGGTGGGGGGGGCTTTGCCCCAGGGACCGCAGCTCAAGCGGTATCATGCCCGCCTGCTGTCTCACCTGGGCCTGGGGGAGCAGTCTTTTCCTCTGGCGGCGCACCTTGTTCCCCACCGGGTAACCCCCAGGCCCATCATGAAAGGCCGGGTTCTCCTGGTGGGGGACGCCGCCGGCCTGGCGGATTTCTGGACCGGGGAAGGAATTTTCTCCGCCTTGCACAGCGCTCGCCTGGCGGCCCGGCAGATCCTCAGGTTCTTCCGGGGGGAGACCGGAGCCCTCAGCGACTACCAGGCCCGGGTGGACCGGGAGATCACCCCGGAGCTGACAGCTTCATACCAGTTTTCCAAATTATTTAATTATATCGGCCCGCTGGCCTTCAGATGCCTGGAGCGCTATGACTATCCCTGGGAGGTGTTTTGCCGCGTCATGCGGGGGGACCGGTCATTTGGGGAAATCAAAAAACGCTTCCGACCGGATATCTTATTCTGCAAACTCCTGGTAAAATCTGCCAGAAACCGACCGATCGCCTGAAGAGAGGGGCACTGTGGCAAAGATTATGGGACACCGGGGGGCCCCGGTAGATGAACCGGAAAACACCCTGCGCTCGTTCAGCCGGGCGTTGGCGGTGGGGGTGGCCGCGGTGGAACTGGACGTCCAGTTGACCAAAGACGGCCGCCTGGCGGTGATCCACGACGAAACCCTGGACCGGACCACCAACAGCCGGGGTCTGGTGAAAGACTTCACCCTGGCTGAGCTTAAACGCCTTGATGCCGGCCGGGGGGAGCCCATCCCCTCCCTGGAGGAAGTCTATGACCTGGTGCAGGGGAAGGCCCACCTGGTGGTGGAATTGAAACAACCGGAGGCCGCCGGGGCGGTGCGGCGTTTTTTCCAGGAACGCCGGGCCTTTGAATTCGCCACCGTCATCTCCTTCTGGCACCCGGCCGTCAAAGCCCTGAAGGAGGCCGAGCCGCGCCTTAACACCGGCGTCCTCATGGTGGGCTGCCCGGCGGACCCCGTGGGCCTGGCCCGGGCCGCCAACGCCGACGCCCTGATCCTCCAGTACGCCTACGTGACCCCGGAACTGGTGGCCGCCGCCCATAACCACGGCCTGTTGGTCTACGTCTGGAACATCGACGATATCACTACCCTGCAACCTTACCTGACCATGAACCTGGACGGCATCGGCAGCAACCGCCCGAATGTTTTGATAGAATATCTTAAGAAAGTTGAGGGGAAAGTGAGCAGTGAGCAGTTTTCGATTTTGCGGCTCACTGCTTAAGCCCTCCGCCACACCATTTCCCGAAGGGATCGATATGGCAAAAACCATTGTTGAGCAGGTGATGGCGGCGCATCTGGTGTCCGGGGAGTTGGCGCCCGGCGCCGAGGTGGCCCTCAAGATTGATCATACCTTGACCCAGGATGCCACCGGCACGCTGGCCTATCTGGAGTTCGAGGCCATGGGGGTGGCGCGGGTCCGGCCCGAGGTGGCGGTAAGTTATGTGGACCACAATCTGCCCCAGACGGATTTTCGCAACGCCGACGACCATCGGTTTTTGCGGACGGTAGCGGCCCGTTACGGCCTCTACTTTTCGCCGCCGGGCAACGGCATCAGCCACCAGGTGCATCTGGAGCGATTCAGCGCCCCGGGTAAGACCTTGCTGGGGTCCGACAGCCACACCCCCACGGCCGGGGGCGCCGGAATGCTGGCCTTTGGGGCCGGGGGGCTGGACGTGGCCCTGGCGTTGGCCGGGCAGCCTTTTTACCTGGTCATGCCCGAGGTCCTGGGAGTGCGGCTGACGGGGCGGTTTCGGCCTTGGGTGTCGGCCAAGGACGTCATCCTTGAATTGCTGCGCCGCCTGACCGTCAAGGGGGGCCGGGGCAAGATCCTGGAATTCTTCGGGCCGGCCCTGCGCCATCTCAGTGTGCCCGAACGCGCGGCCATCACCAATATGGGGGCCGAGCTGGGGGCCACCACCTCCATCTTCCCGGCGGATGCCCAGACCCTCCGGTTTCTGAAGTCGCAGGGTCGGGAGCAGGATTTCCGGCCCCTCAAGGCCCAGGGTCGCCCGCGCTACGCCGCCGTGGAGGAGGTGGACCTGGAGGCGTTGACGCCCCTCACGGCCCAGCCCAGTTCCCCGGACCGGGTGGCGCCGGTGAAAGACCTGGAGGGGACGCCGGTGGAGCAGGTGCTCATCGGCTCCTGCGCCAATTCGTCGTTGCGGGATTTGATGATCGCCGCCCGGGCTCTGCAAGGCCGGCGGGTGCACCCCCGGGTAAGTTTGGAGATCAACCCCGGCTCCCGGCAGGTGTTGGAAAACCTCATCCGGGCCGGGGGGCTGGCGCCGCTCTTAGAGGCCGGGGCCCGGGTGATGCCGCCGGGCTGTTGGGGGTGCATCGGCATGGGCCAGGCCCCGCCCACCAATGCGGCGTCGGTGCGCACCTTTCCCCGGAACTTTCCGGGACGCAGCGGCACCAAGGACGACCGGGTCTATCTGGCCAGCCCCGAAACCGCGGTGGCCGCGGCCATCTTCGGGGAACTGCGGGACCCCCGGGAGTTGGGGGATTACCCTCGGGTTACCGGGCCCCGGCGCCTGGTGGTTAGTGGGGAGACCATCATCCCCCCGCCGCCGCCGGGCGAAGCCGGGGAAGTGGTCCGAGGCCCCAACATCGTGCCCTTTCCGCAGCTCGCGCCCCTTCCCGAGACCTGGCGTGGAGAAGTGTGGCTCAAAGTGGGGGATAATGTCACCACCGACGATATCCTGCCCGCGGGCAGCCAGATCCTGCCGCTCCGGAGCAACCTCCCGGCCATCAGCCAGTACGCCTTCACCCGCCTGGACCCGGAATTCCCCCAGCGGGTCAAGGGGCGGGGGGAAGGCGCGGTCATCGGCGGGGAGAACTACGGCCAGGGGTCGTCCCGGGAGCACGCCGCCCTGGCGCCCCGGTACCTGGGAGTCAGGGTCAAGCTGGTGAAAAGTTTTGCCCGGATTCACCTGGCCAACCTGATCAATTTCGGCATCCTGCCCCTGACCTTTGAGAATCCCGGGGATTACGACGTCATGACCCAGGGCCACACCCTGGAATTGCCCGGGGTGCGGCAGCGGCTGCTGGACGGGGCGGAACGCCTGCCCCTGAGGGTGTTTGCGGAAAGACCTTGGGTCCCGGATGTACGGTTAATCCGCTCAAAAGGAAAGACGCCTTATGAAAAAGAAATCTGGGTCCGGGTGGACCTGTCGGCGCGGCAGCGGCGACTGCTGGCGGTTGGCGGCGCGTTAAACCTGGCCAGGGAAGGGTAGGGGCGATTCGCCGGGTCGCCCCGGTTCCGCTTCCAGCCCCCGGATCAGAAGCGAGAGGAGTGCGGGGCGCCGGTTGGCTCCCGTCAACCCCGGTAGAGAGGTAAGCGCATGGGAATCTTAGATTTTTTCAAATCAAAGGCCCCAGAAGAGCCCACCTGGGAGATTGTCGAAAAGCGCCTGTGCATCGAGGATCAGCGGTACAAGGTGCGGATTAAAAAGGCGGGACGGGAATTCTACACCGAAGAATTCTTCCGGGCGGCGCTCAAAACCGGCGACCTGAAGTTTAGCCGCTTTTGGGTTCTGGGGGAGAATCCGGTCTTACCGCACTTCGCCCCCTCTTTAAAGGAGGCGGTGGATTGGTTCACCGGCCGGAAACACCCCAAAGACGGATATAACACCATCTGGTGGGGAGACCGGTTAACCTTTGAGTGCGCCATCTGTCAGGCCAAGCGGGTGGCGCCCTTGCGGATTACCCAGATAGAGCGTCTGACGGTGGGTTCGGCTATTCCCACGGACCGGGACATTGTCGGCTGGAGAGTGGTGGAGGTGGAATCGGAGTTGACCGGCAAAGGGGTTCCCACCAAAAAATTAGATGGCTATAAAACTGTGCCGGTGGTCAAATGGGACAAATTTCCCAACCGATACCTGTGCGGGAATTGCGCCCGGAAGTTGGCCGAAGTGGGCCGGGGATCGGAAGCGGCCGAGGCCTTTGTCTTTGAGGTGGAGTGAGGGTATGATATCAAAGAGCGATTTGCCGCGCCAATTTCCGGAGGGGAGAAACTTTCAGCGCGGCGCCGGAAGAAGGGAGAACGAGGCCTTTGGCCGCGACGCCCTTTGCTTTCCCGCTACGGACCTCAAAATGCCCTTTAGACGCTAAAACCATAACCATAAAACAACCAGTTTCCGGGTGGGAACTAGTTAATTATCAGGCTCCCGGTCCGGTTCCGGGTCGCCGGCGCCGGAAGGGCCGCCCTTATAGAGGCCTCGCTGCAACACCCGGTGATAGCTGGTGAAATCGCCTTCCCCGGCATCGCTTTCCAGATGTTGACTCATCATCTTCAGCTTGGCGTCCAGGTCATCCAGAAAATTTACCAGCAACGCCTCCCGGGTCTTGGGAACAACAGGGGAGCCGAATTCCATCGTGCCATGGTGGGACAGGATGATATGTTCCAGTTGCACCAGGAGGGTGGGGTCGGGGAAGTCCAGGGCCTGGGCTTCGGAGCGGACCATGTCCCAGCCCAGGACGATGTGGCCCAGGAGCCGGCCCGGCACGGTGGCTTCCGGGGCGGCCGGGTTGGCCAGCTCTTTGACTTTGCCCAGGTCGTGGAGGATGGCCCCGGCCAGGACCAGGTCCCGGTTCAGGTCGGGATAAATGGTGAGGGAGGCCAGGGCGTGGCGGGTCACGAACCAGGTGTGTTCCAGGAGCCCCCCCAGGTAAGGGTGGTGATAGAGGCGGGCGGCAGGGCAGACCAGAAACTCCTCCCGGTAGCGGTCCAGGAGGCTGAGGACCAACTGCCCGAGCGGCGGCCGGATTTGGGTTTCGGCCAGATGCCGCAGTTCCTGCCACAATTCCTGGCGGTTGTACGGGGTGGCCTGGCAGAGCAGCTCCGGGTCATACTCCTGGAGGTCCCGGCCCAGGTCCCGGAGGGCCGGGACGGTATTGATATAACGGACGTTGAGCTGAAGTTCGCCCTTGTAGGACTCGACCTGCGCCTGGACTCCCACATGATCCCCCGGCGCGAAGGGCCCGGGGCATTTGGCCAGCACTTTGTGCCAGACCCGGGCTACCATGGCGCCGCTTTTGTCCCCCAAAACCAGGGAGAGGTAGGGGTTGCCAGACTTGTCCGTACGGTTCTCCGCCTGGCGCACCAGGAAATATTGCTGCACCGCGTCGCCTTCCTTAAGGTGAGAAATAAGCTGATGGGGCATGACTCGGGCCTCTGCAAAAGAGATAAGGCTTATGATACTCTGGCGCCCAAAGCGGGTCAAGGAGAGGTTTTGAGGGCTTCCTAAGACATGGAAAAGATTTTGTGCAGATAATTATTGACAATCCGGCAAAGATAATTATTTTAAAATCAGTGAAAAATTACCGGGATACTGCCGATAAGTAAAATAAGGGGAAAGGCCATTAACTTTTTATCTTGACAATAGTCTAATAAGAGGTAAAATAGCTAATTTAGTCTTTTCGACTCATCAGGTCATCAGGGCGGTATCACATCAGGGCGGCATCACAGGACGAAATTTCATGGAAAAAGATTACCTTAAGAAGTTTATCGAATTGGGCGGTAGTGAATTCCTGGCCTATGACCAGTTTTCCGTCCCCGAGGGGGATAGGGAAACCGTCCGGGTCCCCTTTGAGGGATCGGCAGATGAGGAGCTGGACGTCTCCGAGCAATTGGATGCGACCGGCTATGGCCCCGCCCCGGCCGAGGGGGCGGACGATGAACTGGATGATGTCATCGAAGCCGACGAGATTCCCGAACACGAGGGTCTGGTGGCCGCCTACTTCCGAGAGATGCTGCGGTATTCCATCCTGTCCCCGGAAGAGGAGAGGAGTTTGGGGCGCATTATCAAAGAGGGGCAGGATCACATCCTGAACCTGGTGTTCATCGCGCAGTCCGACCTGGAGGAAATCCGTTACCTCCAGAAGAAGCTCCAGCATTGGTTCCAGACCCCGGACAAGAGCGCCCAAGGGAAGGAAAAGCTCTTCAAGGTGATTCACCAGAGACTTTGCCAGGTGCAGAAGCACCATCCGGAAGCCAGCGCGGTCAAGGAACTGGCCGACTGCATCCAGGTGACGGAAGATGAGGTCAATCAGGCCAGGGACCAGATGATCAAGGCCAACCTGCGCCTGGTGGTGAGTATCGCCAAGAAATATCTTCACCGGGGGCTGACTTTCTCGGACCTGATCCAGGAAGGCAACCTGGGCTTGATGAAAGCGGTGACCCGGTATGATTACACCACCGGTTACCGCCTGAGCACCTTTGCTTCCTGGTGGATCCGGCAGACCATAACCCGAGCCATCTATGACAAGACCCGGACCATCCGGATCCCGGTACACCTTCAGGAGATCCGCAACCGGTGCTACCGGGCCTTCTATGACCTGCTCAAGGAACTGGGCCGGGACCCGAGCCTGAAAGAGATTGCCGAACGGTCCGGGGTGCCGGAGGAGAAAATCCTCCTGGTCACCAACCTGGCGGATGAACTTATTTCGCTGGAGACCCCGGTGGGTGACGAAGGGGACCGGCTGGGCGACTTCATCCGCAATGACAGGGCGGTGTCTCCTTACGAGGCCATTCTCGAATCCCAACTGGGTGAGAAGACCGGCTCTATTTTGACCACCCTCACCGCTCGGGAAGAAAAGATCATGAAGATGCGGTTTGGGATCGGCGAGGAAGTGGAACACACCCTGGAAGAAATCGGCCGGGCCTTCAAGGTTTCCCGGGAGCGCATCCGGCAGATTGAGAAAAAGGCCCTGAAGCGCTTAAAGCATCCCACCCGCAAAGCGGCGCTGGAGGATTTTCTGGAATAAGGTCGGGGTTCCCAAACGGCTCCGGCCGGAACCCGGGGAGGGACTGAACCATGGCAGGACTGAGCCCTGAGAAACTAAATGAGGTAAAAGAGCGCTTGCTGGACCGGAAACGGCGCCTCTGGCAGGAGGTCAAGCAACAGCTCAAGAGCAATATCGGCGATGGCTACCAGGAGATGCTGGCCGCGGCCCGGGACGAAGAGGACCAGGCCACTGTCAGTCTCATGGCCGAAACCAACCTCACCCTCTTGGGACCGAAGCGCCAGGAACTGGAGGCTATCGAGGAGGCCATGAACCGGATAGAGAGCGGCAGCTATGGGTACTGTGAGGTCTGCGGACAGCCCATCGAACCGCGCCGGCTGGAGATCATGCCCGAGGCGCCTCTCTGCCGCAATTGCATGTCTCATCGGGAAAAGCTGGCTAAGGCCACGGCCCGCTGATTGCTTGAGTTTTTTTAGCCAGCCATGGGCGGGGGGTTCATCCTCCCGCCTTTTTTGGTGTGCCGAGCATGCCTAGCAGCTTGGAGGTGCAAGTCCTCTTTCCAACCTGATGAAGGAAAGAATTGGCAAATGAGGGACGGTTGGTCAACCGCCCCTCATTATCTTAATCGCAGTGCAGTTAGAATCAGGAGGCGCGGGTGAGGGCGTTGACCTGACGGGTGAGGCGGGAAATCTTGCGAGCTGCGGCCCGCCAGTGCAGGGTGCCCTTGCCGGCCACCCGGGCGATGGTGGGGATGGCGCTCTGCAAGGCCGCCTGGGCCTCTTCGGCATTCTTTTGGGCTACGGCCTGGCGCACCTGGCGCACCACGTTCTTGACCCGGGTTTTACGGCTCTGGTTGCGCTGCCGCCGTTTCTCGTTCTGTCGTGCCCGCTTCAGGGCGGATAAATGTTTGGCCAAAGGAATCCTCCGATTTTAGTGACCTTTAAGTTTCTCTCAAGAATATATTTTTGTCAAGGGGGCCGGTTTTCCGGGTACTGCCGGAAAAAGGCTCGAAAATAACTCACCCCGGACGCCACGGTGGCAATGAGGGCCAGCCATAACAGCCACATGCCCAGCCCGTGAAAATCTATACCATTGTACGGATAATGCAAAATTAAGGCGGTGAGCGCCGCCATTTGCAGCAAAGTCTTGGCCTTGCCCCAACGGTCCGGGGCCAGGATGATGCCTTCCGCCGCGGCCAGCCCCCGAAGGCCGGTGACCGCCAGCTCGCGCCCCACGACGATAAAGGCCATCCAGGCCGGCGCCCGGCCCAAAGGGATCAGCATGATCAGGGCGGCCGAGACCAGCAGCTTGTCGGCCAGGGGGTCCATGAACTTGCCCAACCGGCTCACCAGGCGTTGGCGCCGGGCCAAAAACCCGTCCAGGAAATCGGTGGCGCCCGCCAGCACGAAACAGAGGGCCGCAAAAAAGCTAGCCCACCGCCCGGGAAAACACAGGAGGAGCATCACCACGGGCACCGCGGCAATCCGGGCTCCGGTGAGGATGTTAGGGGTGCCCCAATTGTTGTTGTCTGCCTGGTGCATCTCAGGATTTGCGGGCCCGCTCCCAATCTTCCAGGAACTTTTGTAAGCCGATATCCGTCAAAGGATGCTTAAAAAGCTGCATCATCACCCCGTACGGGATGGTGGCGATATCGGCCCCGGCCAGAGCGCCATCCAAGACGTGCAAGGGGTGGCGCACCGAGGCCACGATGATTTCGGTGTCAAAGCCGTAATTCTCAAAAATGGTGACGATCTGTTCGACGATTTCCATGCCCCGGTGACTGATGTCATCCAGGCGGCCGATAAACGGGCTGACGTACGCCGCGCCCGCCTTGGCGGCCAGTAGGGCCTGGAGCGGCTGAAAGATCAGGGTGACGTTGACCCTGATGTCCTCTTCCGCCAGGATTCGGGTGGCTTTGATCCCGTCAGGAGTCATGGGGATCTTGACCGCTACCCATTCATGAATCTGGGCCAGTTCCCGGGCCTCGGCCACCATGGCGTTGACCTCGGTGGCCACGACTTCGGCGCTCACCGGACCCTGCACCAACTCGCAGATGGTGCGGATGTGCTTCTTGAACTGCTCTTTGGTGCCAATGCCGATTTTGGCGCACAGGCTCGGGTTGGTGGTAACGCCGTCCACCAGGCCCAGGCTGTGGGCCTCCTTAATCTCATCCAGCTTGGCGGTGTCGATAAAGAATTTCATAAAACCCTCTTATTATATCATAAGTCAACTTCTACCACTACTTTGGAAGCGCTTCAAACAGCCTTCGGAGCAGAAAAAATAGGTGGCGCCGTCCCTTTCGGTCCTGAGGGCTTCCCGCCGGGGAATAAAGGTTTTGCACATCGGGTCCTGGACCAGGACATCCGCCTCCCGGTTTTTCTCCAAAGGTCTGGGCGCCTGGGGCCAGAGGCCCAGGGACCCGGCCACCTTCTTGATGATCACATAACCCAGATATCCCAGACCCAAATAAAGCAGTGTTTTAAACATCCGAGATTGTCCTCAATCTGCGGCAATAGGTTGCAATGCCGCCCGGTCGGCGGGGTCCAGTTCGGACAGCAGGTCCCCGGCGCTCTTGCCCATCACCGGGTGCCAGGCCTGGGGGGCGATCTCTGCCAGGGGGGCCAGCACGAAGGCCCGCCGATGCATCTCCGGGTGGGGCACCACCAGGTGGGGGGCAAAGATTACTTCCCCGTTAAACAAGAGCAGGTCCAGGTCGAGGCGCCGGGGCCCCCAGCGTTCTCCCCGGACTCTCCCCAGGGCGGTTTCCACCTGCTGCAACAGCCGCAGCAATTCTTCCGGCCCCAGGCGGGTGCGCACCCGGGCCGCAGCATTGACGTACCAGGGTTGATTCGAAGGCCCCAGCGGCGGGTTTCGGTAGAAGGTGGACACCCGGGTCACTTCCACCTCTTCCGCGGCGTTCAGGCGTTCCAGCGCTTCCGCCAACTGCCGGCAGGGGTCGCCCAAATTAGCCCCCAACCCCAGGTAAGCGATAACCGGAGCCCGTTCGGTGATGGCGGCGAATCCCAAAGGCATAAGATCATCTTATCTTATTTTAGTTACTGGATACAGGCTTTTTCGGCAAGGACGCGATCACCGGGGCTAAGCCGGCGGCAATGCGAGCGGCGGCCAGTCTGGATCCCTGATCATTGAAATGGGCCACGTCACAGATATTTTCTTTAACCGGGGGAATCTCTCGGGCCAGGTCGATCACCAGCACCTGGTTTTGGGCGCCTACGTCCCGGATGGTTTGATTGAGCCGGTCAAAGGCGGCCTTGAATTCCGCATAGGTAATCCCCTGGCTAAATTCCAGGCTCCCCATCAACTTTTGGATCAACGGGTCGGGGGACTCCGTCAACCGGCTGGCCTGGGTCATGAGCACCGGCGTGATCTCCCGGGCCCGGCAGATATTGATGAATGTCTGTAAGTTCAAGGAAAATTCCCGGACCAGCACCTCCTGGTCGATGGTGATTTTCTTGCCCCGGACTCCTTTAAACTCATCCCCCTTTCCAAGGCGTCCGAAAGGGGACATTTTCTTCAATTCCCGGGAGAGGTTGGGAAAGGTCAGGTCCCTGACCAGGTGGAAGGTCTGCTCCAGGTCTTGGCCCACGGTCTTGAAATTGGGCGGTTTCTCGAGGAGAGGCGACCGGGAGGGATTGGTGTTCCAATAGGTCTTTTCGTACATCAGGATGGCCAGGTCGTTGATGTTTTCCATCAGGACGACGAGATCGGGCTGGAGATTTACGACTTTATTCAGCAGGATGTTCAGGCAGTGCAGGGTGTTGTTGCCGCTGCGCCCGGCATTGAAGGAGTTCACCTTGAGACGGGTCTCGCGTTCCAGCAAGCGCCCCGCCAGGTAAGGAAACCGGTTATCCTCGTCCACATAGGTACATTCGGTGGTGGAACCGCCCAAAAAGGCGATGGTCAGGTCGGGGTGGTCGTGAATTTTGGCGGGCATGATAAAGCCCTGCCGGTCCACCCGCAGCACAAACTTTTTTTGTTCCAGGCCGTCGGACATCCGCATGGCGCCGGCGTCCGGTACCAGGACGTCCCGATATAACGGGTTGAACTCTCTAAGTTTTATATAGCGTTTGATGCCGGTGGGGTTTATCAGGTTATGGGTGCGGCTATCCAGGATCTTTTCAGTCACGACCGCCAGGCCGCTAATGGCCAGGAGCACAAGGACGCAAACGACCTTTTTGGGATTTCTCTCCAGCCAGTTTTTGCGGTTTGGCGCATTATCCATCGGCAATATGATGAGGCATCTTTCCAGGGAAGAAAAAGTGGCGGTTAAGAAATTTTGTTGGAACGGTGAGCCTACCGCCCCGACCCTTCAGTAAGGGGCTATCGTGACATTTCACAATTAATATGGCAAATAAAGTTGGGGGTTTTCTCCCCCCCCTTTTCTAAAGGGGGGGCAGGGGGGATTAAATAAGCGCCAAATAATCCCCCTAAATCCAATACGGTTCACTTAAGGCGCAGAAAAAATTTTGTCATGCTGAGTGAAGCGAAGCATCTCGCATTCGGAGATTCTTCGGTCGCTTCGCTTCCTCAGAATGACAGAAGAAATGATCTCCGCAGAGCTCTCGGCGATTAAGTGAACAGCATTGCCCCTAAATCCCCCTTTAAAAAAGGGGGACTTAAAACCCCCGGCCGTCAAGATAGGGCTTGTTTTATCCCATACAATTTATGGATCGCAACACTAGTGGCGGTGGGCCCCTTCCCCCATGCCCTCCTGTTTATACCATTAGCCCAGGCGGGCCAGGCGGGCCAGGGCTTCTTCCAGCCGCGCCTTGGGCACCGTCAGGGCCAGGCGGACATAGCCTTCGCCCGGAGCCCCCAGGCCGTTGCCGGGGATGGTGACGATCCCGGCTTTTTCCAGCAACTGGGTGGTGAAAGCCATGGAGGTCAGGCCCGGGGGCGTCGCCAGCCACACGTAGAAGGTGGCCTTAGGCAGTTCCACGTCGTAGCCCAAATTCTTCAAGCCGCCCACCAGCAGGTCCCGGCGTTCCTGGAGTATGGCGCAATTTTCCCGGACGCAGCTCTGATCCGAATCCAGGGCGGCGATGCCGGCAATCTGGATGGCATTGAACACCCCGGAGTCGGTGTTGCTCTTGATTTTGCCCAACGCCGCCAACACCTCCCGGTTGCCCACCGCCATGCCCAGGCGCCACCCCGTCATGTTGTAGGTCTTGGAGAGGGAATGAAATTCGATGCCGATATCTTTAGCCCCGGGCGCCTCCAGAAAACTAGGGGGCTTCCCGCCGTCGTAGGCCAATTCGGTGTACGCGGCGTCGTGGACCGCGACAATCTGATATTCCTTGCAGTAGTCCACCACTCGGGCGAAGAACTCTTTATCCGCCACCGCCGCGGTGGGGTTGTTGGGGTAATTGAAAAAGAACGCCTTGGAGTCCCGGGCCACCAGCGGCGCAATGGCGTGCAGGTCCGGCAGAAAGCGGTTCTCCCGGGTGAGGGGGAGAAAGTGACAGTGGCCGCCGGCGAACAGGGTGCCCATCTGGTAGACCGGGTACCCGGGGCTGGTCATGAGGTTGATGTCCTCTGGGTTGTTGATCCCCAGGGGCAAATGGGCGATGCCCTCCTTGGAGCCGATAAGGGTGAGGACTTCGCTCTCCGGGTCCAGGTCCACGCCGAAGCGCCCCTGATACCAGCGGGCCACCGCCTCCCGGAAGCGGTTCATGCCGGAATAGGCCGGATAGCGGTGGGTTTCTCTATCATGAATCGCCTCTTCCATTTTCTTGACGATGAACAGAGGGGTGGGAAGATCCGGGTCCCCCACCCCCAGGTCGATGATATCCACCCCCCGGGCCTTGACCTCAGCCTTCTTGTCGTCGATGGTTTTAAAAAGATAGGGCGGGATCAGGCCCAGGCGCGCCGCGGGTTCAAAGAATTGCTTCATTTACCGGCCCTTTTTGCGACTAACGTTGCGCTTTATAATTAAGAAACATGGCTTAAAATCTAGGTTTTTTCTCCCCCCTTTTCTAAAGGGGGGTAAGGGGGGATTAAATAAGTGCTTAATAATCCCCCTAAATCCACCTTTAGGAAAGGGGGACTGAAAACAGCCGGTATTCAAGGTGTGGCTGGTTTTATACCATTTTCAATATGAATCATGACACGACGCGATTTCGCAACGTGCCGACACCTTCCACCCGGATTTCCACCACGTCGCCGGGGGCCATGGGGCCGACCCCGGCGGGCGTGCCCGTGGCAATGACATCGCCGGGCCACAGCGTCATGATCCGGGAAATGAACGACACCAGGGTGGCCACCGGAAAGACCAGGTTCCGGGTGCTGGAGTGCTGCCGGCGCGCCCCGTTCAGGTAAGCCTCCACCATGAGGTTGTCCGGGTCCGGGATCGCGGTCTCGATCCAGGGCCCCAGGGGCGCGAAGGTGTCAAAACTCTTGGACCGGGTGAACTGCCCGTCTTTTTTCTGCAAATCCCGGGCAGTGACGTCGTTGATGGCGGTGTACCCCAGGACGTAGTCCCGAAAATCCTCTGCCGTAACGTGGCGGCAAGTCCGCCCCATCACCACGGCCAGTTCCGCTTCGTAGTCCACCCGCCGGGACATGGCTGGGTAAACGATGTCCTCATCCGGGCCGATCACCGCGGTGGAGGGTTTCATAAAGATCAAAGGCTCCGAGGGCAGGGGGTGGCCAAACTCCAGGGCGTGGTCCCGGTAGTTCAACCCCAGGGCCACGATCTTCGTGGGCTCGCAGGGCGCCAACAGGGTGACCTCCGAGAGCGACATGACCTCCCCGGTGGTATTCTCCAAACCACCACCATAGGGAGTGCCCCATAAGACCGAGATTTTCTCCCCTTCCAGGATGCCGTAGCCTGATCGACCTTTCAGTTCAAAACGCACGATTCTCATGGTGGAAGTTTTTCTGTAGCCGCAGGCTTTTATACCGTGAAACCCCAAATCCCCCTAAATCCCCCTTTGCTAAAGGGGGACTTTAACCCCCCCCTTTGAAAAAGGGGGGCAGGGGGGATTTTTCATCCCCGGGGGCATTGTTCTCGTTCCCGTCCTGCTTGGGAACGCACTTTTCTGCCTAAGCTCAGCTTAGGCAATCTGCGATTATTGAAAGATATTCTGCCTGCTGAATTTGCAAAGCAGTTGAACATGAGCCTTCGGCTCACCCGTAAAGCATGAAAAGGTTGGTGGGGCAGGCCTCCGTGCCCGCCGCCTTTGGTGGCACCGGCATCTTGCCGGTGCGGCGCACAGGCTGGAAGCCTGTGCCACCAAAACGGAACAGGAGCTTTGCAGTAAACGGGTTCCCAAGCAGCCCGAGGAGCCTGGGAACCAGAAAGATGCGCATTTATTTCAACCCCAGGACATCCTGCATGTCGTACAGGCCAGGCGGCTGGGCCACGATCCACTGCGCCGCCCGCACCGCGCCCCGGGCGAAATTGTCCCGGCTGTGGGCCCGGTGGATGATCTCCAGGCGCTCGCCCAGCCCGGCGAAGAGCACCGTGTGCTCCCCGACGATGTCCCCGGCCCGCACCGTCTGGATGCCGATCTCTTTCTCCGTGCGCGCCCCGATGATGCCGTGGCGGGCATATACCCCGGTCTTTTCCAATTCCCGGCCCAGGGCGTGGGCGATGACCTGCCCCAACTTGATGGCGGTGCCGCTGGGGGCGTCTTTTTTCAGGCGGTGGTGGGCCTCGACGATCTCCACGTCGTAGCCGTCTCCCAGCACCCGGGCAATGTCCGCCACCACCTTGAACATCAGGTTAACCCCGACGCTCATGTTGGGGGCGAACACCAGGTGGGCCCGGGAGGCCAGGGCGTGAATCTCGGCGATTTGGGGCGGGGAAAACCCGGTGGTGCCCAAGACCATGGCTTTGCCCGCGTCAGCCACGGCCCGGAGATGCGTCAGGGACGGCTCGGGATGAGTGAACTCGATGACCACCGCGGCTTCGGGCAAGACCTGGCCCAGGGAGTCCACCACCTTGATCCCTTTGGGGGGCAACCCCGCAACCTCGCCCACATCTTTGCCCACCGCCACGTGCCCCGGCGACTCCACGGCCCCCACCAGCCGGATGCCCGCGGCCGCCTCCATCATGTGCACGATGCGGCCGCCCATGCGGCCCGCCACGCCGGTGACGATTGCTTTGATCATAACGGCCTCCTTAGGGTCTGCTGGGGAGCCTGTAGGGGCGGGTTTAAAACCCGCCCCTACGCTGCCGCTCTCTACTTAATCAGCCCATATTTCTGCAGCACCTGGCGCAGTTTTTCTTCGTTGGCGGCTGACAGGGGGCAGAGGGGCTGCCGGACCTCGCCGGTGATTTTGCCCATCATTTTCAGGGCGGTTTTGGCCGGGGTGGGGTTGGTCTCGAAGAACATGGCCTCCATCAGGGGCCACATCTTGTAGTGCAGCGCTCTGGCTTTGGCCAGGTCGCCTTCGAAGAAGGCGTTGCACATCCCCGCCATGTCCCCGGGCGCCACGTTGGAGACCACGGAAATCACCCCATGGCCGCCCACCGCCAGGAGCGGCAGCACGGTGAAATCGTCCCCGGAGAGCACGGCAAGCTTGTCGCCGCACAGTTCCAGGACCTTGGCGACCTGCTTCAGGTCGCCGGTGGCCTCCTTGATCCCCTTGATGGTGGGGAAGTCCATCAGCCGGGCCACGGTCTCGGGCAGCAGGTTGACGCTGGTGCGGGAGGGCACGTTGTAGACGACAATGGGAATCCTGGTGTTGGTGGCCACGGTTTTATAGTGCTGATAGAGCCCTTCCTGGGTGGGCTTGTTGTAGTAAGGCGTGATCATCAGGGCCGCGTCCGCCCCGGCCTTCTCGGCGTGTTGGGTCAGCTCCAGGGATTCGGCGGTATTGTTGGACCCGGTCCCGGCGATTACTATGACCCGTTTTTTCACCTGGTCGATGCAGGTCTCCACCACCCGTTTGTGCTCGGCGTGGGACAGCGTGGCGGATTCGCCGGTGGTGCCGCAGGGCACGATGCCGTGGATGCCTCCCTTAACCTGGAGATCGATAAGCTCCCGGTAGGCCGCTTCATCGAACTGGCCGTTCTTGAAGGGAGTGACGATGGCGGTGATGGCTCCCTTGAACATGGTGGTACCTCCTTACTTGAGTTCGTCGATCCACAGTTCTCCCTGGTAGACCACCAGGGCGTCGCCTTCCAGGAAGACCTCGGTAAAGGCCTCCCCGTTCGGCGTGAAATACACGGTCAAGGCTTCGCCGCCCCGGGTGTGGACGGTCACCGGGGAGACCACCTGGCCCAGGCGGGCGGCGATCAGAGCGGAAGCCACGGCGCCGGTGCCGCAGGCCAGGGTTTCGTCCTCCACCCCCCGCTCATAGGTGCGGATCCTTAAGGTTTGGGGGCCTTCCACCCGGATGAAATTCACGTTGGTCCCCGCCGGGGCAAAGAGCGGATGAAAGCGGACTGCCCGGCCCCAGCCGGTGACGGGGGCCGCCTCCAGGTCGGGCACCGGCACGGCCACGTGGGGCACGCCCACCTTCAGGAAATGGCCCAGAAGGGATTCCCTCTCCAGAGGGATGATTTGATCCTTACGAACCCCCCCGACGCCGGCCATGAGCAGTTTGACCAGGCGGCCCCGGACTTCGGCAGCAATAGTGCCGGCCAGGGTTTCAAAGGTAAGGATCGCCGGGGCGATGCCGGTCAGGACCGCAAACCGGGCGGCGCAGCGTCCGCCGTTGCCGCACATCTCGGGCTCGGAGCCGTCGGCGTTATAAAAGCGCCAGTGGAAATCCGCCGTGGGGGAGGCCTCGATGAGGATCAGGCCGTCGGCCCCGGCCCCCAATTGGCGATGGCAAACCCGGCGGGCGAACTCCGGTTGTTCGGCCTCGGGGATGAAGCGCTCCCGGTGGTCCACCAGCACGAAATCGTTGCCCCCCCCGTGCATCTTGTAGAAGGGGATGCGGTTGTTTTCCAAAATTGGCTCTCATTTTAATCCCCCCTAGCCCCCCTTTAGAAAAGGGGGGAATACGAAACAGTCTTTTTAAGTCCCCCTTTTTTAAAGGGGGATTTAGGGGGATTATGGTTTGGTTTGATAACCTGAATACTCGTTACCAAGCTCAGCTCGGGAACCAGGAAAAACCGGCAAATTATCTGTGAGGGCGTGACTTATCACGCCCTCACAGGGCTTAATGAATCGCTCCCATAGTGTCGTGTTTCGGAGAGAGCTTCAATAAGTTAGCATCGTTAAATTCCCCCTCCCCTGGTGGGAGGGGGTTAGGGGGAGGGGGTAAGGCTCTGTATCTTTTCATGGTTTCGTCACCCCCACCCGAACCCTCCCCCATCAAGGGGGAGGGCACAAGAGGTTTTTCTTTCTTAAGGTTTTCCTGAAACGCAACACTTAGGATTTCAAAAAATCCGGGATGGACTCCCCCCAGATAAGCTGGCGGTAGGTCTCCCGTTTTCTGATAACATAAAAATCCTGATCCTGCACCAAGATTTCGGGTACCCGGGGCCGGGCGTTGTAGTTGGAACTCATGGAAAAGCCGTAGGCCCCGGCGCTCATGACCGCCACCATCTCCCCCGGAGCGAACGCCGGCATCAGGCGGTCCTTGGCCAGGAAATCCCCGGACTCGCAGATGGGACCCACAATGGAGGCCTTCACCTGGGGATGGGCGCCCTCCACCACCGGCCACAGGCCGTGATACGAGCCGTAGAGGCTGGGCCGGGCCAGGTCGTTCATGCCCGCGTCCACGATGATAAAATGCTTGGCGCCGCCGGGCTTGGTGTAGAGCACCTTGGTCACCAGGATGCCGGCGTTGCCCACCAGCACCCGCCCGGGCTCCAGGATGAGGGTGCACTTAAGGCCCTTGAGGCGTTCCAGGAGTTGCTGCCCGTACTCGTCCGGGTGCGGCGGCGCTTCGTCGTGGTATTGAATCCCCAGGCCGCCGCCCAGGTCCAGGTAGCGGATCTGGATGTCCAGGGCCCGCAGCCGGTCGATCAACTCTTTGAGGCGCTCCAGGGCGTCCACAAAGGGCGACACCTGGGTGATCTGGGAGCCGATGTGGCAGGCCACCCCCACCACGTCGAGATGCGGCAGGTCCCGGGCCCGGCAATAGTCATCCAGGGCCTGCTCGATGTCGATGCCGAACTTGTTCTTCTTAAGCCCGGTGGAGATGTAGGGATGGGTCTGGGCATCGATGTCCGGGTTGATTCGCAGGGCCACCCTGGCCTTCAACTTCAGGCGTCCGGCGATGCGGTTGATCTCCTCCAACTCCTGGGAGGACTCCAGGTTGAACAGCAAGATGTTCGCCTTGAGGGCCGCCTTGATCTCCTCGGGTTTTTTGCCCACCCCGGAGTAGACGATTTTTCCCGGGTCCACCCCGGCCGCCAGCGCCCGGTAGAGTTCGCCCCCGGAAACGATGTCCGCCCCGGCGCCCAGCCGGGCGAAGAGCCGCAAAATCGACAGGTTGGCATTGGCCTTCACCGCGAAGCAGACGATATGGGGAAACTCGGCGAACGCGGCGTTGAAGACCCGGTAGTGATGGGTCAGGGTGCCGGCGCTGTAGAGATAAAACGGCGTGCCCACCTTAGCGGCGATTTTTCGTACTGGCACGTTTTCGCAGTAGAGTTCACCTGATTGGTAGTGGAAGTGATGCATTAATTTAAACCTTTTGGACTTTCAGCTATCAGCAGTCAGCGGTCAGCTTCCCTCGTTCCCAAGCTCCTGCTTGGGCCGCCTGCTGCAATAAATAGATGCTTCTCTAGCCAAGCAGGAGCTTGGCCGGCAATGGGGTTCCCAAGCGGGAGCTTGGGAACCAGGAAGAAAAGCCTTTGGTGGCACCGGCATCTTGCCGGTGCGGCGCACAGGCTGGAAGCCTGTGCCACCGATGCAACTCAATGGCTGCAACGGCTGGTTGCCTTTTTTGGCTTTTGTTTTTGCTACAGCTAACAGCTAATACTTCACCGACATCGTCTCCGACGGCAGGCTCTCATTGGCCCGGGGGGAGTCGTCCACCGCGGTCACATAGTAATGGTACGTCTGGCCCCGCCCCACCCGGGCATCCACGAAATAGGGCTTCTTCACCATATCCGGGGTGAGGAGGGTGTATTTCTCCTCCCCGGCGCCCCGGCGGTAGACCCGATAGCCGGCCGCGTCCGGGACGGGGCTTTCCTCCCACCGGAGTTCCACCCCCTGGGAGGTGGTCACCGCCAGGACGTTTATTACCGGGGGCGGCGGGGTGCGTTTCTCCGGCATGGCTATCCGGGTGGGGGAATCCAGGCTGGCCAGCACCTCTGCGCCCACCCGGCGCACCGCCTGAATTTTATAAGTATATTCCACATCGTTGAGCACCGCCACGTCCTGAAAATTATTTGCGGCCACAGGCAGCGGCGTGACGCGAATCCAGGCGCCCGCCCCGGAGAGGCGGTAGATGACATACCCCGCCAGGTCCCGGGCGGGGGAGCCGTTTTGCAGGGCGGCCACCGGGGGCCAGGAGAGAAACACGATCTTATCCCCGGGGACGGCCTTGAGCTCCTGGGGGGCCCGGGGCAGCCACCCCCAGGCGTGGCTCAGGGTCTTGGACCAGCCGCCCAGGTAGCCGTCCTGGTCATAGGCCGCCACCCGGTAGTAATAGCGGTGATCCGGCGCCAGCTCCCGGTCCCGGAACAGCATGGCCTCGCCCCGCACCTCCCCCCGCTGGGGGTAGGCCAGGTCGATGTCGGCATACAAGACGAAATCCGCTGACGCGAGGGCTTCCGGCGACACCGCCTTAACCGCGGTCCGGTAAACCCGGCAGCCCTGGACCTGGGTCAGGGGCTGGCCCAGGAGGTTTTCCCGGGGCAGCAGCCAGCTCACCACCAGGGAGTCGCCTTCCTGGGCCAGGCGAAACTCCCGCACCGGCGCCGGCAAGACCCGGTCCGGGGCATAAGGCGTCATCTTCTTGCCGCAAGCCCCGGCCAGGAGCACGAGGCAGAGGAGACCGAAGAACAAGTATTTTGAGGGGAGGGGCGGGTGATGGCGAATTACGGTTTTCGGTTTTCTGTTTTCTGTTTTCTGTAAAGCGCTAGTAAAGCGCACAGACCCCACCTCTGGCCCCTGACCCCTGACCCCTGATCCCTGCCATCTGACCCCTGAATCCCGACCCCTGCTATATATCTTGCTCATGCAGATTCAGTCCTATTTCCGCTTCCGCCCGTTCCAGGGCCTCGGCCACCCGTTCCGGGGCGGTGCCCCCCGGCGAGCGCCGGCGGGCCACGGAGTTTTCGATGCTCAGCCAGTCGAACACGTCGGGCTCGGCCCCGGGGGCGAATTGCAGGATTTCCGTGAGGCTCAGTTCCCACAGCTCCTTGCCCTGTCCTTCGGCGAAGCGCACCGTGTTGCCCACCTGTTCGTGGGCGGTGCGGAACGGCGCGCCTTTGGTCACCAGGTAGTCAGCCATATCGGTGGCGGTGAGAAAGCCCCCGTGCAGGGCCGCGGCCATGGCCTCCGGCCTCACCGTCAGATTTTCCACCAGGCCCGCCATCAACGTAACCGAGGCCCTGACCGTGTCCACGGTGTCGAACAGATGCTCCTTGTCTTCCTGGAGGTCCCGGTTGTAGGCCAGGGGCAGGCCCTTCAGGATCATGAGCAGGCCCATGAGATGACCCGCCACCCGGCCGGTTTTGCCCCGGATGAGCTCCGGGACGTCGGGGTTCTTTTTCTGGGGCATGATGGAGGACCCGGTGGCATAGGCATCGGGCAGCGCCACGAACCCGAACTCCGAGGCAGACCAGAGGATGAGCTCTTCCGCCAGGCGGCTCAGATGCACCATGATAATACTGGCATGGGCGGCAAATTCCAAGATAAAATCCCGGTCGCTGACCGCGTCCAGGCTGTTTCTGAAGACCCGGGGAAAACCGAGCTCTGCGGCCACCGCCGCCGGGTCGATGGGAAAGGTGGTGCCGGCCAGGGCCGCAGCCCCCAGGGGCGAGACCTTGGTGCGGCTCAGGGATTCATCCAGGCGCATCTGGTCCCGCCGCCACATCTCGTCATAGGCCAGGAGGTGGTGGGCGAAGAGGATGGGTTGGGCCCGCTGCAGGTGGGTGTAGCCGGGCATGATGACGTTTTGGTGCAGGTGCGCCAAACGCACCCCGGCCAGGCGCAGGCCCGCGAGATCAGCGATGAGGCCCTCCACCTCCTCCGCCAGGTAGAGGCGCACATCCAGGGCCACCTGGTCGTTCCGGCTCCGGGCGGTGTGGAGCTTCTTACCCACCTCCCCGAGCCGGGCGGTGAGCCGGGACTCGATGGCCATGTGGATGTCTTCTAAGGCCGGGTCGAACTCGAACTCCCCGGCCTCGATCTCCCGGCGGATCTCGGTTAGACCCGCGACGATCCGGTCCCCTTCCGCCGGGTCGATGATGCCCTGCTGGGCCAGCATGCGGGCGTGGGCGATGGAGCCGGCGATGTCCTGGCGGGCCAGGCGCCGGTCAAAGCTCAGGGATGAGGTGAAATCCTCCACCGACTGGTCGGTTTTGCCCTCGAAACGTCCGCTCCAGGGTTTTTGCGCCATACGATTTTCCTTATGAGGTTCTGAGCTAAACGTGCATGAGCCAACGGCGGCTCACTCCCGGCAATGAAAAATTCCCCCTGCCCCCATCAGTGTCCGGTTAGGAAATTGCATGCGGTGGTTCTGCCCCCCTCACCCCAACCCTCTCCCCCCGAAGCGGGGGGAGAGGGAGTAGAGGAGGTCGCCGGG
>VGSJ01000030.1 GCA_016875015.1 Deltaproteobacteria bacterium | reverse complement strand
GCCGCTCAAGAGATAGGCCTGGATAAAACATTTTGAGTTGTTGGCCTTTGGCCTGTTGCCCCATCATCGAAGGTTCCCTCTCTGGTCTAGGAAGATGGGCTATTTTACCACAATAACCAATAATTACTAGCAGTTAATTAACTTTTTTCCGGACCTTAAAATGATTTTGGCCATGAAAAACAACCAGCCCCAGGCCGATTTGGGCAACAGCCCGTCCCGCTTGGGAACCAGCATGGCCATCTCCCAAGGCTCTGCTCACCCCTCCCGGCTTGCCATAAACTCTTGTCGGTCTTCTCCGCCGTATAAGTCCGCGTCTGCATCTTGAATCGCCTTTGCTTCAGGAGATACCACCATTTTCGCAGATCGAGGTTTGGCGTCGCGGGGAACCTTCGCCATGGTCTCTGTAGCGGCAACCTCACCTCCTATGGAAGCTAACACACGGTATACTTGTTCAATTTCCGCCACCAATTCCTTGGGAGTTAATTCAGTCATTGAGGCATGGGACATAACTATCTGGGCGGTTAATTTGAGGATTTCGCTGGCCATGGGGATTATTCCTTTTTAGTTATAGGGATTAAGTGCGGCAAGTATGCTAACATTTACATTAGCTTGTCAAGTATTTTGGCATTAAGGGCAGAGTCGGCTGCGCCCATCAGGGAACGGGGAGTTGTCAAACCAGCTTCGCGAGTCCTTAAGCTAGACGCCAGCAGAGCACGGCCATTCCCAAGGCCATGGCCGCCCCATAGGGAATGGTGGTTCGCTGGCGGGACGTAGGCGGCGGGGGTTTGGGGTCGAAAGGGCGGCAGAGCAGCCAGTTCAGGAGGAAATTCCATCCCTCCCGAATCCCGGACAGGAGGCGCCCCTGCCACAGCAATACCACCAGGATGATCAGCCCCCCACAGAGTCCCATATAGACAAAGAGGGAAAAGGCGCGCCGCAGTCCCAGCCAGGCGCCCAGGGCCGCGCTGGCCTTGACATCGCCGGCCCCCATGCCCCCCAGCAGATATGGCCCCAGCAGCAGGATAAACCCCAGCCCCAATCCCGCCCATCCATCCAGAAGGCCTGGGAGACCGTGATAGCCGAATTGAAAACCCAACCCCCCCAGGGCGCCGCCAAAGGTCAGGTAATTGGGAATTCGCCGGGTCTTGAGGTCACAGCCGGCCATCCCCAGGCTGAGGAGGAGCGGGAGGATCAGGTCAGGGTGGGCTTTGACCCAGGGGCCCACGTTAGACAACCAGTCGGACAACTTCGCCTCCGGAGCGGATTCTGTTCCTGTCTCCTCTAATTCTCGGAATTTTATTCAATAAAGGTTAATTTCCCCGGGGTGGAGAAGCACCGGGGCTCTCGAGGCGACCTGGAGGCATAATTTTTTACCGGAAAACCATCTTAATAGAGGTTTAAGACAGTACTTTTCTTGACATTGATGATAAAATCCTTAATTATCTATGAGGGTCAAACGGGGCGGGTTTGACTTAAAGCTCTAAATTCAAGGAGAGACAATATGCGCAACACCCGTAAATATGTCATTTTTACCGTAGTGGCGGCTCTCTGCCTGTTCATGGCAATGCCGGTCCTGGCCCAGCCCAAGGGCGGCGCCCTGATGACGATGGATGCCTTCACCCCCATAGCCCAGGGCTATGATTTCGTCCGGGAAGGCAAATATGACGCCGCCAAAAGTGAATTTGCCAAGGCGATGAAAGCCGATCCTAACAACCCCTTTGCCTTTAACAACAATGCGGTTTTGCTTGAGCGGGAAGGCAAACTGAACGACGCTATGGCCCTCCTGAATAGGGCCAGCAAGGAAGCCGATGCGTATTTGGACAAGGTAACGCAAACCTGCTTTGCCGGCGGAGGCTGTCTGGCGGTTAAACCTCTGCGCGAGTTAGGCGAAAAGAGCTCCATTGCTCCGATCATCCAGGAGAATATCCAGAAACTCCAGGCCAAGATTGCCGCAACCGGCACTGCGCCGCCTCCAGGAACTCCCCCGCCGATGGTGCCACCGAAAAAGACTATTAAGTAACCTTGGGGGCCTTCTGGCCCCCACCGCCCCGTTTTTCTTTTTAAGTGGCGCTGTTGGATGATGAGTATGGAAACCAAGCAGCTTAACCTCAGCTAATCTCATTTCGGGGGCCAGGGGTCGTAAGACCCTCCTGGCCCTTTCACCTTTCCCGGCGTCGGATTTCCTCAAGGTTTCAGAAGTCATGGAGACATTTTCCGGTCGTTTGGCGGGCAAAATCTCCCTAAGGGCAGAGAGCCGGGGGGCGCGCCGTCATTTGCCGGTACGACCTGCACAAGGGCAGGACCCGGCGTGACTAGGAATGGAACAGCAGACTCTGCAGGTCCTGGAGGCTTTGCCGGGCCTGGCGCAGGGTCTGCATGATCCCGGGAGGCTGGGGCACCCGGTCGGGCAGGTAGATCAGAGGATCGGCCGCAGCCGGCCCCGGCGAGGACTGCAAGGTTAACTTGAGATCGGCCAGTTCCCGGACCAGGAAGAGGAAAGCCCCTGCCAGGGGTCCCCCGTGGCCGGCGCTGACTTTATCCCAGGTAAGAGGCGCCTGAGTGAAGAGAGATAATGACGGGCGCGGGGTCGGCGACAAGGTCGCCTCGCCCTCGGCCTGGCGGGTGAGAGCCTGGGTTAGAGGTAGCCTTGCAAGCTTGGTCTTTTTGCCGGCAAACTGTTTCTTTTTCGCCATATTTCCAGAAATTCAAGACAGAGTTTTGAATGATCCAAGGACCCGGGACACCTGGGCTCGTAATCGAAAATCGCCTTCTGAGCTATCTGGGCCTGGTTCAAGGCCTCATTTTTCATAATTATCGTTGTAAAGGTTTTTTCCCGATAAGGTTTTAACTGCTCCAGGATGTATTCGTTGGTGATGCTGTTACGCTTATCGAACATGGTGAGCAGAATTCGGAACAGATCTTCCTGGAACAGATCCTCCATGGACACGTTCTTCACGGTCTCTACAGTGTTGAGCAGGTCGGCCAGGCCATCCAGGGAATAGCGGGATATCTGGCAGGGAATGATGATAAAATCGCACGCATACAGGGAATTAGTGGTCAGAACCCCCAAAGAGGGGGGGCAGTCGATGAGGACAAAGTCGTAATCAACATCCTTGAGCGCATCGGCCAGAATCGCTTCCCGGAAGACCCGGGTATAGACCTGCTCCGCCGCCCGGGCCAGATGGATGTGGGCCGGGGCAATATCCAGCCCCAGGATGTAGGTGGACATCGCCACCTCGCTGATGCGTTTCTTGGGAACCAGGAGGATATCCGACATGGAACCGGCGATGGCGTCGGGCTCGATACCGATGCCAATGCTCGTGTGGCCCTGGGGGTCCAGGTCGACAATAAGGGTGCGGTATCCCTGATAGGCCAGAGCGGCCCCAAGGTTAAGGGTGGTGGTGGTTTTCCCCGTACCGCCCTTCTGGTTGATGATCGCTACGATGTGGGACACGATGAGCACTCAGGCCGGTTGCCGCGGCACTTTTTGATAATTTTTTGTATGATAAAGTATGGGCGAAACCGCGTCAAGGATTATCTGGCCGGGGTTGCCGGAACAATTTCCGCACCAACTTTTTCGCGAAATGGCACAACTCATGCTATAATATTATAGTCACTTTGAATTTTGTTAAAGTTTTATAGAGAATAGTTCATGACCCCCCCTCTGGAAAGAAGACGGTTTAGCCGGATTACGGTTACCCTCCCGGTGGCCTATCATAGCCGCCTTCCCGATACCGACGAGCCTTTCCAGGGCCAAGGCGTTCTTCGGGATATCAGCCTGGGCGGCACCTATATCCACGTAAATCCAGACGCTTCCTTCCAACCGGGGCAGATCCTCTCCCTTACCGTTTCCGCGCCCCTGCCCTATCTGGAAGACACCGACATTTCCCACCTTCAGGCTACCGGCGAGGTAATTCGCTTTGATCCCCCGACGCCCAACCGCCCCCAGGCCGGGGTGGCCCTGAACTTCCTGGGAGGGTTAACCTTTTGTACCACCCCAGCCCAGCAAATGTTTTAAATCTTGAACTTGATAAACCCGCTTTCGCCTGAAATTTAATCTCCCCAAACCAGAGCAATTAACTATATAACAAGAGCCGGGACTCGGAAAATTGGCATTTTTCTCCTGGTTAAACATTTTTCTCCATGTCTTGCTGCCGTAAAGTAGCCATCGCTTTGAGCGGCGGGGTGGACAGCGCCGTGGCCGCCGCCCTCTTGCAGCGCCGGGGCTTAAACCTCCAGGGCGTCCACCTGCGCCTGTCTCCCCTGGCGGCGCCGCCAGACCGGGTTGAAGCCCTGGCCCACTACCTGGAAATTCCCCTAACGGTGCTCGACCTGCAACCGGAATTCGCCCGGGAGGTGCTGGATTATTTTGGGTCGGAGTACGCCCGGGGCCGCACCCCCAACCCCTGCGTGCGCTGCAACGCGGCCATCAAGTTCGGCCACCTGTGGGAGTACCTCAAAAAAAGCGGGGTCACCCACCTGGCCACCGGCCACTACGCCCGGCGAAACCTGGACGACCACGACGCCCCGGGCCTGTTCCGGGGAGTGGACCGCCGCAAGGATCAGTCGTATTTTCTCAGCCGCCTGCCTCTCAGCCTGCTGCCAAACCTCCTCTTCCCCCTGGGGCAGATGACCAAAGAGGAGGTGCGGCGCATCTCTCGCGCGGCGGGATTACCGGTCCGGGAAGACCAGCGGGAGAGCATGGAGTTGTGCTTCATCCCGGCAGGCGGCTATCAGGATTTCCTCAAGGCCCGGCGGGGCATCGAAGGGTCTCCCGGCGATTTCGTGGACCCCCGGGGGCGCCTCCTGGGCCGGCATCGCGGGGTGGAAAACTATACCGTGGGACAGCGCCGGGGGCTGGGGATTCCTGCCCGGGAGCCCTTCTACGTCATCGAGATCCAACCGGAAAGCAACCGGGTGGTGCTGGGACACCGGGAGGAACTGCTCTCCCCGGGGCTCACGGCCTCCCGGTTGAACTGGCTCATCCACCCCCCGGCCGGCGAGATCGAGGCCGTGGCGGTAATCCGCTACCGCCATCCCGGGGTGCGGGCCCGGATTACCCCCCGGGGCGACGGCTCGGTGCAGGTCGCCTTTGAAACGCCCCAGTCCGCGGTGGCCCCGGGCCAGGCCGTGGCCTTCTACGACGGCGACCGGGTCCTGGGGGGCGGCTGGATCGAGGCACGGATAAAGTAGCCAGTAGTCAGTGGTCAGGAAAAAATGTCGGGTGGGCACTGCCCGCCGTCCTCATTATTCCTGCCTTGCATGGTTTTGGAGTGCGCCGCAGGCTCAGGCGCGATTGTTTTAGCAATAAGTTTTGTTAAAATTCGAGACCTTGCCTTCAAAAAGTGTGATGGTGATTGATAGCGAGGCAAAAAAGTTTTCGCGACCTTTATTGCTTTTTCCCAAGTTTCAGCAAAAATTGGCGAGTTTGATTCTTGCCGCCGAAGCCATGGAAAATGACCACCGAAAACCGAAAACCGAAAACCGAAAATCGTCTCTTCCACATCATCACCTTCGGTTGCAAGGTGAACCAGTGTGACACGGCCGGGATGGCGCGGGAGCTCACGGCCCGGGGGTGGAGCCTTGCTGCCCCGGGGGCGCCTCCGGCCCTGGTGCTGGTGAACACCTGCACTGTCACCGCCCGGGCCGATCAGCAGGCCCGCCAGGCTATCCGCCGCCTGGCCCGGGAGCATCCGGGGATGCCCATCTGGGTCACCGGCTGCTATGCCCAGCGGGCCCCGGCGGAGGTGGCGGCCCTGCCGGGGGTGCAGGCGGTTTTCGGCAACCAGGAAAAGGGGCGCCTGGGCCAAATACTGAGTGATTATTACGGCCAGATGGCGGTGGCAGCCGATTCTCCCTCCCCCTTGATGGGGGAGGGTTGGGGTGGGGGTGAAAATATTAATCCCCCTCCCCTCAGCCCCCGCCCACCAGGGGAGGGGGAGGAAGTAATTTCCGAAAAGAGGTCGCTGAAAGTGGGAGAGCCGGTTAAGGGGCTGCGGCGTTTGGTCGGAACCTTCTCAGCATCTCCCCTCTTCCAACCCTGGGAAGTCCACCAAACTCCTGGCCACACCCGGGCCTGGCTCAAGATTCAGGAGGGCTGCAGCCACCTTTGCCGCTACTGCATCGTGCCCCGGGTCAGGGGCCCCCGCCGCAGCCTGAACCCTGCCGCGGTGCTGGCGGCCTTTCGTAAGCTGGCCGGCCTGGGCTACCGGGAGGTGGTCCTCACCGGAGTGGACCTGGGCCAGTACGGGCTGGATCACACCCCGCCCTCTAGCCTGGCTAGGCTGGTTCGCCGTCTTATGAAAAAAACCTGGCCATTTCGGGTCCGCCTCAGTTCCCTGGAGCCCCAGATGGTGACCGCGGAACTGCTTGATGAACTGGCGGCCTGGCCGGATTTCTGCCCCCACTTCCATTTACCGCTCCAGAGCGGCGCCGCCCCGGTGCTGGCGGCCATGGGCCGGCCTTACGGCCCGGGGGAGGTTCGGGACCTGGTCCAGGAGATCACCCGGCGCTTTCCCGACCCGGGCCTGGGCCTGGACGTCCTGGTGGGGTTTCCCGGCGAAAGCTTGGCTGACTTCGAAGCCACCCGGACCCTGGTAGCCGAACTCCCCGTGACCTATCTCCACGTCTTCCCGTATTCGCCCCGGCCCGGCACCCCCGCGGCCGATTTACCTCCCTTGCCGGGCAACGTTGTGCAAGCGCGAGCCCGGATCATGCGGGAGTTAGGCCAGGCAAAAAAAATGCAGTTTCTTGAGGCCCAGATCGGCCAGGTCCGGGAAGTCCTGGTGGAAGGGGTGGAGGCGCGGCCGGGGTGGCTTACGGGCTTAAGCGGCCACTACCTGCGAGTGACCTTCCCCGGCCCGCCCGCCTGGCGCAACCGCCTTGTTAAAGTGCGGCTACTGACGCGGCAGGGGGAAGCGCTGGTGGGGGAAGCCGTGGATGAGCCTTGATAACCATTGCTTCTGCTTTCCAAGTTCTGTTAGCTATATATGATAGGCATATCAATATATTACTTATCAAGTCACAGATCGCGCATATATAGCAGTATCTCGCCACTATACGCCCTTATCATCAGACTCGGAAAAATGGACGATATGATCTGAATAGCGAAATCAACCTTTGTGGGGGGATTTCCAGAACCCTTTTGGGTCCCATGATATTATGCCTGGAGGGAGAGGTTGCCTGAACAAGTTTTGACCATTACATATAAGCTAATGGTGCGTAGGACGCACCCTACGGCATACTTTTCGGGGCAGTAATTATGGCGGGCAGTGCCCGCCCTACATGGAGCACAACCGCCGGCGCGGCTGTTCCACAGAAAACGGAAAACGGAAAACGGAAAACTTTTTGAAGCAGAGGTTTTAAGCCCTTACCCCCCCGTACTTCAGAATCTCCGCCTCCAAGGCCCGGATGCGGTCCCGCAAGGTCGCGGCCCGCTCGAACTCCTGCTTCTTCGCCGCGGCCTGCATTTCTTTCTTCAGGCGCCGGATGACCGCCTCCGGCCTTTCGATCAGGTAGGGCGCCTGCTCCTCCGCGGCCAGGGGCACGGTGACATAGTCGGCCTCGTACACCGAAGCCAGGACGTCTTTGATCCGGCTCCGGATGGTTTCCGGGGTGATGCCGTGATTCTGGTTGTAAATCTCCTGGACGCCCCGACGCCGGTTGGTTTCTTCTAACGCCGCGGCCATGGATGGGGTCACGCGGTCGGCGTAAAGCAGGACCTGGCCGTTGACGTGCCGGGCGGCCCGGCCGCAGGTCTGGATGAGGGAGCGCGCCGAGCGCAGGAAGCCCTCCTTGTCCGCGTCCAGGATGGCCACCAGGGAGACCTCCGGCAGATCCAGCCCCTCCCGGAGGAGATTGATGCCGATGAGCACGTCGAAGATCCCCAGGCGCAAATCCCGGATGATCTCCATGCGCTCCAGGGTGGTAATGTCGGAGTGGAGGTACCGCACCTTGAGGCCCAAGTCCTGGTAGTGCTCCGTGAGGTCCTCGGACATGCGCTTGGTCAGGGTGGTGACCAGCACCCGCTCGCCTTTGGCCAGACGGGCCCGGATCTCCCCCAGGAGATCGTCCACCTGGTTGGCCGCGGGTTTGATCGTGATCCGGGGGTCCATGAGACCGGTGGGACGCACGATCTGCTCCACGATCCGGCCTTCAGCCTGCTTTACTTCGTAGGGGCCGGGGGTGGCGGAGACATAGATGATCTGCCGCACCCGGGCCTCAAATTCCTCAAAGCACAGGGGGCGGTTGTCCAGGGCCGAGGGCAGGCGGAAGCCGTAGTCCACCAGGGTCTGCTTGCGGGACCGGTCGCCCCGGAACATCCCCCCGAGTTGGGGAATGGTGATGTGGGACTCGTCGATGACCACCAGGGACTCCCGGGCCAGGTAATCCAGCAGGGTAGGGGGGGGCTCCCCCGGGGCCCGGCCCGTGAGGTGCCGGGAATAGTTTTCGATGCCGTGGCAGTAGCCCAACTCCTTCATCATCTCCAGGTCGAAGCGGGTGCGCTCCTCCAGGCGCTGGGCCTCCAGGAGCTTCCCCTGCTCTCTGAACCCTTTGATTCGCTCGTTCAACTCCGCTTCGATGGCGGCCATGGCCTGGCGGCGCACCAGGTCCGAGGTGACGTAGTGCGAGGCGGGGTAAACCGTCACGCGCTTGAGCTGCCGCCGCGTCTGGCCCCGCAGGGGGTCGATCTCCCGGATGGCCTCCACCGTGTCGCCCCAAAACTCCACCCGGATGGCCCGGTCCTCTTCGTAGGCCGGGAAGATCTCCACCCGGTCGCCCCGCACCCGGAAGGTTCCCCGGTGAAAATCGAGGTCGTTGCGCTCGTACAACATCTCCACCAGCTTGCTTAAAACCTCCCGGCGGTCCATAACTGCGCCTTCTTCCAGGTAGAGGAGCATGCCGTGGTAGGCCTCGGGGGAGCCCAAACCGTAGATGCAGGACACGGAGGCCACGATGATCACATCGTGGCGGTCGAGAAGAGAGCGCGTGGCGGAGTGGCGCATCCGGTCAATGGCTTCGTTGATGGCGGAGTCTTTCTCAATGTAGAGATCGGCCTGAGGGACGTAGGCTTCCGGCTGATAATAATCGTAGTAACTGACGAAATACTCCACCGCGTTGTCCGGGAAGAACTCCTTAAACTCGCCGTAGAGCTGGGCCGCCAGGGTCTTGTTGGGGGCCAGGACCAGGGTGGGCCGGTTGAGCCGGGCCACGGCGTTGGCGATGGTAAAGGTCTTGCCGGATCCGGTGACCCCCAGCAATACCTGGTGGGGATGCCCGGCCCGCACCCCCGCCAACAACTCCCGGATGGCCTGGGGCTGGTCGCCCTTGGGCGTAAACGACGTGACTAAATGGAACTGATCGGGCATATAGGGTTATATCGGTATTCGGGATAGTAAAAATATAACATTTTTGCCGGCAAGAGCTAATACCGTGTTCCCTTTGAAATGAAACAAACCATCCAGATAACCTATTGATATCTCTCGTAGGGGCGGGTTTCAAACCCGCCCCTACAAAACGAACGCGGTATAAGGCCGGCGGCCAGAGTCTGGCCGCTCAATAACCGGGGGAGGGGCTAAGGGCTTTTTGTAAGGCCCTTTCCCCCTCCCCCGGACCTCTCCTCAAAATTCATAGGCCCCGGCCTTAAGCGACGAGCTTGTCGAACTCTTCTACGGTTACTGCCGGACAGGTGGTGAACGCGATGCCCGTTTGCTTGCTCAAGACCACGGAGGCTTTGATCGCCGCCTCGATGCCGGGCAGGGTGACCACGAAAACCAGATCAACCTCGCCCAATACGGCGTACATGGCCGTCACTGCGCCGCCCATTTGCTTGAGAAGATCCACGGTGGACTGGGTACGGGCCGGGCTCATGGCTTTGATAGCCTCGGCGGAATATTTGCCGAACATCAGGAATGTTGCCATAATAAACTCTCCTTTAAAGTTAATGTGGATGATTATCGGTCCGCCAATGAATTACTGCTTTTGTGGGTCAGGGCTCGTAAGATCCCGACCCACAAAAAGTTAAAGTAAATTTATTCTCAGCTTTTAACTCGCCAAATCGTCCCTTGCGGCGTATCTTCCAGCAAAATATCCAGGTCCAGCAGTTGTTTGCGGACGGCGTCAGCCCGGGCCCAGTCTTTGGTTTTCCGGGCCTGGGTGCGTTGGTCGATGAGGCGCTGGATTTCGTCCGGGGCGATTTTCAGGTCCGCGGCTTTCTGCCGCAGGGAGGCGAGCATGGCTTGGGGGTCTTCTTGCAGGAGGTTCAGCACCCGGCCCAGGTCCACCAGTTCATCGGCCATCTCCCGGAGGATGGTGAGGTAAGCCGGATCGTCGGAAGGGGCTTCCAGGAGGCGGTTGAGCAGGCGCACGGTCTCGAACAGATAGCCCAGGGCCTGGGCGGTATTGAGGTCGTCATCCAGGGCCGCGTCGAACCGGGCCCGCAGCGACCCGAACCGGTGAAATTCCTCCAGGGTCAGGTTGTCGGGATAGGTGTCGATGGGGTGTTGGGGTTTCAGGTCCGGGTATTGCCGGAGCCGGTCCTGGATCCGGGCCATGCAGGTATAGAGGCGCAGCAGGGCGGTCTCGGCTTCGGCCAGGGCCGCGTCCGAGAAATCCAGGGGGCTGCGGTAGTGGCAGTTGATGAGGAAGAACCGCACCACCTCCGCGGGAAATCGGGCTAAGACCTCCTTCACCGTGAAGAAATTCCCCAGGGACTTGGACATTTTTTCGGCGTTGATGGTGAGGAGGCCGTGGTGCAGCCAGAAGCGGGCGAAGGGTTTCCCCGTGGCCGCCTCGGACTGGGCCAGTTCGTTTTCATGGTGGGGGAAGACCAAGTCCTGGCCGCCGCCGTGCAGGTCGAAGGTCTCCCCCAGATACTGCATGCTCATGGCGGAGCACTCGATGTGCCAGCCCGGCCGCCCGGGGCCCCAGGGGCTGTCCCAGGCCGGTTCCCCGGGGTTGCTGGCCTTCCACAGGACGAAATCCAGGGGATCCTCTTTGTTGGGGTCCACCTCGATCCGCGCCCCGGCCTCCATGTCCTCCGGTTTCTGCCCCGAGAGCTTGCCGTATCCCGGGAAGCGGCGCACCCGGAAGAAGACATCGCCGCCGCCGCCGTCCTTACGGCCATAGGCAAAGCCCAGGTCCTCCAGGCGCCGGATGAGGTCGAGGATCTGGGGGATGTGCTCCGTGGCCTTGGGTTCGATCTGGGCCGGCGGCACTCCCAGGGCGGTCATGTCCTCCTGAAAGGAGGCGATGTAGCGTTCGGCCACCTCCTTCCAGGGCACCCCCATCTCCTGGGCCCGGCGCAGGATCTTGTCGTCGATGTCGGTAAAATTTCGGACCCAGGTGACCGTAAGACCCCGGCGCTCAAGATAGCGCACCAGGACCTCGAAAGCCACGCAGGAGCGGGCGTGGCCCAGGTGGCAGTCATCGTAAACCGTCACCCCGCAGGCGTAGAGACCCACTTTTCCGGGGGTGAGGGGCTTGAAGGTTTCTTTGCGTCTGCTTAATGTATTATAGAGTTCCATAGGAAAAAGGGGTTGACAGGGTCGGGAATTTAGGCGAATTCAATCCACAATCAAGCTGCCGGTCAAGGCAGCCAGCAGGGGGAACCAGATGTCCGAACTCATCAGCCAGGTTACCAAGAATGCCCGGGAAACGGTTTTCCTTTCCCTGTCCGAATTTAAAGGTCATCGCCTCATAGATATTCGGGTCCACGTGCCGGGAGACCAGGAAGGTGACTGGGTGCCCACCCGCAAAGGCGTGTCCCTGGCGGTGGGACTCTATCCAGCCTTCAAGCAGGCCCTGGCTCAACTGGAAGCCGCCCTGATTCAACAGGGGCTCCTGGACCCGGAAGACCTGGAATCTGCCGACTAAACCCTTAGGATTTTTAACTATACTTAATCCAGCGCCCCGATGCAACGAAAAGGACGGCGGGGTGAGTCCGGCGGTAGGCCGCGGCTCCATGCGGGCGTCTGCCCTGCCCCAGGTTGGTGGGCCTTACCCCGGGAACCGGTAACTCTTCAAGGGGGAAATTGCCCCTCGCCTTGCATCGGCTGACCCCGGCACTATCTTTAAGAAAAAAGGGCAAATTATCGAGGTCCTGACGTCAGGACCGCAAAGGAGACCATATGCCTTATGTCGTCAAAGATTTCGCTTTTTTGTTAGGCATGCCAGGATTCAGCGACACGCTGCTCAAAAATCATTTCACCCTCTACCAGGGCTACGTCAACAACACCAATAAAGTCATGGAGCTGCTGGCGGGCATGGTGAAAGAAGGCAAGGAGGGCACGCCCGAATTCGCCGAACTGAAACGCCGTCAGGGGTGGGAGTTCAACGGGATGCGGCTGCATGAACTCTACTTTGCGAACCTGGGGGGAGACGGGGATATGGCCAAGGCCCCCAGCCTCATGAAGAAAAAGCAGGAGCAGTTCGGATCGGTAGAAACCTGCGCCAAGGATTTCAAGGCCACCGCCAGCATGCGGGGCATCGGTTGGGTTATCCTGTACCAGGATATCGACAGCGGCCTCCTCTTTAACCAGTGGATCAACGAACACGATGGGGGGCACCCCGCCGGGTGTAATCCTATCCTGGTTCTGGACGTTTTTGAACACGCGTTCATCACCGATTACGGGCTGAAACGGGCCGACTACCTGGAGGCCTTCTTTAAAAACGTCAAGTGGAACGTGGTGGAAAAACGCCTGCGGTAAGGGGAAGAATTCCCGCCTTAACGAGGGGTCAGGGGCCGCGGGGCCCCTGGTCCTTGACCCCCAATTTCCTTTACAACGACCAGTTCTGCGGGTTACCCTCAGAGGGCCCGTCTGGCGGGCACTCCGGTAAACTCAGGAGAGACCGATGCGCCGTACCGGCTATGTTTTTACTCAACGCTACCTGTTGCATGATCCGGGCGCCTGGCATCCGGAACGCCCCGATCGCCTGAAGGCTATTCATCGCGCCCTGGAGGAGGGCGACCTCCTGGAATTGCTGGTGCTTCTTAAACCCGGCGACGCCCCGCTTAAATGGGTGGAGCGCCTGCATACCCCCGACTACGTCAAACGGTTCCAACAGGCCTGCGAGCAGGGCCGACAGACCTTTATGGCGGCCGACTGCGGCATCTGCCGGGACTCGTACCAGACGGCCCTGCTGGCCGTGGGCGGGGTGATGCTGGCGGTGGAGGCGGTCATGGGGGGCCAGGTGGACAACGCCTTCTGCGCCGTGCGGCCGCCGGGGCATCACGCCGAGCGGGACCGGGCCATGGGGTTCTGCTTTTTCAATAACGTGGCCCTGGGGGCGGTGTACGCCCTGGAGCACTTCGGCTTGGCGCGGGTGGCCATTATCGACTGGGACGTCCATCACGGCAACGGCACCCAGCACCTGTTCGAGGCGGACCCCCGGGTGTTCTACGTGTCGCTCCACGAGGACCCCCGGTACTGCTACCCCGGAACCGGTTACCGCCGGGAAGAGGGTAAGGGGCCGGGGCAAGGTTTCACCCTGAACCTGCCCTTTCCGCCCCACAGCAATGACCGCGACTACCTGACGGTTTTAGAAAAGGAAGCGCTGCCCCGGTTAACGCAATTTGCCCCGCAGTTCGTGTTTATTTCCGCAGGGTTCGACGCGCACGCCAACGACCCCCTGGCGCATATGAACCTGAGCCGGGAGGGGTATCGGGAAATGGGCCGGTTGTTGCTGGAATTGGCCCAGGAAACCGCCGGGGGCCGGCTCGTCACGGTGCTGGAAGGGGGCTATAACCTGGAAGTCCTGGAAGAGTGCGTCGAGGATCACGTCAGGCTGCTGCTGGGTATACCGTACGACCACTTTTAAAGGGCCGCGGGCTTGGCATATAGCCGCAAATAACTGTCGCCGTTCGCCTTCGGCGAAGGGTCTCGGGCTTTGCCGCGGCTTTTTTATCCTAACCTAATCCCCTCAGATGCCCCGGCGCCTTGCCGAAGTTTCAAGATGCCGTTTTCTTGTCCTCCGCCTCCGCCATTTGCCCCCCTGGGCTCAGGACGGCCGGCCTGAGGAGGCCGAGGCGCGGCCCTTCAGGTCACCGGCGGGGGCCTAAAGTTTTCCGCAGCGCGAAATCAGGGTTTTCTCACCGCGAGATTCAGGGAATGCCTAATACCCGTTGAAGTCTTTTCAAAATATAGTTGGCATCAGAAAAGCCAAACCCATTGCCGGATGAGGGATCATAAGGCTGGGTTTTCCGACTCCCAGGACGTATAGTCCTCACGGCGCGTTGCCTCAGAGGTTCGGCAGAAAGTCTCTGGAACGTCAAGCCATTGCCCGGGCCCTGGTGGGGCGTTGGGCGAAGCCCGGCTTGGGCGTGGTGGGTCATATCAGGATAGGCTAAGGGTTATTCCAACCGGAGAGGGTGGTAATCCATGGATCAGACGAAACCTTACGAGGGGGAACTGGCTGCCGGGGTCTACATCGCAGTCCCGCCAAAGGGCGAAAGCACGATCAATACCTGGATTACCCGGCTGATGTTGGTTACGCTGCAGGTAATTGTGGCCATCTCCATGTTCCAGTTGTTCCGGGATATGGTCTTTGCTCATGGCAGCGCCGCCAGTTCCAACATCTACCTGAGTATTTTGGGCTGCACCCTGGCGACCATTTGCGCCTACCTGATATTGTTGAAGTACCAGAAGCTCATCCAACAATTCGGCCAACAAAACGTCCAGTTGGGGGAGAGGCTCGGAGCCCGGACCTATGCCCTGGAAAAGGCCAATGAGGAAATGCGCCTGGAAATTGCCGAACGGGGGCGGGTGGAGAAGGCCTTGATGGAAAGTGAATCCCGGTTTCGCACGGTCATTCGGGAAGCCGCGCTCGGCATAGCCCTCATTGACCAGCACGGTCGCGTGATTGAAGGGAACCCGGCGCTTTTGGCCATGCTGGGTTATGCTTACGAAGAATTGCGGGGGATGGAGTTCACCCGGATCAACCATCCGGAGAATGCCGAATCGAGTTGGAAAAATTTTCAGAAGTTGCTCTCGGGAAAGCAGGACGTCTACCAGGTGGAAACCCGCTATATGCGCAAAGACGGCTGGAGCGGCTGGGGACGGCAATCCATTTCCCTGGTGCGGGAGGCGGGCGGAAAACCCCAATTTGCTATCGCCTTGTTCGAGGACATTACGGAGCGGCGGGAGAGCGAGGAAAAGATTCGCACCTACCAGGAACAGCTGCAATCCCTGGCCTCAGAGCTGTCCCTAACCGAGGAACGGGAACGGCGCCGTTTGGCCACGGTGCTCCACGATCATATCGCCCAGTTGCTGGTCCTGGCCAAATGCAAATTCGACAAATTGCAGGAATCGACGTTTTATCGCAGCCTGGCTAAGCCCATGGAAGAAATCCGGCGGCTGATTGAGGAATCAATCCGCTACACGCGGTCGTTGGTTTTCGAGCTCAGTCCCCCCATCCTCTATGACCTGGGGTTCGAGCCCGCCATGGAGTGGCTGGCGGAGCACATGCAGCAGCAGTATGGCCTCGTGGTGTCCGTTGAGGATGACGATCAACCCAAACCTCTGGATAATGAAGCCCGGGTGCTCCTTTTCAGGGCGGTGCGCGAGTTGCTGTTCAACGTGCTCAAGCACGCGCAGGCAAGTTGCGCCAGGGTGTGCATGCGCAGGGACGGTGAGCAGCTGCGGGTAATCGTCGAGGATAACGGCGTCGGCTTTGCTCCGGACCAGCTCGGCGCCTCGTCCGGTAACATAGAAGGGTTCGGCCTCTTCAGCATAAGGGAGCGCCTGAACTATTTCGGCGGCCGGATGGAGATCGAGTCAACCCCCGGGGAGGTCACCCGGGTCATTCTGAGCTTACCTTTACGGCCAGGCAAGAAAATGAGGCCCCGTCGCATGGCGACCCCAACCCCCGTCAGAGTAGCCCCCCGGCCTGCGGCTGCAAAGGTAGAATCCCTCCCGCCGGCAAAACCCCGGCCTTCCTCCTCGGCCGCGCCCCGATAGATTTGCGCGGCCGGCGCGCCCTCCGGCGCCGGCCGATGTTCTAATACCAGATTGCAGTCAAATGGTAGCACAGGCTTTCCAGCCTGTGCAGGCGCAGGCCAAAGCCTGCGGCTACAGAAAATAGCCTTTTGAACGCAACTTGGTATAAAGCCCCCTTTTCCCCGGCGGCGCCAGTATAACCGCCATCAGCCCCCCGGGTGCGGCTCCCGCCCACAGGTCGGATTGGCAAGGGGCCGCCCCTCCCTGGCCCATACCCGGCCCGCAATCCGAGATTGTCATTTCCCCCAAAATCTGATATCATCATAAGCGAAGAAAAAAGGCTTTGGTGCGGCAGTGTTATGGTACACTTTTTTAAAAAATAATTGACATAATCATAGTTATATGGTGGATATCAGATCAACGGGGTACTGCCATGACCATCAAGGTTTTGATTGCCGATGATCATCAGATCATGCGAGAGGGGCTCCGGGCCATGCTGGAAAAGGAGCACGATATCAAAGTGCTGGGAGAAGCCGAGGATGGCCGGATGATCCAGCGGATGACTCAGGAACTGCTCCCGGATGTGATCATCATGGACGTGGCGATGCCGGATTTAAACGGCATCGAAGCCACCCGGCAGATTGTCGCCGAACTGCCCGGGGTCAAGATCATCGCCCTCTCCATGCATGACGATAGACGTTTTGTTTTGAATATGCTCAAGGCCGGGGCGGCCGGTTACATGCTCAAAGATTGCGCGTTCAAGGACCTGGCCAAGGCCATCCGGGTGGTGATGTCGCATAAGACTTACCTGAGTCATGAGGTGGCGGACATCGTGGTGCAAGGCTACCTGTCTTCGACCGACCCCAAAGACCCATCAGCTTTTCAGCTGCTGTCGCCCAGAGAGCGCGAAGTGCTGCAACTCCTCGCCGAAGGCCAAACCTCCGCCAAAATCGCCGACAAACTGCACATCAGCGTCAAGACCGTGGAAACCCATCGCCAAAAAATCATGGACAAATTGAAGACCAGGAACATCGCCGAGCTTACCAAATACGCCATCCGCGAAGGATTGACCTCTACATAAGTCGTTATCCGCACCTTCCTGATTCGGTAACCAGGGCGCTACGCTGAGGGTGGCGCCGCCGTTTGAACCGCCGATGCGGCGTTACCGCGGCAGCCCCCTTACCGCCCCTCGTTTGGCCGCCGTGCGGACTAAGGTTCTTGAGAAACTTCACCGGCAAAGCCTTCATGGGGGAACGGCCGGATGAGGCATGGTTTCCCCGGGGAACCCGGCAACGCCATCCGTTGCCGCGGTGAAGGCCCAGGGCCGGCGGTTATCGTCAGACTTCAGACTGAGGCGGTGTTTGCTGAAGGCAAAATAAGTAAAATCGCACCCGCATATCAGGAGTTCTCCCCATTGTAAGAAATTCCTGCCGTTATAAAATACGATTCAAATTCAACCTGAAGCACCGGATTAAGCGAGGAACTGGCGGGCCGGATCATATGACACAGACAGCCGAGGCTAAAACCATGGATACCCAAGACAGGCGTGTCAAAATCCACCCAGGAGAGATGGAAAGTCTCCTGAACCTGAAAGCGGTGCTCGACCATCAAGAGACGGTGTCGAGTTTTGCCGAACAATATCAAGAATTAGGCTGGGTTCTGCAGGCTGTGGACCCCCAGGATGGCACTGACCTGGAGGTGAATTCCGGCGAACATCCTGAAACCTGGGCCAATCGCCTGTGGGAACCGGGTTTGTCGGGACCGAAAATAAATTTGGCGGTGCATACCGGCAAGCAGTCCGGGCTCATGGTCCTGGAAGTTGCCAAAGGGCCGGGCGAATCAAGCTTGGACCAGTATGGACCGTGGCGGGCCGAGTGCATTGCGGCCTTGGGAGCCATTCGGGAACAACATTTTTATGCTTGGACCCCGTCCCCCCTCTTTGACGCGGCCGCCTTCCGGGAGACCCCTGAAATCAGGTGGTTCGGCGAAGGTCAGGCGGCGGCGCTGCCGCCGTCCTTTGCTGCGGAAATATCGGAGAGCTGGCAATGGCTATGCCCCCCTTGGGAGAACCCTCCCCGATATCCCAGCCAGTCCCTCGCTAATTTCTTGCAGCAACACCTCAGACGGGAGCCCCGGACCCGGCCCGAGGTAAGCCTGTCCTGGCAGGAGGTTTATTGTCTGGCGTCGCCCCATGAGCCGCTGCTCCGGGCTTTATCAGCGTCGTATCCGTCGATGCAGAATTATTATCAGGGGATTATCGAGGCGGCGGCGGCGGTTGGCCTAGAGGCGCCGGAGGTGCTCCTGGCTTTGCTCTGGCACGCCCCCCGGAGTAATGCCCGCCAGTACCCGGACATCTGGGGCTCACTACAGAAATTGGTGGCGGAGGCCCAAGATCAGCCAGGCGCGGCAACTTCCCCGGGAAAAGCCCCTTGGGAATTGGTTCCGGATAATGCCCTTTCTCTGGCAAGAGAAACTTCGGCTGGCAGATCAGGTCAACCGGCGGATAAACCGGGGTCGCCGGGTTTCCTCCAGAGACATCCGGCAAATGCGCCCCAACCCGGGGCGGCGGTTCGGATCCCCTTTTCCCGTCGCCAGATCAGGGAAGATTTGAGTAAAATCTTAGGGAGAGATGACAGTGTTAATTTGTGAGAGGAATGAACTCGATTCGTCAACCGCCCGGGACCATGAACCTGCGAACCAGGAGGAATCAGCCATTTCTAAGGACCCGCGGGTAACTCATGCATCTGACTTTGAAGAGGAAGGCTGCCGCCGGCCTCTTGAGGCTTCCGCATCGACGACCGGCTCCGGGTCCCCTGACATGATGGCTGAAATTAAGGCGGCTTCAGAAACCGGTCTGCCAACAAAGTCGAGACCTTCCCTCAATAGAGTTTTGCAAGACATCTCGGCCTCCCTGGGAGACCTCCAGGCCGCGGTGCGAGAAGCTGATCTCCAAAGCGAGAAAGACCGGGCGGCGGCTGAATCGGCCATGGTTGAGGCAAGCAGGGGTTATCGGGACCTCTTCGACTTAGCCCCTGACGCCTACCTGGTAACCGACGCCCAGACTATCATTGCCGAGAGCAACCAGGCTGCCGCCGCCATGCTGCAGGTGGACCAGGGATCGCTGCAAGGCAAGCCCTTGACGCACTTTGTGGCGGAAGCGGACCGCCCGGCCTTTCAGTCTATCCTGATCCAGGTCCGGGAGGGCGGGGACAAACGGAACTGGGAATTCCGCCTGCAACCGGCGGAAGGCTCACCTTTTTCGGCGTCCGTCAATGTCAGCGCCCAAACCGACCACCGGGATCAACTGGTGAGGGTGCTGTGGCTGCTCAGGGACGTTAGAGAAGACAAGGCGGAAGCAGAGCGCCTGAAATCGCTGCTCAGTCGGCTAAAGAGCAGTTTTCACGGCATAGTTGATGCCGTGGCCCAGGCGGTGGAGATCAAAGACCCCCAAACCGCGGGTCACCAGAGGCGGGTGGCGCAACTGGCGGTCGCCATTGCCCGGGAGATGGAGTTTTCCCTGAACTGCTTAGAAGGCATCAGGGTCGCCGGTTTGCTCCACGACATCGGCAAGATCGCCATACCCATCGAAATCCTGAGCAAGCCGGGGGCGCTGAGCAACCTGGAATGCGAGTTTATTAAATCCCATTGCCAGGTGGGCTTTGATCTCTTGAAAAATATCGACTTCCCCTGGCCGGTGCTGCAGGCCATCCTGCAGCACCATGAGCGACTGGATGGTTCGGGCTACCCCGCCGGGCTGACGGATAGGGACATAGTCCTGGAGGCCAGAATCTTAGGGGTCGCGGACGTGGTGGAAGCCATGATTTCTGCCAGGTCTTATGGTCCGGCCCAGGGAATTGACAAGGCCCTGGAAGAAATTCATCAAAACACGGGCATTCTTTATGACCCGGAAGTAGTAAATATCTGTTTAAAATTATTTGTGGAGAAAGGGTTCTCCTTCAGTTAAGAGAAAAAACCAAGTAACCATTTGACAAAATCCGGGAATGGCATTAAGGCGTTGTTTTAAAGCAGTGGACGATTCATGCCGATGCAGCTTCCCATGAGACCGGATGCCAACCACTTTTTCTGCCTGCGGGTGAGGTCTCAGGCGGCCCGCCCGCCCGCGGAGCGTTGAAATGCCCGATAAGACCGAGATTAAAGACCTGGAGACGGTGCTGGCAAGGCTAAAGCAGGAGTGGCAGGAGTTGGCCGAGCTCCTCACCAGCCAGGGTAAGTCCCAGGACCGGGTCATCGAGGTGGAAAAGATCCTGCTCCGGGATGCTTCGGGCCAATTTCGAGGCAAAATAAGCGCTAACCAAGATGGTTCCGCCGACCTGCTCTTGAGCGACCGCGCGGGCCGCGCCTGGGTCCGGTTGGGGGTGAACCAGGACGGCGAAGCCTTTCTCGAACTCAAAGACCAGCGAGGCGAGAGCAGCTTCAAGGTTGCGGTTGGCGCCCCCTTCCCCGGGGCCTTCGCAGGGCCGGCCGCCACTCCCGCCGACGCCCCGGATCCCGGCGCCCCTGAGCCCGTCATACCGGCCGCGGCTGGTGGCGAGTCGCGGGGCGAATCGGGCTCCGTCCCGCCGGCTCCCACCCCCGATCCTGACTTGCACCCTGAAGGGGATGCCAATTTCGGGGTATCGGCTCGCCTGGAGAAATTGGCGCGTCAGCATCGGCGGCAGAAATTTTATTGGGCCCTGATCCTGGGGGTATTAGGGGTGATTCTGGCCACCCAGGCCTATGTGATCTTCCGACCCCACCCTTCCGGCCTGGCAGGCGAAGCCCTGGTGGTGCGCGACCCCAACGGCCGCATCCGGGCCTCGCTGGGCGCAACCGACGGCAAAGTCAGTCTGGACCTGTGGGACCCGCAGGGCCTGCGCCGCGCTTCTCTGGGCCTGGGGTCCGACGGGACTCCCGGCCTGGCGTTTTATGACCAAGACCAGCGGGTCCGGGCCGAGTTGCACCTTGGGGCCGACGGCGAGCCCCAATTTACCTTGCGGGATAAGCGCACTCTGCAGGGCAAAACGGAGCCGAACGCCTTCAGCGATTCCAGCCATCGGCTCAACCGCCAAGGAACCGTTTTGGGCGCTGAAGATGGCGCCGTGGCCAGCCCCCCGGCCGGCCAGACAGGAGCCGTTTCCCCCAACCGGGACGCCGAGGCGGAAGTCGAGTTGGTGGGATCCAAAACCTCCAACAAGTACCATTATCCCACCTGCAAGTGGGTCAGGGCCATCACCCCCTGGAGATTGATAAAATTCAAATCCGCCGCGGAAGCGCAAGTCCGCCAGTATGTTCCGTGTCCGGTGTGCAAACCGCCGCCGCTCTCCCGGCAATCATCTTCAGCCCCGTGAATCCGGGCAGGCGAAGAGAACGGCCTGGGGCACGGGCAACCGGATGGATAAACCATCCCGCCAAAGCATGGTGAAGTCATGAGTCAGACCAGACTGAAAGAAACGGTTACCGCGTTGACGTTAATTACTCCAGAACCGTCAGAACCTCGCCTCGGAGGGGAACGGGCCCGGTGCGCCCCGAGTTCCCCCCAAAACGAGGAAGACCTTATCCCATATTCCGCCAAGGACCTCAAATACATGTGGGCCATGTGGGACGAGGCCCAAAGGCGCCAGCACCCCGGCCAGCGCTATCGGAATATCTATGTCGGGGCCGTGGGCGTTATCCTGGCCGGGTGGCTTATTTATGGGCTGGGCCTGTCAGGTTCCCTACCCGTGGGGGGCATCCTGATGCTCGCCGGCACTTTAGTCGGCGCCTGGTACTGCCTGAAATCTCTGCGTCACCAAAAGCAGTCCACCCCCAGGGGCTAAAGGCCCGGCCCTTCCTCCCAACCCCGCTTGCGGGCTAGTTTGCCCCGCCCGAGAAAGGGTGCGCCCTGGGCCGCACCATCCATGGCCCGGCGCCGGTGGCGCGCCGCCGCGCCGCCCGCCTGAACCTGCCCTTACCTCCTTTTTCCTTGCCAGATAACCCGCCCTTCATATAACGTTATAATCTTGAGGAACGGTCCAGGGCCGCATCTTATACCAGATTGCAGTCAAAAGGTAGCACAGGCTTTCCAGCCTGTGCAGGCGCAGGCTAAAGCCTGCGGCTACAGAAAATAGCCTTTTGAGCGCAACTTGGTATTAGAGCCGCGCCGTTACCCCAGGAAAGAGACATGGGCAGCCTGCAAGACCTGATCCAGTTCATCTTTGCCGGTTTGACCGGGGGGGCCATCTACGCCCTGGTGGCCCTGGGCTTCGGGGTAGTGCACAACACCATGGGGATCGTCAATTTTACCCAGGTGGATTTCGTCTCCTTGGGGGGCATGATCCTTTACAGCGCCTTGGCCACCGCCGGCCTCCCCATGGTCCCGGCCCTGCTCATGGCGGTGGCGGGGGTGACCCTGGTGGCCATCCTGGTGGAGGCGGCGGGCGTCCGCCCGTCCCGGTCCCAAAGCCACCTGGTCCTGATCTTTCTGACCATCGGGCTGTCCATCATCCTCCGGGGGGCCATGAAAATCATCTGGGGCAAGACCCGCATGGCGGTGCCGTCCCTGTCCGGGGAGGCGCCGGTGCATCTGGCCGGGGCCGCCATCCTGCCCCAGACCCTGTGGATCCTGGCCCTCACCGCGGTGGCCATCGTCGGCCTGGTGCTGTTTTTCCGGAAGACGACCATGGGCCTGGCCATGCGGGGAGTGGCCGCCAACCCCGAGGCCGCGGCGGTGGTGGGCCTCAAGGTTTGGCGGGTTAAGGCCGTGAGCTTCGCCCTGGCTGGCGCCCTGGGAGGCCTGGCCGGCTGCCTGGTGACCCCCATCACCACGTTGAGCTACGACGTGGGGGTGCTCCTGGGGCTCAAGGGTTTTGCCGCCGCCATCCTGGGCGGCTTCGGCTCCTTCCCCGGGGCCATCCTCGGGGGCCTCACCCTGGGCCTGCTGGAGAGCCTCACCGCGGGTTACTTCAGCAGCGCTTACAAGGACGTCATCGCCTTCATCGTCCTCTTGCTGGTCCTGTTCATCCGGCCGAGGGGTCTCCTGGGCGGGCCCGGGTAGGCATTATTTCCGGTGCTCCATGCGCGCCGGTTGTAGGGTGCGCCCTGCGCACCAGATATGTAGGGCGGGCACTGCCCGCCGTCTTTGGCGGCGCAGGCTTCCAGCCTGTGCACCGCACCGGTAAGATGCCGGTGCCGCCAAGACCTTTTCAAGGCAATCGCTCATGGGCCTTCGGTACACCCGTAAATCATGAAACGTAGGGCGGGCGTTTCGCCCGCCGCTGGTGCGCGGTGTCTACATTAACCTTGAACCTTGAACGTTGCAGGCCAGACAGATGTTACCCACCATACGATTCTTTTTCATTATGTTAATCTTCACGCTGTTGGCCGGCTTTTTTATCGTGCCGACCCGAGACCTGCCCGATAATGCGGTGGTGCTGCTGGATGACCAAACCCGGACGTATTTTTCGCCTGCTTGCGTTAGCCAGGAAAAGCGAGAATATCGTCCGGCCACCGCGGCCGAGGCCCGAAAATTGAACTATGCCCCGGATAAAAAATGCGAGGATGCCAAGGGGTTTAAACAGGATACCCGCTCGCTGAGCGGTAACCTCATGACGCGTCTGAAAATGCTGCCGCCCTTGCCCAGCCGCTGGAACCCCGACGGTACCTGGAATTGGTGAGCAGCAGCGCTTATAAAGGCGTCATCGCCTTCATCGTCCTCTTGCCGGCCTGGTTCATCCACCCCCGGTGGCTCCCGGGCGGGGAGGGGTAGGGGAGAACATCACTAACCAAGATGTGGTGGGCGCTGCCCATCCTACGTACCTGAGGGGGTGCTGGAGAGAATTTTTGAGCGGCTCCCTAATCCCCCCTGACCCCCCTTTAGGAAAGGGGGGAATTTCTGAGGAAAATCTATATGTGCCGCATGAACACCATACTTGTTAAAATTTTGATTTGAGGTAAGTGAAAAACTTGACCAAAACCCAACAACGCATCCTCATGGGCAACGAGGCCCTGGGCCGGGGGATCGTGGCTGTTTCCCCCCTTTTTTAAAGGGGGGATTAAGGGGGGATTATTAGGTGCTCCCTTACAATAAGAACCTCAAGAAATTTGCCAGGGAGCTTCGCAGTAACCTCACGGAAGCCGAAACCTTTCTCTGGCTGAGGCTCAGGAAGAGACAGGTCAAAAACTGCCGATTTTACCGCCAGAGGATTATTTGCAGCTATATCGTGGACTTTTATTGTCCCGCCGCCAAATTAGTGATTGAAATAGATGGGGGTCAACATCATTCGGAACCGGGGATGGCCAAAGATGCCGAGAGGGACTGTCACCTGGCGGACTTGGGCCTCACGGTCCTAAGATTTTCCGCCAGGGAAGTCTTTGAAAATACGGAGGGGGTATTGGAGAGTATTCATGAGCGTCTCCCTAATCCCCCCTGACCCCCCTTTAGGAAAGGGGGGAATTTCTGAGGAAAATCTATATGTGCCGCATGAACACCATACTTGTTAAAATTTTGATTTGAGGTAAGTGAAAAACTTGACCAAAACCCAACAACGCATCCTCATGGGCAACGAGGCCCTGGGCCGGGGGATCGTGGAGGCCGGCGTTACCATGGCCGCCTCCTATCCCGGCACCCCGGCCTCAGAGATTTTGGCCGCGGTGGTCACCTTCGCCAAAGAGACCGGGGCCGACCTCTACGCCGAATGGTCGGTTAACGAGAAGGTGGCCTTTGAAGTGGCCCTGGCCAACTCCATGTGCGGCCGCCGCTCCGCGGTGTCCATGAAGCAGGTGGGGCTCAACGTGGCCTCGGACCCGTTTATGCGCGCCGCCTACCTGGGGGTCAAAGGCGGCCTGGTGGTGATCGCCGCGGACGACCCCGGCCCCCACAGCTCCCAGACCGAGCAGGACAGCCGCTTTTTCGCCATGTTCGCCAAAGTGCCGGTGCTGGACCCGTCCAGCCCACGGGAGGCCAAGGACATGGTGGCCCAGGCCCTGGAACTCTCGGAGCGCTATGGCCTTCCGGTCATGGTGCGGCCCACCACCCGGGTGTGCCACGCCCGGCAGAACGTCCCCTGCGGGCCGCTCCTGCGGCTCAACCGGCCGGCCCGGTTCGACAAGGACCCCCGGCGCTGGTGCGCCACTCCCGTGTTTGTCCTTTCGTTGCACCGGGAACTTAACGACAAGATCGACAAAATCGCCGGGGCGCCGGAGTTCGCCCCCCAACTCACCGCCGGGGACGGCTCCTACCCCGGCGCCTGCGTCATCGCCTCCGGCGTGGCCTTCGCCCACACCGGGGACTGGCTGGAGGAGTTGGGGCTTCTGGGCCGGGTCGATTTTTTCCAGGTGACCATGCCGTATCCCTTGAACCGGGATTTCATCCACCAGGTCAAAATTCGGTATCAGCAGGTGCTGGTCATCGAAGAAACTTACCCGGTCATCGAACTGCAGCTGGCCGACGCCCGGGTCCAGGGCCGCACCTCCGGGCTGGTCCCCCGGGAAGGGGAACTGACCCCCGACGTCATCCGCCCGGTGCTGGAGTCCTTTCTAAAGTTGCCGGCCCGAGTCGTCCCGGTCCCGGCGGGCGGCGGCGACCGCCCCACCCTCTGCGCCGGCTGCGGTCACCGGGCGGCGTTCTACGCCATTAAGACGGCCTTCCCGGGGGGCATCTTCCCCAGCGACATCGGCTGTTATACCCTGGGCCTGAACCTGGGGGCGGTGGACACCTGCCACTGCATGGGCGCCGGCATCAGCCAGGCCGCGGGGTTCTACCGGGCTTACGCCGCCGGGGGAGGGGAGTTTCCCACCATCGTGGCCACCATCGGGGACTCCACCTTTTTCCACGCCGGGGTCCCGGCCCTGTTCAACGCGGTGTTTCATCAGGCCCGCTTCATCCTGGTGATCCTGGACAACGCCACCACGGCCATGACCGGCCACCAACCCACCCCCCAGGCGGGCTGCACCGCCACCGGGGAGGCGGGCCACCCGGTGTTCATCCCGGACCTGGTGCGGGCCAGCGGCGCCGGGTTCATCAAAGAGGCCGACCCCTACGACCTGCCGGCCTTCATGGACCTGCTGCGGTCCGCGGACGCCTATTGCCGGAGCCCGGCGGGCGGGGTGGCAGTGGTCATTGCCAAACATCCGTGTTTGCTGGACCGGGAAGCCCGGCAGGGCCAGCCGGTTTACTCCATGGCCGTCACCGAGGCTTGCACCGGCTGCCGCCACTGCCTGGACGACTTCGAGTGCCCCGCCCTGTCCCTGGACGAAACCGACGGCCGGGTGGTCATCGACGGGGGCCGCTGCGTCGGCTGCGGGGTGTGCGTCCACGTCTGCCCCGAAGGGGCCATCACCGCCGCCAAAGAGGGGCGTCCATGAAACAGCAGATCATTGTCAGCGGCCTGGGAGGGCAGGGGGCCCTCACCCTGACCCGGCTTTTGGCGGAGGCCGCCGCCGCGGCGGGGCTGCCGGTCATCACCTCGGAAACCCACGGCATGGCCCAGCGGGGCGGCACGGTCATCTCCATGATCAAGGTGGGGCCCTTCCGGGGGCCCCTGATCCCCGCGGGGGAGGCTGACCGGGGGCTGTTCCTGCACCTCAAGAACCTGGCGGTGCACCGCTTCTATCTACGAGAAGACGCGGCCGTGTTCATCAATACCGCCCTCTCCGGGGATTACCTGAGCGTGGACGCCCGGTCCCTGGCGGCGGCCCACGGCCTGCCCCCCGTGGCGGCCAACCTCATCCTGCTGGGGTTCGCCGCCGGCAAAGGTGGGCTGTTCGCCGGGCCGGACCTCCTGGCTGAAATGATCGCGGCCAAGACCCCGGAGCGCTTCCGGGAGGCCAGCCTCAAGGCCTTCCAGGCGGGTCTGGCCGCCGCGGCTTGACGGTAACCACTTTAAGTTATTTTCAAAACCGATTTTCGGCGTCATTTTGAATCAACCGAGGAAGCCTAAGTTGGGAAAGAATCACCCCCATTTTCTAAAGGGGGGCAGGGGGATTAAATAACCTCTTGATAATCCCCCTAAATCCCCCTTTAGAAAAGGGGGACTTTATGCATTCCGGTTCAATAACTTGGATCGTAATTAGTTGGGCTGATTTCCCCAACCAAGTAGCAGACAGGAGAATTCGATGAAAGAATGTCCCAACCAACAACTGAATTTGGCGCAATGCAACTGCACCTATGAACCGTGCGAACGCAAGGGGCTGTGCTGCGAATGTCTGCACTACCACCGGGCCATGGGCCAATTGCCGGCGTGCTACTTCACCCCCGAGGTGGAGCGGACTTACGACCGCAGCATTGCCCGCTTTTTGCGTTCCAAACCATAAGGTCGGTAAACCTTGGCCATGAGTGGGTGGGAGAAAGCCAAATTTTTTGTCATCCGCCACCACACGGGGCTTATGGTGTGGGGTCTGGCCCTGCTCCTGGCGCTCACCCCCCTGGTCATGCGCAACCCTTATAGACTGGGCATCCTCAACCTCATCGGCCTCTACGTCATCGTGGTTTTGGGGCTCAACCTTTTCATCGGCTTCGCCGGCCAGATATCCCTGGGCCATGCCGCTTTTTTCGGCCTGGGCGCCTACGGTTCGGCCATCCTCACCGCCACCTATGGCTTTCCCGCCTGGCCGGCCATGGCGCTCACCGCCCTCGCCATGGCGCTGGTAGCCCTGGTCCTGGGCGTCCCCACCCTGAGGCTTACGGGCCACTACCTGGCCATGGCCACCCTGGGGTTCAACTACGTGGTGGACAGCATTTTCGTCCAGTGGGACACGGTCACCGGCGGGCCCAGCGGCCTCTCCGGGGTGCCGCCCCTGTCCATCGGGGGCCTGACCTTCGACAGCGACCTCAAGTTCCACTACCTGGTCTGGACCTTTGCCCTGGTGGCCCTGACCCTGTGCCTCAACCTGGTCCGGAGCGGGGTAGGGCGGGGGTTGGCCGCCCTGGCCGCGGACGAGGTGGCTGCCGCCGCCCTGGGGGTGGACGTGCGCCGCCAAAAAATCAGCGTCTTCGTCCTCTCCGCGGTCATGGCCTCGGTGGCCGGCAGCCTCTACGCCCACTACTTCGGCTACGTCAACCCCGACGCCTTCAGCATCTTCAAGTCCCTGGATTTTGTGATCATGGTGGTGGTGGGCGGGCTGGGCTCCGTCTGGGGCACCCTGTTCGGGGCGGCGTTCATCACTATCCTGCCCCATTTCCTGGGATTTTGGGAAACCTACACGGACATCATCCACGGGGTGATCCTGGTGCTGATCCTCATCTTCCTGCCCCAGGGGTTCGTGTCCGGGCTGGTGGATAGCATCCGCATCCGCTGGGCCCGCCGCCGGTTGGCGGTGGCCGTGGCCCGAGGCGAGCAGTGATTTGGGAAAAGGGGCCAGGGGCTTTTTCGTAAGCGGCCTCTTATACCGTGTTCCCTTTGAAATGAAACAAACCATCCAGACAACCTATTGATATCTCTTGTAGGGGCGGGTTTCAAACCCGCCCCTACAAAACGAACACGGTATTACAATCCTTCTCCCCCAACCCCCTTAAGGGCGCCTATAGAGAGCGCTTGAAGAGATTTGAATATTTATGTATTTGAGACAAACTGCCGAAAGTGGTTTTAAGGCCCAGAGGATTTTATCAGAGGCTGCAAGGCAGGATGTCGCTATGAGCTGGAGCATGATTATCTTTGGTTTTGGGTTTATCTTGGGCGGGTTCACCGGAGTGTTAATCTTGGGTCTGGTGTGTCTATTTAGGGAACAAACCGCAAATTCAGGGGACTCAGGATTTGGGCGCGAACCCAGGCAAGGCGCCACGAATCCCGTAATCTCCCCAAGGCTAACCGTCCTCAACGGTAGAAAGGCTCCTTCGGTTTTGCCGATTGAGCCGGGTGACCGAAAATTGACCACCTTGAGGTAGAAGTTAGTTAATAGTTTTTATGGCACAGGTTGGCCTGTAGCCGGAAACAGGGCCAACCGCGAGCCGGATCAATCGATTCCGCCGAGGGCGTCGGCAGCATGAGCGATCGTGGGGCGCCCCGCGCATTGAGGCAAGGAGGCGGCACGTATGCACATTTGTCTGAATTCAGGCCAGGCCAGGCGAGAAGCGGTCGCCAACCCCGGTCGGTTCTTGCCTCCAAAATGTTCAGGAGGAGCCTATCTCCTTGCCGGGGGAAACGAATTTAAGGGAGGATAATTTCTTGAGAAATGTTCGGAGGCGGGCTTTAAAGCTCCCACAATGTTCTCTGGTATAGCTTTGTTGAGGAAATAGCTTGGACCAGAAGAAAAAAGCCCAGTCACTGAAGCGTCGGTGCCGGTACAGCACGGATAAATGTATGCTCAGATAGGCCAGGCGCTGCAGGACCAGCCTTTCCGGCCAGGAAGGGCGGTACTGGCCTAAACAATCCAAAACCTCGGCTGGAACTGCCACCCCCGGCAGCGACGTCAGCGCTCGCAACATGAGATAAACCGGCCCCTGGCAACGGAACCGGGCCGATTCCGCCAGGAAGAAATCCCAATCCACGGGTAGCCGCGCTAGGGCCAGAGATAGATCAATGAGCGGGATGGCAAAGGGTCCGAAAATGGTAAAATCCTGAAAGGTGTGCAAGGAGAGGTGGATCAGGACATGCTCCGGAGCCAGGACCTTCGCCTCCAGACCGGCCAAGTCCAGGGTTTGAGCCCATGCCGCCAAACGTGAATGCGGTAGCCGGTAAACCGGACCCAAGGCCCGGAGCTCTCCAAAATGCAGGTCAACCCTAAGGCATTTGCCTGGCATCGGACGGAAAGTAATCTCGTTTTCGAACCGTTCAACAAATCCGGGCCGTGGCTCCGGTAGCGGCAGATATCCCATCTGAACCAAAATTTCTCCGGCTTCCCGGAGCCTCGCCCTGGGAATCAGCAGGTCCAGATCTGCCATGGGTCTTACCGCCGGGTCAGAGTAGAGGCGGCGCCGCACATCGGCCCCTTTCAAGATAATTGCCTCTATGCCGGCCCTGCCCAAGGCCTTTAGCACTGGGGGGATCTCCGCCTCTTGCCCGGCCGCCTTTTGAAAGGCCAGGAGATAAGCCTTTCTGATCTCCGCAAAAACCGCCGGCGGCAGCTCCTTTTCCAAACCTCGCCTTGCCACCTCCCGAAAGATTAAGGGCTGGAGACGGTGGCCGCGAAGCCTATCTAAAGAACCGAAATCCAAACTAGCGAGGGCGCGGGGCGCCGCTGGTGCTCCCCCTTCCCCTAACAAGGGCGCCACTTTACTGATTATTAGCGCCATATCCCGCCAAGCGCGGGAGGATTCCCATGTTGCGTGCAAGTCCTTCATGGGCAAGTTTTTCAAGCGGTCCCCACGGAAGTTTAGAGTAACATGCGTTTAATGAAATGATATTAGCATGGTTCGGTGAGAAACTTACCAGGACTTTGAAACAATAAATTCAAAAATTAGGCGGATGTGGTAGTTTTTCTCTTGACTAAAATCGGTAGGGCGCGTCTCACGCGCCATTCTTGGTGCGTAACACGCGCCCTACGAAGGGAAATTACCTTTTTGAGCGCAGATTGGCATTACTCAAAAAAATCCCAGGCGGCACAGGCTTTTTAGCCTGTGCCGGCGCAGGCTAAACGGGCGGCGACATTTGCAAGAGGCTCGAGATACGACACTTCGCCCCGCCTCAACCAGGTTTAAGTACATGAACGGCAATTCCCCTTTTGTTCAATAAGTTAGACCCGGATAACCAGCCGCAAATTCAAGCCGACCTTTTCCCCCCATCCACGCTGCTCTTCTCAGGCGCGGGGGCTGCCATTTTTAGCGCCGCGCCGGTCCTGCCGACATTAAATCCCGTATACCGGCGGACCCGGCCCTGGCCCCTGACCTCATCATGGAGCCCGCCGGAGAAAGGCGCGGTAACCACACTCCCTCGCCTTCCACGGCGGCGGCCAGGGTATGGGAACCTTGCCTCCCCCGGAAAGCGCCGCCAGATAAACAGGGGGGTAATGCCGGCGAAGGGAAAAGCTGGGATTAATTTTGCCATTTTTAAACGTGATGATATATAATCTAAAAACAAGACTAAAAATGCTCATATTGCTTTCAAAGTATTTAATCTGTTTGGCTCAGTTCTTGCAAAATTTTTTCAATCAAAGGGTCTGCTCCTTGGAAGAAGGTTTTAGATCCCTTATTCTTAACGGGCGGCCCGATATTGATATGCTACCCACGCCCTTTCATCAAGGGCGACTGAATTTTGAGGGAGCGCAAAAAATG
>VGSJ01000029.1 GCA_016875015.1 Deltaproteobacteria bacterium | reverse complement strand
TGATCCACAGGTTATGTTATACCGTGTTCGTTTTGTAGGGGCGGGTTTGAAACCCGCCCCTACGAGAGATATCAATAGGTTATCTGGATGGTTTGTTTCATTTCAAAGGGAACACGGTATAACCTGCGCCTCGCGCAGCATATCCAGGCATTCACGCGCCAAACCCTCAATGCGCCTACTGCCCCCTGACACCTATTTTCTTTCCCTTCCCCCGTAATCCGGCTATAATCCCAGCAGTATGAACCAGCGCGTGCGCCTCTCTCATTTTCTGGCCGCCATCCTCTCCGGCCTGCTGTTGGCCGCGGCCTTCCCCAAGTGGGACCAGACCTACCTGTTGCTCTTCGCCCTGGTCCCCATGCTCTGGGCCCTCCGGGGCCAATCCCTGAAAGCGGCCTTCTGGCTGGGGTTGGTTTCCGGTCTGGCCCACTATGTGGCTCTGCTCTACTGGATCGTTTACGTCACCCACGTCTTCGGGAAGCTGCCCCTGATCGCCGCCATGGGCATTCTCCTGCTGCTGGCCGGGTATTTATGCCTCTACACCGCGGTGTGGGGGCTGGGGGTGGCCTGGGGCGCCACCCGGGGCCTCAGTCCGCTCTGGTGGGCGCCCGTACTCTGGGTGGCCCTGGAGATGGGGCAAACCTACATCATCAGTGGCTTCCCCTGGGAACTGTTGGGCAACGGCCTTTACCTCTATCCCCGGTTGCTCCAGCTCGCGGATATCACCGGGGTGTACGGGCTCTCGTTCCTGGTGGTCCTGGTGAACGCCAGCCTCTATCTCCTCTGCTTTCCGCCCCGGGACAAGAGACTGCGGGTCAGCCAGGCCGCGGCCGTCTGTCTGATCCTGGCCCTCTGGGTCGGCTACGGCTCTTACCGCCTGGGGGAAGTGGACGCGCTTATGGCCGCCAGCCCCAAGATCAAGGTGGCGGTGGTCCAGGGCAACCTCAAGCAGGGGGAGAAATGGCAGAAGAGCATGGTCCAGGCCACGCTCAACCGCTATGCGGAACTGTCCCGGCGGGTTAAGGGGGCCCGGCTTATCGTCTGGCCTGAAACCGCGGCGCCTTTCTTATACGTGCGGACCCCGGACCTGGCGGTTGAGGTCCAGAAGATCGCCAGAGACAGCGGCGGCTACCTGTTGTTCGGCAGCCCCGCGTATGAGCTGACCCCCCAGGGCGAGTACTATTATAACCGGGCGTATCTCCTGAACCCCCAGGCTGAGACCATCGGCTCCTATGATAAGGCTCACCTGGTGCCCTACGGCGAGTACGTGCCGCTGCGGCGCTTTTTTCCATTCATCGGCAAGATGGTGCCCATGGTGGGCGATTTTGCCGAAGGGCCGGTGGGGGCCACCTTGTCCCTGCCCGAAGGGGCCATCGGGGTCCTGGTGTGCTACGAGTCCATCTTTCCCTATTTGTCCCGGGCCCAGGTGGCCAACGGGGCGCGCCTGTTAGTCAACATCACCAACGACGCCTGGTTCGGCAAGACCGCGGCGGCCTACCAGCACTTGTCCATGGCGGTGCTCCGGGCGGTGGAGCACCGCGTCTGCCTGGCCCGGGCCGCCAACACCGGGATTTCCGCCTTCATCGACGGCGTCGGCCGCCTCGTCTGGACTTCGGAGATCAACGTCCCCGAGGCCCACGCCATCGAACTGGCCTGGCTCCCCGGCGGCAGCCTCTACACCAAAATCGGCGACGTCTTCGCCTGGGCCTGCGTCATCATCGCCGGCCTGACCCTGATCCTGGCCCGCCGGCGGTTGCGTTAGCGGGCTTTCTATGGGAAAATAATCAAGCAAGTCGAAAAAAGCGCCGATTAGGTCATCGGTAATTAACGAAATTTTGGGAATGCCTTAAAGAGAGGAGGCTCATGTGCGACGGCTAGTCGGTTACTCGAAATTTGCCAGGTATTTCCTGGCCCTGGGGCTGGCGTTCATGCTCCTGGGGCCGGCAATCTGTTGGGGCGAGGTCTTGAAGGTGTCCCAGCCCAACCAGTCCCTCTATCCGGACCCGGACTTCGCCAGCCCGCCCGTCGGTTCGGTACCCGTGGGGGCCGAGGTGAACGTGGAGCGTCAGGCCGGCGACTGGTACAAGGTGGAGTATCAGGGGAAGACCGGCTGGCTCAACCGCCAGGCCTTTCCGGCACCGGCCGCCGCCTCCAAATTCAGTCTGGGCGGGCTGTTAACCGGCGCCCCGGTGAAGCAGACCAGCAGCGACGAAGTGGCGCTGGCCGGTAAGGGCTTCACTCCGGAGGTGGAGTCCGGCTACCGCGCCAAGCACCCGGAGATGGATTTCGCCCAGGTGGACAAAATTGAGAGTTTTAAGGTGGATCCCGCCGCCCTCCAAGCCTTTATCAAGGAAGGAGACCTGAAACCATGAGACGCGATGCCTGGTTGGCTTTATTGATCCTGGCGCCCTTCGCAGTGGGGGGCTGCGGCGGCACGGCCGCCCTGATACCCGCGGCCGCCATCGCCGTCAAGGGCGCGTCCAAGGCCACGGAGGCCGCCCGGCCCATCACCGATTCCGAGGAATACTACGTGGGCCGGGCGGTGGCCGCCCGGATTCTCAGCAAGTATAAACTTGACCAGAACCCCAAGCTGACCCAATACGTCAACGAAGTGGGGGAGACGGTGGCCCGGAAATCCTCCCGCCCCAATCCTTTCCGGGGCTACCACTTTGCGGTGCTGGACACCCAGGAAATCAACGCGTTTGCCTGCCCCGGGGGCATCATCTTCATTACCCGGGGGCTGATCCAGACCTGTAAAAGCGAAGACCAGCTCGCGGCGGTGCTGGCCCATGAGGTGGGCCACGTGGCCAACAAGGACGGCATCAACTCCATCAGCCAGGCCCGCTGGACCCAGGTCTTCACCGCCATGGGCGCGGAAGCGGCCCGGCAATACGGCGGGGTGGCCGGCAACCTGGTGAGCCTGTTCGAAGGCTCCATCGACGATGTCTTCAAAACCATCGTGGTCAACGGCTACAGCCGCCAGGCGGAAGAAACCGCGGACGCGGCGGCGCTGACGGAACTGACCAAGGCGGGCTACGACCCCGCCGCCATGGTGGTCCTCCTCGCCGCGATGGAGGCCAAGGGCGCGGGCGCCTCCAGCGGCATCTTCAAGACCCACCCGCCCACCAGCGAGCGCCTGGCCAAGGTCAAGGCCTCGGTAGGCCAGAGCCAGGCATCCAAGGGCGAGAAAATTCGCACCGAGCGGTTTAAGAAGATGACGTCGTAAGGACGGTGACGCCGGCAGTGGTTACCGAAGGGCTTTATCTGGCGGGCATTTGGTCTGCGGCGTGATCTTCTGGCTGGTGGCCCGGGCCGAGACCGGCAAGCCGCGAGGGCGTTAATCCCCGCCCGACCCCGGTTCCTGGGTCAACGGGGCGGCAGGGGCCTTGGGCGGGGCGGCAGGCGGAAACTCGTCCACCACTTCCGGGCTATCCGTGAAGCGGTGCGGCAGCCGGATGGTCACGGTGGTGCCCCGGCCCATCTTGCTCTCCAGGGTGATGATTCCCCGGTGTTCGTCCACGATCTGGCGCACGAACACCATCCCTAAGCCGGTGCCGCCGATCTTGGTGGTATAAAACGGCACAAAGACCTTTTCCACCACTTCCTCGGGCATCCCCCGGCCCGTATCCCGGAGGATCAGCACCGCGAATTGTGGTTCCATGGCGGTGCGCACCTGCACGGCCCCCCCCCGGGGGGTGGCCTCCACCGCGTTGCGCACCAGATGGGCCAGGGCCACCTTCAGCAGGTGTTTGTTGAAGCGACCCAGCAGCGGTTCGGGGCAGAGTTCCGCCACCAGGGTGATGCTCTTGGCTTTCAACTCCGGGAGCAGGAGATCCAGGGTGCTCCGGACAATGGCGTTCAGGTCCTCCTGGGCGAAGAACGCGGTCTTCTTCTGGGCCAAAGTCTCGAAGCGCTCCACCATCTGCTCGATGCGCCGGGCCTCCTCGGCGATGGCCGTGGCCCAGGCCCGGCTGGGGTCGTCTTCGTGCGTCTTCCGCAAGAGGCGGTGGCTGAAGCCGCCGATGACGTGCAGGGGATTGCGAATGCCGTGGGCCATACCCATGGCCATCTCCGACATGGTGCGCTCCATCACCAGGGCTTCCATTTCCCGGTTGAGGGCCAGAATCTCGTGGCTGGTCGCTTCCAAATGGTGATGATCCGCCTCCATCCGGCGGTACAGCCGCTGAATCCGGTGAAAAAACAGGGTGATGGCCGCAATGGTCACGTAAACGACGGTATCGAAGCCGCCGAAAATCCGCTGCGCCAGCGCCAGGTTGGGAAGATCCCAGTAAGTGATGAGATCATGCAGGGTATGGGAAATCATGTGGGTGACGGAAAGAATCACAAACGCGATGGCCAGCCAGTTGAGGAACAGCCACAGGGCATTTTCCGGGTCCTGATCCACCAGTCGCCGGCTCAGGCGCAGGGAAAGAATGGTCAAAATGAGGACGATCAGCGAGCTCAGGTATTCCAGAATCCAGAGGGGAGCCAGGGGCAGACTGACCATCTATTCGCCTCCCGGCTTGCGGACCAGAGCCCTCAGGCCCAGATAAAACATCAGGAAGGCCGGCACTAAAAGGATGGAGTGGTCGAGCTTGGTAATATAGACCAGCCAGGTGTGGAAATTATACATGACGAGCCGCCGGCCCCAGCCCTGGCCCAGGATGACCGGATTGTCCAGGGTCCAGGCGGCCCAGTGGCCCACAAAAGCGTCGAGGTTCCATAAGGCGAATAGCGCCCAGGCCCACACCAGAAGCCGAAAGCCGCGAAATTTTTGCAGATTGGCGTGGATAATTTCATGGATAAAGAAGAGCATGGACAGAAAAAACAGCAAGTGGGCGATCTGGTGGACGTAGGAGCCTTGGGTGCCGAATTGGTGCCAGGTGACCCATTGGGCCAGGCCATACCGGGGCGAAAGGAGGACGAGGACGAAAACCGCCGGGCAAATCTGGAATATCCGACGCCTCATGGGGGTTGGGCCTCACTTGTTTTTATTGTGCGCATCTTCAGGGGAATTGTCAACCAGAGGCCGATAACTATTTATGATTCATGGGACCCTGGAGGCTGGGGGGGAGGATACCATGGAGGCCGGCCGCCGCGTGAGATCAAAGGCGCCCAGGGGAGACGCCGGCGCTCCCCGAACCAACGCCTGGATCTCATGCCGAGTTGCGGCCAAAAAATTACCGGCAGAACGTAGGGGCGCACCCATGTGTGCGCCCTCAGGGGGGAGACACATGGGTCCCCCCCTACCAAAATTGTCCATTGAGCGCTAATCGGTATCAAGCAGGGTCAGGCGGCGGCCACCGGTGTTGGCGCGGTCGGGGCCTGCGCCGGCGGCCCCAAGGCTTAGCCCCGATATCCCAAGGCGCGGAGGGCCCTGGGGTCCTTGCGCCAGTTTTTCCACACCTTGACCCAGAGATCCAGGAAAACTTTGGCTCCCAGAAGGGCCTCGATTTCGCCCCGGGCCTCGGCGCCGATGGCCTTGAGCATGCGCCCCTGCTTGCCGATGAGGATGCCTTTCTGGGAGTCCCGCTCCACAAAGATCACCGCCCTGATCTTGACCAGATAGGGACGGCGGCCTTCGTCGAACTCCTCCACCTGCACCGCCACGGCGTGGGGAATCTCTTCGCTGGTGTGGTGCAGCACCCGTTCCCGGATGAGTTCGGCCACCAGGAAGCGCTCGGTGGAATCGGTATCCTGGTCCGGGGGGTAGAGGGGCGGCGACGCCGGCAGGAGCTTGAGGATCTCGGCCACCATTTCCGCCACCCCGTCCCCCAGGAGAGCGCTCAGGGGGATAATGGGCACCGCGGGGAACATCTCGTGGTAAGCGCTGATGAGGGGCAGGAGCCGGGGCTTGGCCACGGTGTCGATCTTGTTGATCGCCACGATCAGGGGCCGGTGCAGCCGCCGCAGTCGGGGCAGGAGGACCTGGTCGTCCAGTGCCGGGGCGCGGGGCTCCACCAGCCACACCACCACGTCGGCTTCAGAAAGGGCCGCGAGGGCCGCGGCGACCAGGGAGGCATTGAGCGCCCCCTTGGGGTCAAGCACCCCCGGGGTATCTATGAACAGGAGTTGGGCCTCCGGCAGGTTGACGATGCCCAGGAGGCGGTGCCGGGTGGTCTGGGGCTTGGGCGAGGTGATGGAGAGCTTCCCCCCCACCAGCCGGTTCAGGAGGGTGGACTTGCCCACGTTGGGAAAGCCCATGAGGGCGACGTAGCCGCATTTGAAGTCATCAGGCATGCTTTATTATAGCAACAATAAGCGCCTTTTTCAGCTATCTTTCTCCCATGAAAAACCGGAACTGCGGCGAGTTGTGCCGCTCATGACGTTGGCGCAGTTCAAGAAATCTTTCCGCCTCCCTCATCTCAAAATATCTGCCGTCAGGCCATCGGACTGCCGGCCTTCCGGGGCGAATCTTCTCCCCCCATCCCGGCCCCGCTTACTCTTGGGCCGCACCGGCTCGCTGGGCCTTGGCCTCAACCTTGGCGTTGAATTTCGCGGCGTCGATCACGAAGCGCACGTGGTGGCCCTGGGAAATCCGGTCCACCCCGTCGTCGGCCTCCAGGGCAAAGGTGAGCTTGCGCCCCTCAACCTGGGTAAGGGTCCCCCGGACCGTGACCACCAGGCCCGGCGGGGTGGCGGCCGTGTGGTCCAGGTCCACGTGGATGCCCACGGTCTGCTCCCGGGGCCAGTCGAGATAGGGGTTGATGGCCTGAATGCAGGCCCATTCAAAGAGCCCCACCATGAACCCGGTGGCCAACACCCGGGGCATGAGCTGGAACTCCGGGGACTCGGGGTAGAGGTGGGGCACCGTCTTGGTGTCCGGCACCTGGAACTGAAAGTCAAACTTGAGGCCGGGCTGTAAGGAATCTTTCATGGCATGCCTCCCGAAGAATATTTTTTTAAAGTACGGTGGTTCATAAATACCGTAACGTATTTCTTACTCCGTGAAGATCACTTCCCCCTCACCCTGACCCTCTCCCCCATTGGGGGAGAGGGGAAAAGCTGGGACCGATTTGATGCTCTGCCATCATCAAAAACCCGGCGACCTAATCTACCCCCTCTCCCCCCGCTTCGGGGGGAGAGGGGTGGGGTGAGGGGGCGATATATGACGTTAGCGTATTTATGAAATCCTGTACTTAGTTCTTATTTTCTGCTAAAGATAATAATAAGTAAAATTAATTAAATTAATATAAATAATTAGAATTATTTATGGAATGGCAGCAGCTTCTGGGCTTTTACCAGGTGGCGAAACTCGGGAGCTTCACCAAGGCGGCCGCGGCCACCTTCCGGACCCAGTCGGCCCTGAGCCAGCAGGTCAAGGCCCTGGAGGACGAACTGGGTAGCCGGCTCCTGGAGCGCCTGGGCAAACGCCGCCTCAAGCTCACGGTCGCGGGAGAAAAGCTCCTGGACTTTGCCCAGGGCCTTTTGGCCCAATGGGATGCGCTCCAGGACGAGTTGCGCCATCTTCAGGGGCGCCCCCAGGGGCCCTTGAGCCTGGCGGCGCCCTTCACCACCCTCTATCACCTGTTGCCCGAGACCCTCCTGGCCTACCTCCGCCAGTATCCCCAGGTGGAGTTGACCCTCCTGGACCGCGACCAGGCCGCCGTCGTCGCCCTGGTGAAAGCCGGCGACATTGATTTCGGCCTGGCCCTGGAGTCCCTGGTCCCCCGGGACCTGGCGGCCTGGCGCTGGCAGCCGGTGGACACGGTCCTGCTGGCCCCTTTGGGCCATCCCCTGACCCGAATGCGGCGGGTCACCTGGCGGCAGATCGCCAAATATCCCCTGATCGTGCCGCCCCGGGGCCACGAATCAGGCCACCGGCGCCTGCTGGAAGAGCAGTTCCGGAAACTGGACCTGGCCTTTCGCATCATCCTGGAATCGTCCAACGTGGAGCTGAGCGCCCGCTACGTGGAAACCGGCCTGGGCCTGGCTTTCGCCACCCTGGCCCGGGGCCTGCCGCCGGAGAGGTCGCGCCAGGTGGCCTTCATTCCCCTGGGCCACTACTTCAAGCCGGACCACCTGGCCCTGGTCAGGCGCCGGGACAAGGCGCTCACCCCTTACAAGCAGGCCTTTATTAATCTCCTGTTTGGGGATACAATGCTTCCTGGGTAAAACCCGTTTTCGGTTTTCGGTTTCGGTGAAAAACCGATGGCGGTCTTCAAATGGATCTTGCTTGTGCGTGTTGGTGAGGCGGCCGTCCCTGGCCGCCTTGAGGCGGCGGGCACGGAGGCCCGCCCCACCAGGTTGTTTTCATACAAAACTCAGAGGCAAATAATTCTAACTCTACCCCGCGGCAGCCGCCTCTCCATCCGCACCCCGGGCGGCGGCGGGGGAGAGGGAGTTTGAGGGGGTGTGAGGGGCGGTGCGCGCACCGCCCCTCACACCCCCTGGCCCTATCCGTCACTTTTCAAAGGACAATGCCGTGAAACGCCGCATTTATCTCAGCATGAAGTCATTGGCGGAGGCCCGGGAGCTCTGGTTGTCCCGGTTTGATCTGGACGCCATGGCGACAGCCGAGGAGATCCCGGTCACCGCGGCCCTGGCTCGGGTGACCGCGGCGCCGGTCATGGCCCACAGGTCCTCGCCCGGGGCCCACCAGGCGGCCATGGACGGTTTTGCAGTGGCCGCGGCCGCGACCTTCGGGGCCACCCCTGACCACCCCAGGCAGTTGGCCATAGGCCGGGAGGCTTTTCCCATCAACACCGGACACGTCATGCCCCCGGGGACCGATGCGGTGATCATGGTGGAGCAGGTCCCGGACCCGGAAGCCGACCCCATCACGGTGGAGGCTCCCACCTTCCCATGGCAGCACGTCCGCCGGGTGGGCGAAGATCTTGTCACGGGAGAAATGGTCCTTCCCGAGGGTATGGAGATTACCCCGTGGGCCCAAGGAGCCCTGCTGGCCGCGGGGGTCACCCGGGTCACGGTGCGCCGCCGGCCGCAGGTCGCCATCATCCCCACCGGCAGCGAGCTGGTACCGTTGACGGACCTGGACCGGGACTTGCCCGCCGGTCGGCTGCCGGAGTTCAACTCAACCATCCTCTCGGGCCTGGTGACTGAAGCCGGGGGAGTGGCGGCAGTTGCGCCCATCGTCTCCGACGACCCCGGGGCCCTGGCCGCGGCTTTAAAGGAAGCCATCGCCGCGGCTGACCTGGTGCTGATCAACGCCGGGTCCTCGGCGGGCACCGAGGATTACACCTACCAGGCCATCGACTCCCTGGGCGAAGTGCTGGTGCACGGGGTCGCCATGATGCCGGGCAAACCCACGGTGTTGGGGGTGGTGGCGGGCAAGCCGGTCATCGGCAACCCGGGCTATCCCGTGTCCGCGGTGTTGTCCTTCGAGCAGTTCGCCGCCCCCCTCATCGCCGGCCTGGCGGGGCAACGCCTCGCCCCCCGGCCCACCCTCACGGTGCACCCGGCCCAAAACCTGCCGTCCAAGCCCGGCCTGACGGAATTCATCCGGGTCACCCTGGGCCGGGTAGGGGACAAGGTCATCGCCACCCCGCTGCCCCGGGGCGCCGGGACCATCACCTCCCTGGTGCGGGCCGACGGGCTGCTCGTGGTGCCGGCCTTGAGTGAGGGCCTGGAGGAGGACCGGCCGGTGACCGCGGAACTGCTGGTGGCGTCGGCAGACATTGACGGCACCCTGGTGGTGCTGGGCAGCCATGACAACACCCTTGACCTCCTGGCCACGATGCTGCGCCGCCGGGACCACCGCCTGCGCCTGTCCTCCGGGCACGTGGGGAGCCTGGGGGGGCTGATGGCCCTGCGCCAGGGCCGGGCCCACCTGGGGGGCAGCCATATGCTGGACCCCGGCACCAACACCTACAACGTGCCCTTTATCCAGCGCTACCTGGCGGGGGCGCCCCTGAAGCTCATCAACCTGGCCTGGCGGGAGCAGGGACTGATGGTGGCCCCGGGCAACCCCAAGGAGATCAGGACCATCCGGGATCTGACCCGTCCCGAGATGCGGTTCATCAACCGCCAGAGCGGGGCCGGCACCCGGCTCCTCTTGGATTATCTCCTTCAGGAAGCCGGGCTGGATGCCGGGCAGGTTCAGGGCTACGCCCGGGAGGAATACACCCACATGGCCGTGGCGGTGAATGTTGCCTCCGGCACCGCCGACGCGGGTCTGGGGATAATGGCGGCATCCCGGGCCCTGGGGCTGGATTTTGTCCCGCTCTTGCCCGAGCGCTATGACCTGGTGGTGCCGGAGACCACCTTTGCCGACCGCCGTTTTCAGACCTTGCTGGCAGTCATCCGCTCCCGGGAATTCCAGGAGGCCGCAGCCGCCCTGGGAGGCTATGATCTGAAGGATTGCGGCAAGATTCTCTGGGAACAATAACGCGCCGGCCAGCGGCTGGCATTTTCGGGTCATACGGCCGGTGGGGCGACGGGAAAAATAATTGCCGTTAAGCGCACCGGTCATCGGTAAGAAGCTGCTTGGATTTCAAAGAGCTGCGCATACTTGCCGCGGTTTTGTATTAATTCGCGATGCGTGCCGCCTTCGACTATTCTGCCGTCTTCAAGGACATAGATGTAATCAGCCCGCCGGACGGTGGAAAAGCGATGGCTGATCAGCAAGACCATGCCTCCTTGAAACAATTGCCGCAAGGAATTAAACACCTCGTATTCGGCCCGGGCGTCCATCCAACTTGTCGGTTCATCGAGAATAATTAATTGGGCGGTGCGCAGGAAGGCCCGGGCCAGGGCCACTTTTTGCCATTCGCCCAGGCTGAGCTCTCCCTGGTCCTCAAACTCGTGTCCCAGAACCGTTTCATAGCCTCGGGGCAACCTCTGGATAAAATCTTCGGCCCCGGTCTTCCGGGCCGCGGCGTAAATCTTGTCGTTCCGGGAGCTTAACTCAATGTCCCCCAGCCAGATGTTTTCCCGGGCCGTCAGACTATACCGGGCATAGTCCTGCAGTATGACGCTGACTTCCCGTCTTAAGGCCTTTGGGTCAAATTGGCGCAAATCAATGCCGTCAATGGTGACGTTGCCGCTCACGGGGTCATAGAGCCGGCAAAGGAGCTTGATGAGGGTCGTCTTTCCCGAGCCATTCTCACCCACCAGCGCCACCACCTGGCCGGGTAAAATCTGCAGGCTGACATCCTCCAGCACCGTTCTCTCACCCGTGGGATACCGGAAATTGACGTGATTAAAGAAAATGCCGTTTTTTATGGGGCGCGGCAAGGATGCTGGGGTGAGAGGCTTCACCAGTTTGGGTTTGAGTTCGAGGAACTCATTAAAATTGGCGAGAAACAGGTTATCCTCGTAGAGGTTGGTCAGGCTGATCCAAATCTCCTGAAGAGAACCCTGGGCTCGCTGCACCGCCCCGTAGTACATGACCATGTCCCCAAGGGTGATCGCCCCCTGGACCGTCTGGTAAGCCACAAACGCCAGGGTCCCAAAAATTGCCGCTGTGGCGCTGGCTTGGGTGATCAGATCCGCTAAGGAACGCCTGGCGAAAATCTTGAGCCTTTCCACCCGGAGTTTTTTCCGCAAATCTCGGAACCAACCCATGAAGAGCGCCCCCAGGCCGAACAGCCTGACTTCCTTGGCATAACCGCCATCCGTCAGCATCCGGTGGAAATAGTCAGCCTTCCTTTGGGCCTGGGTGTGTTGGCGCTGCCAATCGTACATCCGGTTGGCGTATTTCAAGCGCATCCAAACCCCGGGGACCGTGACGACAAAGAGAATGGCCGCTATCCACCAGTGGAACGAAATCAGCAAACCAGCCAGGGCAACCAGCAAAATGCCGTTCTGGCCAAGCTGCATCAGGCTGTTCATGATGCTGCCCGGCCGATAGGTAGCCTCTTGCTGGGCCCGGTGCAGGGTGTCGTAGTACTTGGGGTCCTCATAGTATTCCAGATCCACCGACACCGACTTGCCATGGATAACATCCGCGACATGGTCGGTGACTACCTGGGTCTGGGCTTCTTTGACCAGCTCCGCCAGGGAGCGGCAACCCGCGGCGAATAAAGCTACGGCCGCGGCGATAACGATGAGCAGGATAACGCTTTGGACGGCCTCGGGTTTCCCGGTTGATAGCAGGCCGGTGGTGACCGCATCGACTATCAACTTCATCAGGTAAAGAGAAACCAGGGGCAGCAAGCCCTGGATCAAGATCAGCCCAAAATTGGCCGCGGTCCATCCCGGGGCGCTCTGCCACACCAGGCGCAGGGCCCGTTCCAGATGCAGTCCATGCCTGATCTTTTCTTTTATGGTTAACGTCGGTTCCATTAATAAATCAGCATAGCAGTCACCGGGGAAACAGACAAGATATTCTCCGGCGGCTCTGGTGAGCGCCGAGATCGACCAAATTCGATATAAATATAGTTTACAAAAAAATATGGGCTACGCCCAGATAACCTGTCAGTTACTGTGTTATCGAAGGCCTTGACAATTCAACTCCCCCATGTTAGCCTGCGACAATTTTCCATACATAATTGCCAGAGGATGGAGGCTCTCACCACCGCGAGGCCTTAAGGTAAGTGCTCTTCCAACCCGATAAACTGGGCGGGGCGGTTCTGGGAAAGTTCAGAATAGTCCCGCCCCAAAACTTAGAGGTCTAGGAAAGCAACTGCGGCAGGAGCGGCATGAGACTTCGAAGCTCAACTTTGGCCGCACCTTCACGTCTAGAGACTCATATGACCGAAATTCTGGAAAAAGTTTATGATCCCCAGCGGATCGAGGCAAAATGGTACCGCTCTTGGGAGGAGCTCGGGCTGTTCCACGCCCGGGCGAATGGGGCCAAGCCCGCGTATTGCATCGTCATTCCGCCCCCCAACGTCACCGGGTCCCTGCACATGGGCCACGCCCTCAACAACACGTTACAGGACATCCTGATCCGGTTTAAGCGCATGGACGGCTTCGACGCCCTGTGGATGCCGGGCACCGACCACGCCGGCATCGCCACTCAGAACGTGGTGGAGCGCCAGTTGGCCGCCGAGGGCGCCGACCGCCACACCCTGGGCCGGGAGGCCTTTATTGAGCGGGTGTGGCAGTGGAAGGCCGCCTCCGGGGGGCACATCATCACCCAGTTGAAGCGCCTGGGCTGCTCCTGCGACTGGAGCCGGGAGCGCTTTACCCTGGACGAGGGCCTCTCCCGGGCGGTGCGGGAGGTCTTCGTGCGTCTCTATGAAGAAGGCCTGATCTACAAGGGGGACTACATCATCAACTGGTGCCCCCGGTGCCAGACGGCCCTGGCCGACCTGGAGGTGGAGCACGAACCCACCGACGGTCACCTCTACCACATCAAATACCCCCTGGCCGACGGCGACGGCGCGGTCACCGTGGCCACCACCCGCCCCGAAACCCTCCTGGGGGACACCGCGGTGGCCGTGAACCCCGCCGACCAACGCTACCGGAAATACCACGGCGCCACCCTGCGTCTGCCGGTATTGGGGCGCCCCATCCCGGTCATCACCGATCCTTACGTCTCCCTCGAGTTCGGCACCGGCGCCCTGAAGATCACCCCGGCCCACGATTTCAACGACTTCGAGGTGGCCCGGCGTCATAACCTCCCCGCGGTCAAGGTCATCGACGAAGCCGGCCTCATGACCGCCGAGGCCGGCAAATACCAGGGGATGGATCGGTTCGCCTGCCGGGCCCAAATCCTCAAGGATCTTAAAAACGACGGCCTCCTGGTTAAGGTGGAGCCTTACACCGTGCCGGTGGGGCGCTGCTACCGTTGCAAGACCGTGGTGGAGCCCCTGATTTCCCAGCAGTGGTTCGTGGCCGTCAAGACCCTGGCCGCGGCGGCCGCGGCGGCCGTGGAAGACGGCCGCACCCGGCTGATCCCCCCCAACTGGGACAAGAGCTACTACGACTGGATGTCCAACATCAGGGACTGGTGCATCTCCCGGCAGATCTGGTGGGGCCACCGCATCCCGGCCTGGACCTGCACCGCCTGCGGCCGGGTCATCGTCAGCCGGGAAGATCCGGCCGCCTGCCCCCTATGCGAAGGCGTGGACCTGGTTCAGGAAACCGACGTCCTGGACACCTGGTTCTCTTCGGCCCTGTGGCCCTTCTCCACCCAGGGCTGGCCGACAGAGACCCCGGAACTCAAGCTTTTCTATCCCACTTCCGTCCTGGTCACCGCCTTTGACATCCTCTTCTTCTGGGTGGCCCGGATGATGATGATGGGGATTCACTTCATGGGCCAAGTCCCCTTCCGGGAAGTGTACATTCACGCCCTGGTGCGGGACCCGGAAGGCCAGAAAATGAGCAAGTCCAAGGGCAACGTCATCGATCCCCTGGACCTCATGGATAAATACGGCACCGACGCCTTCCGCTTCTCCCTGGCCGCCTTTGCCGCCATGGGCCGGGACGTCCGGCTGTCTGAAGAGCGCATCGCCGGCTACCGCAACTTCGCCAACAAGATTTGGAACGCCTGCCGCTTCACCTTTATGAACCTGGAGGGCTTCGTCCCCGAGCCCCCGGTCGCTGAGGCTGACCTCGACCCTTACGAAAAACTGACCACGGTGGAGGCCTGGATCATGAGCCGCCTCCAGCAGGTCATCCGGGAGATCCGAAAGTCTCTGGACTCCTACGACTTCGATCAGGCGGCCAACGTGCTTTACCAGTTTATCTGGCACGAGTTCTGCGACTGGTATCTGGAACTCATCAAGCCCCAACTCTATAATAAAGAGGACGTGGCCGCCCGGCGCCACTGCCAGTCGGTCCTGCTCCGGGTGCTCAGCGCCATCCTGCGCCTCCTGCACCCCTTTACGCCCTTTATCACCGAGGAGATTTGGCAGAAGCTGCCCGGCGCCCAGGGCAGCATCATGGTCGCGCCCTACCCCCAACCGGACCCCAAATACAGCAACCCCGCGGCCGAAGCGGAGATGAACCTCGTCATGGGCATCATCACCGCCATCCGCAATATCCGGGGCGAGATGAACGTGCCGCCGGGCGCCCTGGTAGAGGTGTTCCTGGCCAGCCCTGAGGCCGGGGCCGTTGAGGCGCTTAACCGCCACCAGCAGTCCATCAAAATCCTGGGCCGGATCCAGGAACTCCACTGCAACGCGGCCAGCGGCCCGCCTGCGGCCGCGGCCAAGGCCGTGGTGGACCAGGTGGAAATCTTCATGCCCCTCACGGGCATCATCGACTTTAAGGAAGAGGCCAGGCGCCTGGACCGGGAACTGGAGAAACTGGGCAAAGAAGTGAACCAGGCCCAACGCAAAATGAGCAACGAAGACTTCCTGGCCAAGGCCCCGGCGGAAGTCGTCCAGAAAGAACAGGCCAAACTCCAGGCCCAAACCGAAAAACTCCATAAACTCAAAACCCACCGGGAACGGATCAAGGAGTTGATGGGGTGATTAGAGGCCGGGGAAGGCCCCGGAGGCTAAACGTTCATGAACCACAACTGTTTCACCCCCGAGGATGAAAATCCCCCCTACCCCCCTTCTTCAAAGGGGGGGTTTAAAGTCCCCCTTTGGCAAAGGGGGATTTAGGGGGATTTGGTTTTTCACGGTAAAAGGAAAGCAAGTCTTCATGACCACCTACAGCACCAGTCATGTAGGGCGGGCACTGCCCGCCATTGTCCTTAAGATATGATGCGAGACCACACCACCCCCATCTGCCCCATCCCCGGCCTGGACCACTGCGTCCGGGAGCGCTGCAATTTCTGGGATGAGGATAACGAGGAGTGCACCGCCGACTGCTTCGACACGGGCGACCCGGTGGGCGTTGGCGCCAAATCCGACCCGAACTCCCCCTGCGTCATTTCGTTCTATGAAGACTACGATTAAGCTTAGACGCTTTATCGCACCGTTCCCAAGTGCAACTTGGGAGCGAGTGAAATAAGATGCCGGGAAGGACCCGGAGGCAAAAAAGGAAAACCAGGGTTCATGACCACCTACAGCACCAGCCATAAAGTGGTGGATTGGGAGGCCGCGGCCCGGTGGGTCCGGGACCTCCAGGGGCAGACGCAGTTGGTGGCCTTCACCAACGGCTGCTTCGACCTCCTGCATCCGGGCCACGTGCGCTATCTGGAGGAGGCCCGCTCCCTGGGGGACGCCCTCATTGTGGGGGTGAACACCGACGCCTCGGTTAAGCGCCTGGGGAAAGGCCCCCATCGCCCCCTCACCCCGGAAGCCGACCGCACCCGGGTCCTGGCCGCTCTGGCCTGCGTGGACCGGGTGGTGCTGTTTGCCGAAGACACGCCTCTTAACCTCATCACCCGCCTGGCCCCCGACATCCTGGTGAAGGGCGGCGACTACCCACTTGACGAGATCGTAGGCCGGGAAGTGGTCCTGGCCCGGGGCGGCCGGGTTGTGGCCCTGCCCTTTGTGCCGGGCTATTCCACCACCCGGCTCATTGACCGCATCCGTTCCGGAATTTGACGGGCGCGTGGTAACCGAGTTCACATCAAGACTACTAAAATTTTTCAAGGCAGTGGCTCGTGGGCCTTCGGCCTACCCGTAAGGTATGAAAAGGTGGTATTGGCTGGTGGCACACCCTTTCCAGGCTGTGCTGACTAACCTGCTTCCTCGGCACAGGCTGGAAAGCCTGTGCTACTGAACTTGAGTTTCTGGTTTTTTCAACAAGATTTAGCCTGTATCCTGATGATTTTACAAAGTAATTAGGTCATTTTTTCAGTTTGGTTGCGGCCATAGGCCGCGATGTGCCACCAATTTAAAGAACTTTTCAAAACAGGTCAGTTCTCATCCGGTCCCGGTCCGTTGGTGATCCGCATAAATTCGGGCCATGACATCTTACCCTTTCTATCCGGCTCGCCTGGTGGTATATTTTCTCCATTAATTCGCAGAACTTCTGGGGAGAGCTATGGCAGTACGGCTGGAAATCGGTTGGCGTCCTGACCTCGCGGACGCGGAAGGAGAGGCGGTGCGCCGCCAGGCCCGGGAATATTTCGGCCTCGACCTCACGGCCGTCCGGGTGCTGCGGGTCCTCATGCTGGATGTGGACCTGCCGGAGGCCGCCTTGGAGGCGATCCGCACCGACATCTTCACCCACCCCACCACCCAGATATCCAGCTTTCAACCCCTGGCCCGGGATTTCCACTGGGCCATCTGGGTGGGCTTTAAGCCCGGGGTGCGGGATACGGCCGGGGACGTGGCCCGGGAAGCCATCCAGGCCTATCTGGGGCGGCCGCTGCCCGATGGGGCCGCGGTTTATACCTCCAAGCTCTTCCTTTTGACCGGAGAGGACCTCACCGAGACCCACATCGCCAAGCTCGCCCAAGAACTCCTGGCCAACGACATGATCCAGGAATTCCGGATATTCTCCCGCCAGACCTGGGACGCAGGCGCCGGGGTGGGGATTATCCTGCCCCGGGTGGAACTGGCCCACACCCCGGCGGTGCAGGCCTTTGAACTCGCCTCGCCGGAGGTCCTCAAGGAACTGAGCCGCCGGCGGCACTTGGCGCTGCGGGATGCCGACCTGCCGGTCATCCTCAATTATTTTCAGCGCCCGGAAGTCAAGGCCCGGCGGGCCGCGGTGGGGCTGTCGGCGCCCACCGACGTGGAGCTGGAGTACCTGGCCCAGGCCCGCAGCGACCACTGCAACCACAACACCTTTAGGGGGCGGTTCCTCTACCGGGACGCGGCGACTGGCGAGACCTTCACCCTGGATAACCCCTTCAAGGCGTGCATCGAGACGCCCACCCGGGAGATTGCCCGGCATAAGGATTGGGTGGTGTCGGTGCTGTGGGACAACGCCGGGGTGGGGCGGTTCGACGACGAGTTTTCCTATGTGATCAAGGGCGAAACCCACAATTCCCCCTCCAACCTGGAGGCTTATGGCGGTTCCCTCACCGGCATCGTCGGGGTCTACCGCGACCCCCTGGGCACCGGCAAAGGGGCCCGCCTCATCGGGGGCATGTACGGCTTTTGCGTCGGCCCCCGGGACTATGCCGGGCCCTTGAAACCCCGGCTGCACCCCCGGCGGCTGCTGGACGGCGTCATCGAAGGCGTCAAGGACGGCGGCAACAAGAGCGGGGTGCCTACGGTTAACGGCGCCCTCTATTTTGATCCGTCCTACCTGGGCAAGTGCCTGGTGTTTGTGGGCGCGGTGGGACTTCTGCCCCGGGAGATCAAGGGGAAGCCCGGGGCCGAGAAGGCGGCCCGGCCCGGCGACCTGATCGTCACCTGCGGCGGCCGGGTGGGCGCCGACGGGATTCACGGGGTGACCGCCTCCTCGGAAGTCTCGTCACCGGGCACCCCGGCCGGCCATGTCCAGATCGGCGCCCCCTACACCCAGAAGAACATGCACGATTTCATCCTGGAGGCGCGGGACCAGGGCCTCATCACCTTCATCACCGACTGCGGCGGCGGTGGGCTGTCTTCGGCGGTGGGGGAATCAGCCGGGATGGCCGGCGGCGGGGAGATCGAGCTTTCGGCGGTGCCCCTGAAATACCAGGGTCTGGACCCCTGGGAAATCTGGGTGTCAGAATCCCAGGAGCGCATGGTGGTGGCCATTAAACCGGAACATGAGGCCGCGTTTAAGCGCCTGGCCCTAAAGCACGCGGTGGAGGCCACCGTTATGGGCCGCTTTACCGATACCGGCGTTCTGGACGTGAAGTACCAGGGCCGCACCGCCGCGTTTATGGACCTGTCGTTCCTGGAGGAGGAGTTTCCCCCCTGGGAGTTCGAAGCCTGTTGGCTGCCGCCGGAAAATCGCCTGACCGAGCCGGTGCTGGGCGAGGTCCAGGATCACCTGGGGGTGCTCCTGGCCATGCTGGACCGCCCCAACATCTGCTCCCGGGAGTGGATCATCCGCCAGTACGATCACGAGGTCCAGGGGGCCAGCGTGATCAAACCCCTGGTGGGTGAAGCGGCGCCGGCGCCCGCCGACGCTGCGGTGTTACGGCCCAGGCCGGATTCTCTTAGGGGGCTGGCCCTGAGCCTGGCCCTGAACCCCGCCTACTCCCCCATCGACACCTACCACATGACCGCGGTGACCATCGACGAAGCGGTGCGGCGCTTGTTGGCGGTGGGCGGGAGCCTTTCCCATATCGGCGGGGTGGACAACTTCTGCTGGCCCAGCGTCGAGTACCACCCCCGGCACAACCCCGACGGGAAGTTTAAGGCGGCGCAGCTGGTGCGGGCCTGCCTGGCCCTCAGGGACCTGTGCCGGTCTTACCAAATTCCCTTGCTGTCCGGCAAGGACAGCATGTACGTGGACGGCCTGTTGCCCGGGGCTTTCGGGGAGATGCACCGGGTGAGCGGCCTGCCCACCCTGTTTTTCACTGCGGTGAGCGTTCTGCCGGACCTGCGCCGGGCCCTGAGCCTCACGTGGAAGCGGCCCGGCGACCTCATTTACCTGGTGGGCGACACCCGGCCCGAACTGGGGGGCTCGGAGTTTTACGAGTTCCTCGGATATGTGGGACTGAGCGTGCCGAAGGTTAACCCCGACGCCTTCCTGGCTTACTACCGCCTCTTCGAGCCGGCCGGGCACATGGAACTGCTGGCGTCGGCCCACGGCCTCTACCGGGGGGGCCTGGGGGTGCATCTCGCCCTGTCCAGCCTGGCGGCGGGGCTGGGACTGGAGGTGGACCTGAGCCGGGTGGCTCCCGAATCCCCGGCCTATGTGGCGCTCTATGCCGAATCCGCCGGGCGTTTCCTGGTCAGCGTGGACCCGACCCACGCCCGCCGCCTGGAAGAGCTCTTTCAAGGGCAGCCTCTCTGTTGCCTTGGCAGGGTCGGCGGCGATCAAACTTACAAGATTGTCCGGCACGGCCGGACCCTGCTGGAAGCTCCCCTGGCCACCTTGAGGACGGCCTGGGAGCGCCGTTTCGGCAGCCTGGTTTGAGGAGTTCCTTTTTTCTGATATAATTTGCCAAGGTTATTGGCGGAAGGCGGTCTCAATGTAGGGTGCGCCCGGCGCACCATCCGGGCGCTTTTCATCAAGACGTTACTTTGAGGTTCGAGATATGCATGCGGAAATGTTAGTGCTGCGGTTTTCCGAGGACGTGGTGGATCAACCCATCATTTACCGCCTGGTCAAGGATTACGACCTGGAATTCAACCTCCTCAAGGCCACCATCTATCCCCGGCAAGAGGGGATCATGGTCATGGAGCTCCGGGGCCACCCCAAAAATTTCCGGCGGGGCCTCAAATACCTCCGGGAGGCGGGGGTCAAGGTCCAGCGGGTGGCCCGGGACGTGCGGCGCAACGAAGAGCGCTGCTACCAGTGCGGCACCTGCACCGCGGTCTGTCCCACCGGGGCGCTCTATGTCAAGCGACCGGAGATGGAGGTGCCCTTTGACCCCAGCAAATGCAGCGCCTGCGAGCTGTGTTGCCCGGTCTGCCCGGCCCGGGCCATGGAGGTCCGGCTCAACCGCAGCGCCTTGTAAGTGCGGCCCGCCATTTTGCTGCCCTTTTACATCAGTGTCTATTCCGCGGTCATCGCCTGCATCTATTTCCTGTTCCCCCTCTATTTGACGGCCAATCTCCAGTTCACCGGGGGCCAGATCGGGCTCCTCTACGCGGTCCTCAGCCTGAACGCCATCCTGGTGTCCTTTCCCGTGGGGGTTATCGGCGACCGTTACCCGGCCCGGATTCTCACCCGGATCGGCCTGGCGGCGATTGCGGCCAGCCTCTGGGGGCTGGCGGTGGTGGGAAGTTTCTGGCCCTTCCTGGCGTTGTTTTGGTGCTTCGGCCTGAGCAGCCAGCTCTTCCGGCTCTCCCTGGATACCCTGCTGTTCAAGGAAGACCATGGGGATGCGCCCCGGCGCCTGGGCCACTACAATGCCATGCGCATGGGCGGCATGATGGTGGGCGCTCTCTTAGGCGGCGCCTCCTATTACTGGCTGGATTTTCCCGCCACCCTGAAACTGTTCAGCGTCGGGATGCTGCTCCTGCTTGCGCCCACGGTGTGGCTGCCGCTGACCCGGGGCGTGCGCACCCCCCTCTTTGACTACGGCCGGGATTTTTTGGCGCGCCCGGTGCTTTTTTTCGCCACCTGGCTCTTTCTCTTCACCCTGCACTGGGGGGCCGAAGCCACCAGCCTCGCCCTGTTCCTGAAGCACAACCTGAATCTGTCGCCCCTGGGGGTGGGCGCTTACATGGCCGGCGAATTCGGGGTGGTGGCGCTCACCGCCTATCTCTACGGCCGGTTCTGGGCGCAGCGCCTGAAGCCCCTCACCTTTCTGGCCCTGGCCCTGATTTTTTCCGGCGCCGGGCATATTATGATGACCTACCCGGTCCTGCCCTGGTCCTTTGCCTGGCGGGCGGTGCACGGGTTCGGCGACGGCCTCATCCTCATGGAGACCTACGCCACCATCACCCGGCTCTTTCACGTGGACCGCATCGGCGGCAATGCCAGCCTCATCTCGCTGACCACTACCCTGGGGGTCTTCGCCGGCTCCCTGATCTTCGGCCCCCTGGGCGCGGCTTACGGCTATCAGGCGCCGCTCATCGTCTCCGGCGCCATCAGCCTGGCCCTCCTGCCCCTGGCCTACGCGGGGTTGAAAGCGAGATCCTGAGGTTGACCCGCGGGCTCCAGGCGAAGACGCGGGAGCGGCCGGGCTTCAGAAGGCCATGTCCGGAGACCAGATGTCACAGACCTTGCCCACCAGTTCTGCACCCGGCTGCAAGGATTTTTTGCCAGGTTCCCAACCGGCGGGGGTGGCTTCGCCCGTATCACGCACAAACCGGCAGGCCCGTAGCTGCCGGATCATCTCGGCCACGTTGCGGCCCACTGCCGGGGCCAGCACCTCCATGGCCTGGAGGATGCCGTCGGGGTCGATGAGGAAACGGCCCCGGAGATTCACACCGTTGGCCTCATCATAAACGTCGTAGAGCTCGCCGACGCGGCCGCCGGTGTCGCTCAGCATGGGATAGGGCAGCCCCCCGGGGATCATCTTGGACAACTCACCTTCCTGCCACACCTTGTGAGTAAAGGGGCTGTCGATGCTGATGGCCAGAATCTCGGCCCCCAGGGCCTTGATCTCATCGTATTTGGCGGCAACTGCCGTCAATTCCGTGGGTCATACAAAGGTGAAATCCCCGGGGTAGAAGTACAGCATCACCCATTGGCCTTTATAATCCGCCAACTTCACCGTCTTGATGTCGCCGTTGATATAGGCCTTGGTTTCAAAATCCGGGGCCGGCTTGCCCACCTTAACCGCCATGGTCAGATCCTCCTTTAAAATAAGGGGTTAAATCCAACGTTTTCTTCTAAAGAACGAGAGCATGGAGAGTGCGATCATCACGACCACCCCGATGACCACGTAATAGCCATAGCGCCATTGCAATTCCGGCATATGCTTAAAGTTCATGCCGTAAAGACTGGTGATAAACGTCAGCGGCATAAAGATGGTGGCAATGATGGTCAGCACCTTCATGATCTCGTTGAGCCGGTTGCTCATGGAAGAGAGATAAATATCCAGCATCCCCGACAGGATGTCCCGATAAGTCTCCACCGTGTCAATGGCGATGATGGTGTGGTCGTAAACATCTCTAAAATAGTTATCGAGATTTTCGCTGATCAGGGGGGACTCCCGGCGCTCCAACCGGGCGATCACTTCCCGCAAGGGCCACAGGGATTTGCGCAACATGATCATGTCATTCTTGATCCGGTGCACGTCGCCCAAGGTTTGGGGCGAAGGGTGGGTCATCACTTCGTCTTCCAGAGATTCCATCTGGTCGCCGAATTTTTCCAGTTCCACGAAGTAATGATCCACGATCAAATCGATGAGGCAATAGGCTAGATAATCGGCCCCCATCTTGCGGATACGCCCTTTGGCCTTGAGAAGCCGGTCCCGGACGGGAGCAAAGAGATCGCCGTCGCCTTCGTAAAAAGAGAGGACGTAATGGGGGCCCAAAACCAGGCTGATCTCCTCCGACACGAATTTCTCACCTTCGGCGGCAGACCTGATGGAATTTAAGACGATATAGAGATAATCGTCATAGTCCTCGACTTTGGGCCGTTGTCCCACCTCCAGGATATCTTCCAGCACCAGGGGGTGGATTTTGAAACACTCCCCCACCTTCTCCAGGTTATGCACCTGGGAGATGCCGTTGACATTGATCCAGGTAACCTCTTCGGGATCGCCAGCCATCTGACATTCGGTAAAAGCGTCCAACTGGCGTTCGACGATATTTTCGCTGTTGTAACGAGTGATGGTGATTTTGGCCGGGAGGTGCCCCTTCTCTCCCGTATATATCAGGGAACCGGGAGGCATGCCGACCTTACGGGCCATTCTTCTGAATGATTTGGGCATAGGTGGTTATCCGCCGGTTACAAAGGGTTAAAGTCTCATAATATTGTTGTTTTCGACATAATCAAGCCCTGACGCCAAAAATATCCGACCCCACCTCCAGGAAGAGGGAACCGGCGGGGTCGGATCTCGCGGCCGGCCAGAGGCCCGGGCCGGAGCAGTTCGAAAAGATTCTCTTGGACTTTACCGGCCCCGGTGGAACTATCGGGCCTTAAGCGGAGAACGGGATAGACGGCAATCCCTTGGCCACGGGCCGGTGGGGGCATACCTGGCGATCACGCCACCCGGAACCGCGCTAAACGCCAAAGCCCCTCCGGCCCCGGCCGGAGGGGTTATACCGTGTTCGTTTTGTAGGGGCGGGTTTGAAACCCGCCCCTACGAGAGATATCAATAGGTTATCTGGATGGTTTGTTTCATGTCAAAGGGAACACGGTATTAAACACCATTACCTGCGGGTGAGATGAGTTTTAGGGATGGATGGTCAGCACCGGGCAGGAGGCGCTTTTTACGACCTTGTTGGCGACGCTGCCGAAAATCACCCGCTCCAGCCCGGTGCGGCCATGGGCGCCCATGATGATCATATCGACTTTTTCTTTCTGGACAAACGCCAAGATCTTTTCAGCCGGAGACCCCAGTTCTACGCGGGTTTCCAGCTTGGGAATTTTTTTGAAAAATTCCTTCTCCGCGGCCGTCATTCTTTTTATGGCCGAGTCTATCGCCTGTTGTTGGAAATCCTTGATGTTGCCATGGGGTACAAAGGTGGCGAAATGCGACAGATCCTGAGCCACAAACAGAACATACACGGTGGCGCCGAACTTATCCGCAAAGGTTTCGACCCAGGGCACCAGGGTTTCAAAGTTCGAAGCAAAATCAATGGGGAAAAGGATTTTTTGAACCTGTTTCATCGAGCAAGCCTCCCTTCGGCGGTTCTGCTGGGTGATTGTGAAATTAAGGGTAAACTAATAAATGCCCCACGGGTTGTCAAGCTAAAAAGCCCGGCGGGGCTAAGAGAAAAAGGGGGAAATCAAATTAGCCGCAATAACCAATAGGATACGAATACGGTGCAAAAAAAACCTTGCCAAACCTTTTTGGGGTTATTATATTTCCCCAGCGTCTATCTCTTGGGGACAACAGACAATTACAAAGAGTGGGGTGAGCACCATCGGTGAGATGCGCTTTAGCCAGGACCATTTCTGGGTCCGGCTGGATGATGAGACCCAGGCCACCATCGGCCTGACGGATTATCTCCAGGAAAAATTGGGGGAGATTTACAGCCTTCGACTGCCAGAGGAAGGAGAGGAGTTCATCAAGGATGAACCCTTCACCGAGATCGAAGCCAAGAACGGACGGCGGGAATTGAAGGCCCCGATCTCCGGAGAGGTCATTGAAGTCAATTACGAGGCCGCTGAGGTGCCGGAAATCATCAATGAAGATCCCCTGACGGAGGGATGGCTGGTCAAAGTGGAGATGGCTTCCGGTCAGGAGTTCGACGACCTGCTCACCGAAGAGGAATATGAAGATCATTTGAGCGAAGAAGAAGATCTGGAAGAAGACTGAGCCCTTACCCCGGTTATTCCCGGGTCATCCTCCCTACTCCACGTTTTGCGGCCGCTGCCTGGACCCATGAGGGCATGGCCAGGGAACCGCGATCACCGACGACTGCATGTCTGCCACTCGGATTCATTCTAAACCCAAGTCATGGCTGTGGGGGACGTTGACCTCCATCCGCCTGACCGTCTTTCTCCTCCTGATTCTGGCCGCGGTGGCGGTCATCGGCACCGTGGTGCCCCAGAACCAGCCCCCGAACCAGTACGTTAGCCGTTTCGGTGAAGTCTGGGGCGAACTGCTCTGGCGGGGCGGTTTTACCCGCGTCTATGTCAGCCCCTGGTTTCTGGGGCCTATCATCCTGCTGACGGCGAATATCCTGGCCTGCGTAGTCCACGGTCTGCCCCAGGCCGTAAAGCGCGCCTTGCAGCCGCTCACGGTGGAGGCCGCCCTCACCCTGCCGGAACGGGGCCAGATTACCTGGCCGGCGGGAGTCGATCCCCATTCCCTGGTAAGCGCCACCCTGAGCCGGGAGTTGGGTCGCTGCCGCCAAGAGACCCTCCCGAACCAGGAGATCTATCTCCTGGAACGGGGCCGCTGCCGCCCGGTGGGGCCTTACCTGATTCATGTGGCCCTCCTCTTGATCCTGGCCGGAGGCCTCATCGGCAAATTTGGGGGGGTGGACGGCAGGTTGGTCATCGACCAGGGGGAGGTGGCCGGCGCCTTTCAGGTGGGGCCCCGGGCGGAAAAGCCGCTCAATTTCCAGGTGCGCCTGGATAAATTCCAGGTTTTCTATTATGAACCGGGGAGCAGCCCCAAGGAATTTCGCTCGGACCTGACGTTCATGCAAGATAACCGAGAAGTCTCCCGGGCCACCTGCCGGGTCAATGAGCCCGTGACTTTCGGGGGGTTGACCTTCTACCAGTCCTCCTACGGCGCCCAACCTACCGGCCCCGTTCGCCTCAAATTGCAACTGGGGGACCTCAACCAGTCCATCGAGGCGCCCTTTCGCCAGCCGGTGGACTTGCCCGGAGGTCGGGGCCAGGTCATACCGATGAAGGTGGACGGCAACTTCCAGGGATACGGGCCGGCGGTGCTCCTGGCCTTCAGTCCCGGCTCCGGTCATCCCCAGGTTTTTTGGGCCCTGAAAGACCACCCCGAGTTGGGCGCGCAACCCGGCCCCTACCGGTTCACCGTGGAGGCCGTCCCCTTCGGGTATTATTCCGTCTTCCAGGTGAAGCACGATCCCGGGGTGTGGTGGGTGTATGCCGGTTTTCTCCTGTTTTTACCCGGCCTCTACCTGGCCTTCTTCCGGCCGGTGGAGCGCTGGGCCCTGGTGTTGGCCAAAACTCCCAAAGGAAAATGGCAGGCGCGCCTGCTGGGGGCCAGCCCCCGCCTCCGGGAGGATTTCGCCGCCCGCCAGGAACGGCTCCTTATGGAGTTGAAGCGAGGAACTCCGTCATGATCAGCCAGATTTTGGGCTATGTCATGTTGATCTATCTCCTGGTGGGCATCCTGTTCCTGATGGCGGAGTTATGGTCGTCGGCCCGGCTTAAGGGTTTAGGCCGGATCGTGCTGTGGCTGGGACTGGGGATTCATACCGGCGCGCTTATCGGGCGCTGGGCGGAATCCTACCGGTTGGCCCTGGGCCACTCTCCCATCGCCTCGTTTGCCGACAAACTGCAACTCATCATTATTCAGGTGCCGCTGTCCAATTTTTACGAGTCCCTGATCTTTTTCGCCTGGTGCCTGCCGGCCCTAAGCCTCCTGGCCTTTCGGCGCGACCTCAAGGGCTACCTGGGGGCCATGGTGGCGCTGCTCTCCACCCTCCTCCTGGCTTACGCCTCGTTTGGGGTAGACAGCCAGATCAGACCGCTGATGCCGGCCCTGAAGAGCAACTGGCTGCTCATCCACGTGGTAACGGCCTTCCTGGGCTACGCCGCCTTTACCCTGGCCTTCGGGACCGCCATCCTCTACCTCTTCCAGGAACGGCGGCCCCGGCCTTCCCTCCCCCCCCTGCCCTTGCTGGACAGCCTCATCCACCGGACCACCGTCCTGGGATTTCTCCTGCTGACCCTGGGAATCACCACCGGCGCGGTGTGGGCCGAAACCGCCTGGGGCCGTTACTGGAGCTGGGACCCCAAAGAAACCTGGTCGTTGATCACCTGGTTTATTTACGCCGCCCTGCTCCACGCCCGGCATTTGAAAGGCTGGCACGGCCGCCGCATCGCCTGGCTGGCGGTGCTGGGATTCATGTCGGTCTTGTTCACTTACTTCGGCGTCAGCTTTCTCCTCACCGGCCTCCACTCCTACCTCACCTGAAAAAAATAGGGGCTGAGAACGTAGAAATTCTCAACCCCGGTGTTATGGAGATGGTGTTGTGGGTAAAGGTTTTACCTGATCACGCCGGCACTTTGCTGGGTTTACAGACCAAATCCGCAGAAGTCGCCAGCCGCCCGCACCCCTCGCAAACATACTTCAGGTCTTCCATCTTGTCCTTGCAGTAATGTTTGACGTGGGGGGCGTTTTTGCCGCAGTAGGAGCAGGTGGAGGTTTCCGCCGAGGGCGCGCACAAATGGCCGGGGTCTTCCGCCACCGCGCCACAGGTTTTACAGGTGTGGGCCATAACTCCTCCTCAAAACGATTGTATTGGATAAAAAATAAGGTGCAAAAGCCCCTTGTCAATGTGAGGAGGCCGCCTTTTTCAACCGATCGGGAAGCCGCGCCGGCTAAAGGTTACTTCAAAAACTCGGCTGGGCAAATTAATGTCATTCCGAAGGAAAGGTTCAGGCCAACAGGGTCAGGGAGGCGGCGCCCGCGTCCAGGCGGGCCCACGCCCCCAGGGGCAGAGTGTGGTTGTCCGGCTGGTGGCCCGCCGGCAGGCCCATGAGCACCGGCGCCTTCAGGGGCGCCAGGGCCGAGGCCAGGACCTCCACCAGACCGTCTCTGGACCCGCAGCGGGTAAACCCCCCCAGCACCACTCCCTTAACCCCCTCCAGGACCCCGGCCAGGAGCAGGTGGTGGAGCATGCGGTCCAGGCGGTACAGCGCTTCGTTGTGGTCCTCCAGAAACAACAGGTAACCCCGCATTTGAGGGGCATAGGGCGTGCCCACCAGGTGGCACAGGGTGGTGAGGTTGCCGCCGGCCAGGGGACCCGCGGCCACCCCGGGGTGGAGCGCGGTGAGGTTCTGGTAGGTTATGCCTTGCGGACCCTGGGCCGTGAGCCACTTATAAAAATTTTCCCGGGCCGCTATAGTCAGGTCCGGGAGTTGGGCCAGGTTGGGGCCGTGGAAGGTCACCAGCTTGAGGCGCCGGTGCAGATCCCAGAGGAGATTGGTGAGGTCGCTGAACCCCACCAGTCTTTTGGGCGCGGCCATAAGGGCCGCCAAATCCAGGTGGGGCAACAGCTTCAGGGAGCCATAGCCTCCCCTGACCCCGAGGACGGCCTTGACCTCCGGGTCCAGCCAGATCTCCTCAAAGCGCCGGGCCATGAGCCGGTCCGTGGCCACCCCATAGGCGCGGGGCTTAAAGACCTCAGGACCGCAGCGCACCCGAAAACCCCAGTCCCGGAGAATCTTCATCCCGGCCTCCCAGGGGGGCCGGCTGACGTGGCTGGCCGGGGCCGCCACCGCCACCACCTCCCCGGGCAATACCGGCGGCGGCCAACGAAATTTCTGGCGGGTCATAGGCTTAATCCGAGACCTCTTTCCTCTTGATGATAGGGGGATCTGGATGGTAAGATAATAATATTTCAAGAAGTTCTCATATGCCAGGTATTTATGGGGAATTTTTTCTAAACGGGAACACCGGGGGACATTCCTGCTCCGGGCTTTTCTCCCTCAGCCACGCAGGCTGCCGTTGGGGTCCGGCTCCCCTCCCCCACCGTTCCTCTTAAGGGCGAACGCCATGCCTCACCCCGGGTCTAGGCCCGAAGGTTTATCCCGGCCATGCCTTACCGGCCTGGCCGTGGCGCTGGTTTTTGGGGTGGCGGTCTATTTCCGCCTCTATGAGCTGGGGAGCCGCAACCTCTGGACCGATGAGGCCTGGGTGGCCCTGGCGGCCATGAAACCCACGGCCAAAGAGGCCCTGGCCGCGGGCCAGTCCACCCCGCCCTTCTATCTCCTCACCGTCTGGGCGATGGTGCAGCTCTGGGGCCACGGTGAAGCGGTGCTCCGGGGCCTCTCATGGCTGTTCGGGGTCGGGACCCTCTGGCTCATCTGGCGCCTCAGCCGGGTGCTGGTGGAAGTTCCCGCCGCCCTGCTGGCCCTGGCCGCGGTGGCCTTCTCCCCGATCATGGTCTATTACTCCAAGGAATTGAAGCAATACAGCGGCGACGCCTTCTTCGCCGTCCTGGTGCTGTGGCTGGCGGAACGCCTCCGGGCCCGCCAGGGCCGGCGGGGCTGGCTGGCCCTGGCCCTGGCCGGGGTGGTGGGCCTGGGCTTCTCCCAACCCCTGATTTTTACCCTGCCCGCCGCGGGGGCGGTCCTGTGGGTCACTCTGCCCCGGGCGCAGCGCCCCCGTCTGGCCTGCCTGGGCGGTATCTGGCTCCTGGCCGCGGCCGGGTATTACCTCCTGTTTATCCGCCGGGAGATCGACCCGGAACTGGTGGCCTATTGGACCCAGGACTTCCCGGATTTCTCCGGCCTGCTGGCGTTTTTCCGGTGGCTGGGATCGGCGCTTAACCGCTACTTCTGGTATTTTCTGGGCGAGTGGGGGGTGATCTGGGGGCCGCTTTTGCTGGCGGCCGGCATGGTGGCGATGGTGCGGCGGGGCCGCGCCAGGGTCTTACTCTACCTGGGGGGGCCGCTGCTGCTGGCCTTCGGGGCCGCCTGCCTGCACCGCTACCCTTTCATGGCGCACTACGGCGGCAACCGCCTGATGTTGTTCAGCGCCCCGGTCCTCTACCTGCTCGTGGCGGCCGGGGCGTGGGGCGTCTTCGCCTGGCTCTGGCGCCGGCGCCAGCGTTGGCTGGCCCTGGCCCTGGCGGGGCTGCTGCTGGTGGCCCTTAACCCCCGGGCCGCCTTCAAAGAAAACCTCTCCCCCCTCAACAACCGGGAAGAGATTCAACCCCTGGTGGCTTACCTGGAAGCCAACCTCCAGCCCCAGGACCTGATTTACGTCTACTACTTTGCGGTCACGCCCTTCAAGTATTATTACCACGGGCCGAACCACGGGATCTGTTGGGGCCAGTCGTGCGTGGAGCAGGGCTTGGACCCGGCGGGGAAAACCCGTACGCCCCCCCAGCGGCTCTGGTTGATTGCCTCCCATATCCCGGACCTGACGTTCCTGCGCCAGTTCGCCGCCAGCCTCCTGGGCCCCGACTGGCGAGAGGCGGCCTGCTTCACCCGGGTGGGGGCGGCGCTTCTCTTGTTTGACCGGCAGCCCCAGGCCGCAACCGCTAAAACCCCGACCGGCCCGCCAGCACCGCCTTGATCCGGTGCTGCAGATCCGTCAGCCGGTACGGTTTATTAATCAGGCCCAGGGCACCCTCCGCCTTGAGGCCGGCCATATCCAGGGATGATAAAAAACCTGAGGCCACCAGCACCCGGGCCCGCTTGTCCAGGATCCTGAATTCCTTGAGGACCTCGCGGCCATTCTGTCCCGGCAGACAATAATCCAGGACCACCAGGTCCGCCCGCCCCAACCGGCGATACTTGGCCAGAGCCTCGGACCCGTCCCCGGCGGTCTCCACCCGGTATCCCAGGTGCTCCAGCAATTCCTGGCCCAGGTCCCGAATCAGGGGATCATCGTCCACCAGCAGAATAACGGGCGGTAGTTTTGGGGTCATGTTCAGCCTCGCGCAGCCGCGGTCACGCTCTCCGGCGGTTCAGCCATATCCGCCGGGGACTGGTTTATGGCGCGCCATTATGGGGTTGAACCACGGGGTCTTGCGTCATCCGGCACGAAGCGCAGGACCGTGAACTTGGTTGAATCACCGTAGGTTACGCTTTGCTCCGTATGACCCTTGGGACAATGGGAGTTTTTCAACCACCTGCTGGGAGTATTATTCGGATGTTGCGGGAAAAAACTTGAATATTGCGGGTGGATTTTTCTGCGGGAAGCGCCTGCCCGCGATTAGCGGTCAGGGAGAGTTCTTTATATTAATTTTACCGCAAAGGGAGCGTCATAATGGCGGTGAATACACTTATCTCCCCACCCCAACCCTTGTCCCCCCCTAAAGAAAAGGGCGCATACCTGGCCGAAGTCAATTTCTCCTGCGAGCTAGGAAGATCCCTCTCCCACCCGCACCCGCAGGTCTTTGACCTTGCCGGGTCCCAGGGCCCGGTCCAGGGCCGCCAGGATTTTCGGCTTAAGGAATTGGAGTTCCTGGGCCCAGGGGCTGGCGCTGACCTCCACCCAGAGTTCCCGGCGGCGCAGGTCCACCAGCCGGGCCTGGCCGGCGAGCGCGGCCGGCACCACCGCCTCCCAGACCCGGCGGATCTGCTGACGCAGTTCCAGGCCGTCCCGGTCGCCGGGCGAGAGGATGCCCCGGACCACCTCCTGGACGGGCACCGGACGGGGCAGGCGCGGACGCTTGGCCATTTTTTCTGGTCTCCCGATAATGAGGCGATTAACTGATGCAAGTGGTCTTTTTCGCAATTAACGTTACAAAAGGAAACCGCTTTTTCCCTCCCCCTTGATGGGGGAGGGGTCAGGGTGGGGGTGAAAATATATCGAGATTTCGCTTAATTCCCCCTCCCCCCAACCCCCTCCCACCAAGGGAGGGGGAGAAAAACGACAGAAATTAAATGGATAGCTGATTGTGAATCATACCACTATTGCCATGTATCATTTATAGTTTCGGATAAAGGTGCTTAAGCCTTATCCTGGCATCGGCTGTAGAGAAACGCCAATTTATTTTTGATTGCCGGTTGTTACGGTCATTCTCCCAGGCGGCGATGTAGTT
>VGSJ01000028.1 GCA_016875015.1 Deltaproteobacteria bacterium | reverse complement strand
ATTTTATCTCGCTTGGCCTCCCAACTTTAGCACCAGAAAGATAGCTTAACCATCCGAACCGCCGGGTACGGACCCGTACGCCCGGTGGTGTGACAGGGAAAGCCCGCAAGGGCCTACCTATGTCGATTTACGATCCAGGTATTTTCTCTTGAACCTCGCAGCAAAGCCTATCGTAGGTTTTAATTGGGGCACGGTGGCCATGCCGCAGGAGTCCCACCCGTCCATCCCGAACCCGGCTGTTAAGCCGCGGTTAAAACTGTGTCTGTCCCTAATGTCACTCTTCTCCCGACTCTTTGCCCTCCTCCGCCAGGCGCTGGGCGGTGCGCGTGGCGAACTGCGGAGGGGGTCCTCCTTTCTCCTCCAGCAGGGCCAGGACATCCTTATAGAGCTGCCAGTTCAGGTCCCGCTCGGCGCCCCGGCCGGCCAGCAACTCCAATACGGCCTCAACGATCTCCGGTTCCGTTTCCAGTTCCGCCAGAAACTCCCGGGCCTTGTCCGGCGAAACCCGATGGAGCAGCACCGCGGCCAGGACCACCTTGGGGTCGCCCCCTTCGGCCTTGAGCAGATCCTGGGCGTAGGCTGCGCCTTTGGCGGTCCGGTCCCAGGCTGCCGGGTCTCCGGTTAGATGGGACTTGGCCATCTCGGAGAGCAGCTCTTTAAAGTTCTGGGCCGCTTTTTTGGCCCTCACCAGGTCCGGCACGCATTTTTCGGCGTATTGGCACCATTCGGCGCACCCCAGTTCGATCTTGGGATTGTAGAACATGTGCCCGCACCAGGCGCAGCGGCGCCGGGCGTCGTCCTTGAAGAACTCGATTTCCGCCCCGCATTTGGGGCATTCCGTCACAAAGATATCGTCGGGCTTCCAAAAGCGCGTATCCTGGCCAGGGCATTTCATCTGTTCCATGGCAACCTCATCTTCCCTTGATTTTCTGCTGTTGGAGGACCTGTCCGGCGGTCCCCAGGGTACTGATGGTCACCGGCAGGCTCTGGCCCGAAGCCGCCAGGGCCTGGCGGACGATCTGCACCAACCCGAAACAGCACGGCACTTCCATATTGACAATGGTGATCTCCTTGATGTCGTTCTGCTGCAAAATGGCGGTGAGTTTGGCCACGGCCTCCGGGACATCGTCGAATTTGGGGCAGCTGCACAGCAGCGCTTTGCCTTCCAGGTAGCGGGAGTGAAAATCCCCGGCGGCAAAGGGCGCGCAGTCGGCCGCCACCAGAAGGCTGGCCCCTTTGAGAAAGGGGGCCTGGGGCGCCACCAGGCGCAGTTTTATGGGCCAGTGGCCCAACGCCGAGGCCCCCCCCGGAGTCGGCGCTTTTTCATGAGTGCCCGGCTGAAATTGCTGCATGCGGCTCCCGGGGCACACGAACCCTTCTCCCGGCGGGGCCGGGGACGGAGGCGGCGCTTCCGGATGCGGGGCCCCGGGGGCCGGCCCCACAAACTCTTCCGCTTCCCGTTCTTCAATGATCAAAGCTCCCTGGGGACACTCCCCCAGGCAGGCTCCCAGGCCGTCACAATAACGGTCTGCCAGCAGCTGCGCCTTGCCGTCGACGATTTGAATGGCCCCTTCGGCGCACGACGGCACGCACATCCCGCAACCGTCACACTTGTCCTGATCTATCTGAATGATTTGCCTTTTTCCCATGACCCAGCTTCCTTGGTTGCCTTTAGTGTCGGTTGTAACCGAGATATTCCGGGTTAACCGGCTTTGCTTTATTTCGTTCATTATATTTTACTCATTAAGATTGTCAGCACTATGACCTAAGTCAATAAGTGAAAAAAATCCCCGATCCCGGGAGGGTATTGAGGCACGACACGGACGGGACCCCTGAAATGCTCCCAAAGGTGCGACAATTTTCAGGCGAGTTTTTTATTTTTTATTTTTTATAAAGCGGCGGATAGCGGCAGGAGATGAGGACCCCGCCGGACCTTTCGGCGGCGGCGGACGGGAGGACAGCAAATTTCCCCAGCAGGCGCTTTGCCGCCGGGACCGGTTTCCCGGAACTCTAAGAAAGAGGGAGTTGATCGCCGGGCGAAGCACCCCGGAGCAGGTCTTCAGGGCTGGCGGCGGTTGGGTCAGCCCGGGAAATGGCCTGAATTATCTAAATCCAGAATTCCCCACTCACTGCTTCGCTCTTGCCTGGATCCGAAAGGGTGATCACCAGCAGAAACAACACGATGGCCACGGCAAAAATGAACATCTGGTTCGTCATTAAGGTATGCAGAATTTCCATGGGTTTCCTGAGCATAGGGCCTCCCGGTCCAGAAAGTATTTCTTCTGATTAATTTTATGCAAGTTCAATACCATATCATATATCTGCTTGATTTTACAATAAATAACTTGATTGAATTATTACTCTCATGTTTAATAACGTGAACATTTGGTCCATTTTATTAACAGGGCTGCAAACCCTAAAGGGGGACCAAATCCTTCCGGTGGAAAAGTAAACGCCAAGCTCTAACTAATAATTATAGCCAGAGGTTGTCCAGGCGCCAACCCCTTTTTCTCCCCCTTCTTCTTGTGATATGCTTATGGATACGCCACAGTCGCGCCTGAGCTTTCCGGTCCACCCGTAAAGCATGAAAAGTTCGGTGGGGCGGGCCTCCGTGCCCGCCACCGGTGAAATGGTGCGCAGCGTCTGCGAAAGAACGTTTTAAGACAGGCCATTAAGGAGTTTCACATGATCAAAGACTTGTTGAGAGTCTTGCTGGCGGGCGGCGTCGTGGTGTCAACCCTGGCATGTGCGGCCAAACGCCCCGTTCTCTATCCCAATGCGCAACTCGAGGCCGTGGGCGCGGCGGCGGCCCAGCAGGATATTGATGACTGCCTCCAGAAGGCCGCCGCGGCGGGATATGCCGGCAATCCAGAAGGCAAGGTCGCCGGGAACACCGCGGTGGGGGCCGCAGCCGGAGCCGCCGTAGGCGCGGCCGTGGGCGCGGTTGCGGGCCGGGCCGGAGCGGGCGCAGCCATGGGCGCGGCCGGGGGCGGCGCCGGCGGCCTTATCCGGGGAATCTTCGGTTCCCGGGATCTGGACCCGGTGCCGCGGCAATTTGTGGACCAATGCCTCAAAGAGAAAGGCTACGAGGTTATCGGCTGGCAATAGGGCCAGGGCGGCCCCGGCTCGAGTCCCGCCCCCGTCCCCCGGTTAAACGCCCGAAGCGCCTGGGTTCGGGCCCGGCAGGCCGTGCCCCTACGCCGGCCAGATAGTTACTTTTTTCCTCAGCTTAAGTATAGTCTTTGCCCATTCCCGTCTCGGTTCCGACTAAGCGCGACTCGCCGCAGAGGCATAATTAGTATTAGAGGGAACGGCTGCCGTCCGGACCGCAGTCAGAGGTAGAGAGGCGATGGGAAAAAGTAGGGGGAACGCCAGGCAAATGGCCCGGGGTCGCCATCCTGATCCTCCCTCCGGCGTGAATCCTTGGGACCCGCGGCCGCGCGGGTGGTTCACACCCTTCAGGAACCCCCAAAACCGATGCTGAGCTTTTCGCCCTCCACCAGAACCGGCACCCGGCGGTTGCCCTGGGTGAGCCGCAGCATCTCGGCCATGGCCTGGGCGTCCGCTTTGACATCCCGAAAAATGACCGTCAACCCCTCATTGGCCTTGGCCTCCCGGGCCCGCTGGGTGAAAGGTCAGGCCTGCTTGCCGAAGATGGTAATCTCCCGGGTCATTGTCCACCTCCTGAAGGGGTTTCCAGGTAATAAATCTTGACGTAGAGAAAATCCACCAGATTGAGGATGGTTAGAGGATTTTCGGACACGGTGAACTGCACCCCCTCAAACCTGGGGCTCACTTTGGCCCGCACGTGATTCATCACCTGGTCGGCGACCTGGGGATTGTCCGGGCAGGCGAGCTTCAGAAAGTTCTGGAATACCGCGGCGTCGCGCAGCGCCACGCTTTTGGTCTCTTCCCGCAGCTTCACCCTCAAGGGTTTTAGAGCATCGTCGAAGAAATCGCCGATGTCCTCGTATTTCTGTTTGATCTTGGCGAAACTCCACTGGCGCAGACCCCGGTATTCGGTGGCAGCCTCGCCGGCGTGGTTTTCGGTGGACAACATGATGATGTCGATGTTGGGGGTATTGGGGACGTTGGCCGGCAGGTAAGCGATCTTCACCACCAACTCCGGGTACTTGCGGTTGGTGAGGATAAAATCGCGGCTGAAGCGCCGGCCCGGGCGGTCATACCGGTTGGACTCGGACACGGCCCAGCCTTCGGCTTCCAGGCCTTGTAGCAACCGGGCGGCCTTGGGCATCAGGCGGCGCAGTTCGGCGAAGCTGCCGGGGGCCGCGTTACTTGCGGGCTCCTGGTAGCCGCCCTCATCCCCAGGTGCAGAAGGCTCCGTCAGCGTCTCGCTTTCCCGGAGTTCCCCCCGGGGCGGCGCCGTGGGGGCGGGCTCCGGCTCCGCGGACGGCAAGACTCTGGCCTGGACCGGGCGGGCCTGGGGATCGGGTTTTAATCCCAAGATGAACAAGAACTGCCCGCCGGCGCCGGGCCGGGTCTGCTTCCAGTAGGTAAAGGGCTTTTCGGGGAAGAGGTCCATGATGATGCGCACCCCGCCCCCGGGAGAGGCGGTTTCGGTGAGCACCTGCTGCACCAGCATCTCATCGCCCTGCAGGTGGTTGGGCAGCCGCCCGGACCGGGCCCCGGGAAAATCCACCACCAGTTGCGGTTTGCCCGACACTTCCCGGGAACTCACGCGGGGTGTCGCAGCCCGGTCCAGAACCACGGTGAGGAGGGTGTTTTCCGCCACCTTGCTCAACCCCAGACGGCGCACTTCCACGGCGCCGCCGGCCCCCCAGGCGTGCTGGGCAAGGCAAAACAGCAACACCAGCAGCCATGCCAGGCTGCTGCCCGGTTTAGCGCTTAAGGCCTGCAGCCGGATAATGCCGCTACCCTCCATCCTTGACCCGCCTGAAGTTCACACAGGAACCGGGGGGACAACCGGGGTGCCAATCACCGGTCGTGTCCACGGACAACATTTTTCCACCCTCGCTGGGAGTGACGACGAGGATAGCGCCCGGCTTGGTGTAAATAAAGATCTTGCCAGCATTCACCACCCAGGTGAACTCAACGGTTTTTCCCGCCAGCACCCAGGTTCCCTTGCCATTCTCCTGGAGGTCGAGATCAATGTAATCTTTACCGCCGAAGGGCTCCATGGATTTATACGTTCCGGCAAACTCGGAGCGAGACTCCCCACAGCCTCCCAAGACCAGCCCCACCATGATCAGACCCAGGACCGCGCCCAACTTCAAAATATCTTTCTTCATATCTTTCTATCCCGCAAGATGAACCCTCCCCGATCCAAAACCATAAACCGATCGTAGAGGAAGATTTGGATGCACATGACCAGCATGCCAGTATTCTTCATAACTTTCCACCAGTTCACCGGTTCGCCCACTTCGCCCACACACCCGCAGTTAATGGGCATGTTATGCAAAATGGCATTGACCAGCCCCACGATGAAGATGACGTTCATGGCGCCGATCAGCGTGGCCGCGGCCCGGGTGCGGATGCCCAGGAGGAGGAACAACCCGACGACCAGTTCGGCCCACGGCAGGGCGAGGGACCACAGGTTCACCCCCCAGGCGGGCGTCAGGTTGTAATCCACCACGTTCAAGGCAAAGACCGCCGGGCGCATGATTTTGCTCAAGGCGAAGGAAATAAAGATAGCCGCCAGGAGCACCCGGCAGACCACCGACAGGTAAGGGCTGCGACGGATGGGAGGAATCAGGATCAGCAAAAAGATGCTCACCGGCAGCCATTCCAGGAGGCCTGCTAACCCCAAGTCGAGGCTGCCTGGGGTCGCGGCCGCTTTCTCTCGGAGGGGAAAGACCTTGGGCCAACCCGAGTAATCTTTGAGCACCACCACGTGTTCCAAACCCTTGTGCTTCAGCAGGCGGGCCAAATCGAGGTCCATACGCCGACTGAAAGTCCCGCCGTAAACCACCAGGGTTTTGTCCTTATCCCCCTCCGTCTGGGTCAAAGTGAATTGAAACATGGGGAACATCAAATCGAATAAGATCGTCGGCAAGTTTGAAGCGCCCTTGATGTGTTGCTGACTAAAAAAGGCGCTTTTCCTGGCGTCAACGAAAATGGCCTGGTTCTTTTGGTACATTTGCAGGGCCTGATCAAGTCCAATTTCTGGAATGACGTTTTTGTCGCCCCAACCGTGGATCAGGGGAATCCGGTTGTCGTTGTAGATGTTGACGACCAGGGAGAGCACCAGGCTCAAGCCCAACATGAGGACATAATCGAACCAGGAGAGCTGCCGCAACTTGACCTGGTGCACCACCTCGGTTTCCAGGCGCTGGTCTCCGGCCACCAGCCAGCTGGCCAACTGCTGAATGATATGCCGGGCCAGCTGGGGATTCTGGTCCAAGAGGCGGTCGAATTCTTCCTTGGAGACCTTGATGAGGGTGGTAGCCTCCAATGCCTCCACCGAAGCGGAGCGGAGCTGCCCGGTGACCAGGGCCACCTCCCCAAAGTAGGCCCCGGCCCCCAACTCGGTCAAATCGGTTTGAATCCGGTCGGCGGTCTCCCGGAAAACCCGGACCCGGCCTGATTGAATAACGTAGAAAAATTCCGGGGCCTCGCCCTGACTGACGATGCGCGCCCCGGTGGGCACGCCTACTTCCTGCCCCAACTGGCAGAGCTTTAACCCTGCGGTTATTTCTGCCCCTGAGGGTTTCCCCGTTGCCTCCATGCCGTCATTCCTTTGGACTGAGAATTATAGGAGCCGAACCAACTTGCGAACTCGAACGGCCAGTCCCTCTCTCCCCTGTCTTATTACCACAAGATACCGTAAATGGGAACTCCGCCGGTTTGTCTCGCCGCAAATAATTTTTACCGCCTATTTCCGGGAAAGCCTCCGGATTGGCTGCTTCTCCCGAAAAGAGGAGCCGGGAGGGGACGCCAGGTTGAGGAAATTTCTCAATTTGAGAAATATTTGTCATGGCTCCGGGGGTTCCTCTCAGGGAGAGAAGTTCGCGGCTTGACCCAGGCGAGGGGTTTTTAGTCATGCTTTTTTTGTAATTATATCAAGCAGTTAAAAATCTTGATTTTGGGGATTTTTGGCAAGCCAATTGCATGAGTAGCCTGAGAGCTTGATTTTGCCATGCGAGAGGAACTGAATTAATATGCGAACCACAACCTCTGCCTTTCCCTGGAGCCAGGTGAAATGGCGCTTCAAAGAGGAACAGCGAATACAGACCCTGGACCTGGCCCTCAAAATCCTGGTCCCGTTAATCTTGTCGGCTTGCCTGATAGTATCCTTGAAGGTGGGTTCCTTCAGCGGCTATCTGCAGCTGTTGAGCCGCCAGAGCTTCGGTTCTCCCCTGATGGCCCTGGGGGCCGGGTTCACCCTGGCTTACCTGGCCTTCCAGCTGGTGCGGACCGTGCTGTGGTGGCGGTATAAATCCTACCCCCTCCCCCCGGGCCCGCTGCCCCGGGTCACCGTCATCATCCCGGCTTACAACGAAGGCGCCATGGTGGAGAAGTCCATCTACGCCGCGGTCGCCTCCGACTACCCGGCCGACCGGCTGGAGATCATCTGCATCGACGACGGCTCCAAAGACGATACCTGGGTTTACATTGACCGGGCCCGCCGACTCTACCCCAAGCTGATCAAGGCCATCCGCTTCCCCAAGAACCGGGGCAAGAAAGAGGGGCTCTACGCCGGCTTCACCCGGGGCAAGGGCGAGTATTTCGTCACCATCGACTCGGACAGCGTGATCACGCCTGATACCGTGAGGCAGGTCATCGCCCCCATGCTCCACGATCCTCAGATCGGCGCGGTGGCCGGCAACGTCAAGGTCTACAACCGGAGCCGCAGTGTCATGGCCCGGATGCTGGCGGTGCGCTTCGTCCTGGCCTTCGATTTCCTCCGGGCCTCCCAAAGCATGTACGGCTGCGTCACCTGCACCCCCGGCGCCCTGTCCGCTTACCGGGCTGCAGCCCTTAAACCCGTCCTGAAGCAGTGGCGCACCCAGACCTTCATGGGCCTGCCCGCCAATATCGGCGAAGACCGGGCCTTGACCAACTTTGTCCTGCGCCAGGGCTACCACACGTCTTACCAGCGCAGCGCCCTCGTCCACACTATGGTGCCCGAAACCTACAAGGGCCTGTGCCGCATGTACCTTCGCTGGGACCGCAGCAATTTCCGGGAAAACTGGGTCCAGCTCAAGTTCATCTTGAGCAAGTACCGGACCAAACACCGGCTGCTGCCCATTATCGACTTCTTCATGACCCAGATCGAGTTCCCCCTGACCTACCTCTTCCTGGGGATGCTCCTCATCTCCTTCTGGCTCTATCCCATCGTCATGGTGAAGTTCTTGGCCGGGCTGGGGGTCTTCACCCTGGTATGGATGTACTACTACATCCACCAGGAACGGGACATGGACTTCATCTACGGCATCATTTACTCCTACTTCGCCTTCTTCGCCCTCCACTGGGTGCAGCCCTACGCCTTCATCACCGTCAGAAACGACCGCTGGCTCACGCGCTGAGGCGCGATTATCTAGAGGACGGTTCAGGGAGGGGCAGAGCTTCGACTCTGCCCCTCCCTGGCTTTTGGGGGGGAAAGGGCCGTTAGCAGTTAGCCGTTACACCCCTTTCCCCTTTTCACTCCTTGTTAAAACCTCCCCCCCAGCCCCCCGGCATAGCCGGTGAGTTCGGCGTAGCCCACGCCTGCCACCGGGGCGTCGTTTTTGACGCCCGCGATCTTGACCTGGCCTTCCCAGTAGATCACCTTCGCCGGGGTCTGGGAACGGATTTCCTGGTCGGGCACAGTCGGGGTCAGGGTCAGGCGGTAGCCGGCCCCGGGGATACCGATCTCCCAGCCCGCCGGATATTTGGTCCGGGTGTGGGGGGAGGTCCAGGCGCCGGTGGCTTTGACGTGAAAATCGGTGAGCTTCAGGTGGCGGGTGCGGCCCTGCGGGTCGATGAGGGCGCCCGAGGAGGCCGGGTCCACTGAGCCGTCCTGATGGCGCAAGAGATAGAGCATCACCTCCCAGCCGTCCTCAAGTTGCAGGCTGAACCAGTCCCAGCCCGCCAGACCCGGGGCCATGGCGTGGCTGAAAAACTCGTGATCCATCCAGCTGGCGCCGGTGACCGGCAGCTTGCGGCCGTCCACGAAGATGGTTCCCCGGGTGTCAAGCCGGGGCAGGGAATAATAATAACTGGCCGCGTCAGACTTTTCCGACTTGCGGCTGTAGCCGCCCTCGCCATGCAGGGCCGGGGGTTTCATCGGTTTGAGGACCAGGTCCAGCCCCAGGCCGCCGTCTTGGGCTAACAGGTGAAACTCCTCCCCTTGAAGCTCCGCCTGCCAGTCGTCGATCCAGACCTTCAGGGTCCCCGCCGCCGCCCCAGACAAACTTAAGGCCCCCCGGCCGGATTTCTCCCGAAAGGCAAAGGTGCGCCGGGCTATATCGGTTATGGCCAGGTGGGCGAAATAGACGGTATGAAGCGACCAGGCCGAGCGGGCCTGGAGGTCGGGTTTTCTTAATTTTCGTAAAGCCACCCGGAAGAAGGTCAGCTGGTAGCCGAAGGATTCCCCGGACGCGGCCGTCAAATGCCCCACATAATACCACCACTCGGTTTTGTACTCCGGGTGGGCCCCGTGGTCCCGGGGAAACTGGAAGACCCGGCCCGGCCGGGGCATCTCAAAGCCCTCCCCGGCCCCGGCCCCGCCGGCCAGGAGCACCGCCAGGATGAGCCCCAGGGCGAGTTTGCCGACAGCCGACATGGGGTGCGCCCGGCGCAACACCTGACCAGAATGACGGCGGGCGCGGAAGCCCGCCCTACCAAACTTTTCGCCGTCAATCGCCACCCGGCCGCTCAATAAGTGCTGCGCCGGTCGCTGGCAATTTTGAAGTAATGCTGCCTGGCCTCATAGACAACCCGACGGGGGTCGCGCATAAATATGGCCTCGGCCTGGGGGTTGTTGAACAGGTAGAGCTTGCCATCATAGATGACAAAGAGGTGCGGGTTGATGTCCTCCAGCCGGCCCATGGCCAGGGAGGCGGCGCAATACCCGCCGAATTGCGGCTGATAGCGCGGGGCATCTCGCAAAAATTCATACCGGCTCCCCCGGGAGGCGAAATAGTACGTGGCGCCTCCCAGCCGTTCCAAAATCCTCTTGTTGCCTCTAACGGCCTCATTGTCGGCGAAATAGGCCACCGGGTCGTAGCCGTGCAGGGCCACGGTGTTTTCCAGGTTGAGCAGGGCTTGGCCCGACCCCCCCGAGGTCGTGGGGGGCTGGGCCATGGCGGCGGCCGCCAGGCCAAACCCCAGCATTAGCGTAAGCCATAACCTGAAAGGATGCATTTTCATCGTCTGCCCTCCATAAATGAGAAAAATGGGAAAATCAGCTCGCGGTCATCATCCTTAATCCACATACCTGCCTTCGTAGACCTGGGCCATGACCCAGCGGTTATTTACCTGGGCGGGGATGACGCGGCGCGCGTATTCCTCCCCCTCGAAGTCGTCCAACTCGGAGATCACCCGAGGGAGTTCATCGGATTTTAGGAGCCAGGCCGGGTGTTCCGGCCCCTGGGGGTCATAGCGGAAGGATTTGAAGCCCCGATAGGCGCCCAGGTAGCCCCGGATATGGCACTTGTACCACTCCCCCACGAGGCCCGCCAGCAGGAAGGCGTTGGCCCCGCCCGGGGCCAGGCTGCCGTAGACGATAAGTCTGGTTTCGGGGTTATCGGTCATCTCACCAACACTCAAGTCCCCATCAAACAGGTGGCATAGGCGTCTCGCCGGTGCAGGCGCAGCTTGTGTGTGCGCCCTGGCCACCTTATCTGGCGGGCAAGGCCCGCCCTGCATTACTGAAACTTAAAATTTCGGACAACCAAGTCCCCCTTTGAAAAAGGGGGATTTAGGGGCAATGCTGTTCACTTAGCACCCGAGCTTTCAAAAAATCCGGGAACGCATTTATCAACGACAGGGAGAAAGTGATTAATTCCCCCTCACCCTAACCCTCTCCCCCATTGGGGGAGAGGGAATAAAGAAGGATATCCGGTAATTCTCCCTCTCCCCCCGGCGGGGGGAGAGGGCTGGGGTGAGGGGGGGCATCCTCGCCCCAGCAAACCATCGAAATAGCCAAACCTTAAGTGAACCGTATTGGATTTAGGGGGATTTAAAAACCATCAATGGGAAAGAACTTTTGGCAAACGCTATATATAAAATCCCCCTGCCCCCCTTTAGAAAAGGGGGGTAACAAATGCCTTGCCTGATTGCCTCAACGCCGGCGGCCCAGGCGGTTGCGCAGGGCCAGGAGAAACAGGGCCGTTATCATAATCACCTCACTTCTCCAAAATCACCACGGCCAAAGCCCGGCCGTCTTCGTCGGTGAGGGTGAGGTGCATGCCGGTGATGCCGGCCTCGGCGCAGAGTTGCGCCGCCCGGCCGGTTATGAAAATTTCGGGCTTGCCCAGGGGGTTGGGGATCACCTCCACCTCCCGCCAGCGGATGCCGCCTTGACGCAGACCCACCCCCAGGGCCTTGGAGAAGGCCTCCTTGGCCGCGAAGCGCATGGCGAAGCCCGCCGCGGCCCAGGACTTGCCCCGGCAGTAGGCGATCTCGCGTTCGGTGAAGACGCGGGCGCAAAAGCGGTCGCCGTAGCGCGCCAGAACCCGCTCGATCCGGGGCACCTTCACCAGGTCCACGCCGATGCCGTAAATCATTTAAAACCGTTTTTGGTTTTTGGTCATGAAAGCCCTACCCGGCCAGCACCGAATATTTTCACCCTCACCCTGACCTTCTCCCTCAAGGGAGAGGGAAATATCCGGTCTAGCGTTTTCTTCCCCTTATTTCCCCTTATACTGAGTTGCACTCAAAAGGTTATTTTCTGTAGCCGCAGGCTTTAGCCTGCGCCTGCACAGGCTGGAAGCCTGTGCCACCAAAGGTGGCGGGCGAGGACGCCCGCCCTACCTGACTTTTCATGTTTTACGGGTGGGCCGATAGGCCCATGAGCAACTGCTTAATTCATCTTACTTCTGCTTTTTTTGGGGGGCGGGGCCTCTGCTTTACACATGGCGCCGGTCTCCCCGCAATGGGGGCACTTCTTGGGTTTGCAGCGGGTTTCCACGGGCTTGCCGCATTTTTCACAGGTAAAGACGGCCATGATTACACCTCCGAATCAGATGAGGCCAGAGTTTATCGGCGCGCCGACGGCGGTGAGAGGCCATGATTTGCCTGGCGGGCCATGATCCTAGTGGCCCTATAATAATGAATAATATCTCGTTTCGGCAAGATATGTTTAAGGGCAGCCCGATGCGCCCCTGGGTTGAAAAATTCAGGAGGCCGGGAGGGCCGGGGGTCCACCGGCTGGAAGCCGGTGCCACTTCCGAAAAAGCCCCTGGCCCCCTCCCCTCTCAGTTTTTACCTCCTGGCGGAAAGGCGAACTCCATGACCTCGTCCAGGCGCGCCACGGGGTGGAAGATGAGCTTGCCCCGGATGGACTCGGGTATCTCCTCCAGGTCCACGGTGTTCTGGGCCGGGATGATGACCTCCTGGATGCCGGCCCGGTGCGCGGCCAGGACCTTGTTCTTGATGCCGCCCACGGGCAGGACGTGGCCCCGGAGGGTAATCTCCCCGGTCATGGCCAGGCCCTTTTTCACCGGGCGCCCGGATAAGAGCGACACCAGGGCGCAGAGCATGGCCACCCCGGCGGAGGGGCCGTCCTTGGGGATGGCGCCGGCGGGGACGTGGATATGGATGTCGGCCTTCTCAAAGAAATCCTCCTCGATCCCCAGGAATGGGGCCCGGGCCCGGATGTAGGACAGTGCGGCGCTGGCCGACTCCTTCATGACCTCCCCCAACTGGCCGGTGAGTTTCAAGTTGCCCTTGCCCGGCATGCGCAGGGCCTCAATGAAAAGGATATCGCCGCCGGCGGGGGTCCAGGCGAGACCCGTGGCCACCCCGGGCTCGGGATGGTCCAGGGCCGCATCCCGGAAGAAGCGGGGCGGTCCAAGGTACACGGCCACGTCGGCCTCGGTGAGCTGCGCCTGCTGGCGGCCGCCTTCCGCCACTTCCCGGGCCACGCCCCGGCACAGCGCCGCGATCTCCCGCTCCAGGTTGCGGAGGCCAGCCTCCCGGGTGTAGGAGGCGATGACCCGGCGGACGGCCTCGGGCGCGACCTCCATCTGCGCTTTAGTGAGGCCGTGGGCTTCCAACTGCCGGGGCAGGAGGTGGCTGAAGGCGATCTCCAGCTTTTCCTCCTCGGTGTAGCCGGTGAGTTCCAGGACCTCCATGCGGTCCCTCAGGGCCGGCGGGATGGGGTCCAGGAGGTTGGCGGTGGTAATGAACATGACCTTGGAGAGGTCGAAGTCCACCTCCAGGTAATGGTCCGAGAAGGTGGAATTCTGCTCCGGGTCCAAAACCTCCAGGAGGGCCGAGGAGGGGTCGCCCCTAAAGTCGGCGCCGATCTTGTCCACTTCGTCCAGGATGAACACCGGGTTATTGGAGCCGGCCCGGCGCATGGACTGGATGATGCGGCCGGGCAAAGCCCCCACGTAAGTGCGGCGGTGGCCCCTGATCTCGGCTTCGTCCCGCACCCCGCCCAGGGAAAGGCGCACGAACTTGCGGCCCAGGGCCCGGGCGATGGACCGGCCCAGGGAGGTCTTGCCGGTGCCCGGCGGCCCCACGAAGCAAAGGATGGGTCCCTTCATGTCGGGCTTGAGTTTGCGCACCGCCAGGTATTCGAGGATGCGCTTCTTCACCTTTTCCAGGTTGTAGTGGTCCTCATCCAGAATCTCCCGGGCCTGGTGCAGATCCAGGCTGTCTTCGGTGGATTTGCTCCAGGGCAGATCAATGAGCCACTCGAGGAAATTGCGGATGACCTGGTGATCCGGCGCGTGGGGCGGGGTCCGCTTGAGGCGTTTCAGTTCCCGTTCCGCCTCCTTCATGGCGTGGGCCGGCAACTCCGCCTCCTCCAGCCGGAACTGGAGCTCATCGACCTCCCGGGTGGGGTCACCGCCTTCACCCAGCTCTTTTTGCAGGGCCTTGATGTGTTCCCGGAGGTAATAATCCTTCTGGGTCTTGTCCATTTCGCTCTTCACCTGGCTCTGGATCTTCTTGCCCAGTTCCAGAATCTCAAGCTCCCGATTGATGTGGGTCAGGACCCGGCGCAGGCGCTCGCCCACGTCAATGGTTTCCAGGAGTTCCTGTTTATCCGTCTTGGAAATGTTGAGGCTGCCGCCGGTGACGTCGGCCAGCATCCTGGGGTCGCTGAGTTCCCGCACCAGGTTCCCTAGTTCCGAGGGGAGGTAGGGTGAAAGCTCCAGCATCTTCAGGAAAAGGCCCTTGACATTGGACACCAGGGCGTCCACTTCCAGACCGGGCTCGTATTCTTCCAGGATAGGGGTCACCTGGGCCATCAGGAAAGGGTCCTGACCCACCCAGCTTTCCAACCGGAACCGGTAAAGTCCCTGGACGAGCAGACGGACGGAGTCGTCGTCGGCTTTGCGCATCTTCAGGATGGCCGCAACGGTGCCGACGTTGAAGAAATTGTCCGGGTCAAACCCCGTGGCCTTCTCCTCCCTGGTGGTCAAAAAACCCAGGGTTTTGTCCTGGAGCAGGACCTGGTCCACCAGCTTCTGGGCCGGCTCCTCCCAGAGGGCCAGGGGCATGATGAGGCGGGGAAAGAGCACCAGGTCAGTTGCGGGTAATATGGGCAGCACCCGGGGGCCGGGCTGCACAACAGGCTCAGCGGCCACCGGGATATCGTCAGTTTCGTGATTATCGGCCATGATATCTCCATGTTCTCAGTTAGGTGCGGTTATTCGCAGGCCGGCGAAGCTTTCACCGGTATGGTTCGGGTGTGGGGCGCCTTCCGGGGCAGGTGGACTATGAGGACGCCATCCACATAGCGGGCCTCCACCCCCTGGGGGTCTACGGGGATGGGCAGCGTGAAGCGCCGTTCAAAAATGCCGAACGCCATCTCCAGATGGACGAAACGCCGGATGCCTTCAGACGATGGTGGCCGCCGCCGGCCCCGCACCACCAGTTCATGACCCGTCAGGGTCAGGGAAACGTCCTCGGACGCCACCCCGGCCAGTTCCAGGCGCAGGACCAGGCCCTGGGCGGCTTCATAGAAATCGGCCGCCGGCCGGAAGGAAACCGGGGTTTTATAGGCCTCCAGCAAGGTATCGAAACCCCGGCGCATCTGCTCTTCCAGATGCTCGAAGTCACGGATTATTCTGATTTTAATGAGTCGGTGCATAGGTTCCTCGAACCGTTATTTCTTTTCAAGATAAGACGTGTTCTCAGAAAATCCAGGGATTGCATGGCGCTATCTTGAGGCTTGCACGTAAATTTTCAGACTCTTGGCGGTATTCTCCGGCTCGGCGAAGCGCCTCGCCTTGACCGGCGCCGCAAATCCTGGTAGTTTGCCAGGCATGCCGTCTCCGATACTTTGCCTGGGCGCCATCAATCTGGACCTGAAATTTCAGGTGGATGACCTGGAGGGTTTCCTGAAAGACTGGGGCGCCGGACTCAGCCGGGGCGGTGAGGAGGCCGTCTCCCGGGAGCAGGAAGCGCGCCTGACCGCGTTGCTGGCCCGTTACGGCCGGCCGGCGGGGCGCGGCGGCGGCGGCATGGCGGCCAACACCGCCTATGCCCTGGCCTGCCTGGGCCTCCCGGTGGGCCTGGTGGGCCGGGTGGGCGCCGATGCCGACGGCGAATTCCTTAAGAATGGTCTCGCCGGGGTGGACCTGTCCCACGTGGTCTCCCAGGGAGAGAGCGGCCGGGCCTACATCTTGACCGACCGGGAAGGGGAGCGCACCATCCTGGTGGCGCCCAATACCAATGACGACCTCAAGGAACGGGACCTTCCCTGGGAGGCGTTGGCGGCCGCGCCTTTTCTCCATCTCACCGCCTTGGTGGGGGATGGCCCCCTCCTGGTGCAGCGGCTCATCGCCGGCCGGGTCCCGGCCCAGGTCCGGCTCAGCTTCGATCCGGGGGAACTCTACGCCCGGATGGGGTGGCGGGCCCTGGAAGACATCATCGACCGCCTGGAGACCCTGCTGGTCACGGAGACCGAGTGGCGGCAGTTGGGGGGAGAGCCGACGGTGCACCCCAACTGGGCGCCGCCCGTGGTGGTGATCAAGCGGGGGTCCCGGGGCGCCAGACTGCTCACGCCGCTCCGATACCTGGATTTCCCGGTGGAACTGGGAGGCCACCTGGTGGACACTTTGGGGGCCGGGGACGTCTTCGCGGCGGGATACCTGGCCGGGCGTCTCCAGGGGCTGCATCTCAACGCCTGCGTGCGTCTGGGGAATCGGGCCGCGGCCGTCAGCCTCCGGGGCGCCGGGCGGGATAGCTACCCGGACCGGACCTTCCTGGAACGGCAGGTGCAAGCGCTGCAAAAAGTTTGAGGAGAGGGCCGGGGGACATTACCTCCCCTGACCTCCCCTTCTGCCAGGTTGATGGTGTCATGCTGCAAAAATCGTATGGCAAATAATACCGTGTTTGTTTTGTAGGGGCGGGTTTGAAACCCGCCCCTACGAGAGATATTAATAGGTTATCTGGATGGTTTGTTTCATTTCAAAGGGAACACGGTATAAATTGCCCGGCCCCACAAAAGCTGTTTTAAAGTCCCCCTTTACTAAAGGGGGATTCAGGGGGATTATCAGATGGTTATATAATCCCCCCTGCCCCCCTTTAAAAAAGGGGGGTAAAGTTCTGGCCTTTATCGGGGCTTTTTCCTTAAGAGGAAAACCATCTTATCTATGAGGCATCGCACTACAGGGTCAGCAGCAGGGCGGTGTAGAGCGCCGCGGCCGCGGGCTCCCTCAACCGCAACCTGACCGGGAGCCGCGGCCGGGCCAACTCTCTGTACGTCCTGGCTTACTACCTGGGAGGGGCGACGGGCATCACCCTGAGCGGCTATGCCTACGGGCAGGCGGGCTGGCACGGGGTGGCCGCCCTGGGCCTCATGATGCTGACGGCGCCCCTGGCTACGGGTTTGCGGGAAATGCGGCAGCCGCCGGCGCCGGCAAAACCCCAGGAAAAGTTGAGCCCCGGCGTCTAATAAGCGATAATGAAAGAGGAGAGGGGCTCCCCGGGTGGTTTGGCGGGGATGCGCCGCCCGTAGTCGAACCCCGGTGACTTTATCAAAATGATAAACTTATGCTTAACATTCAGAACTCGACGGGGTCTATATCAATGAAAGCCGGAATTAAGACCCCATGACCGATGATCAGCTCGTGGCCCGGGCCCAGGCAGGAGATCTTCCGGCCTTCGAAGAACTGGTGCAGAAGTACCAACGGGAGGTCTACGGTCTGGCATGCCGCATGGTCTCCGATGCCGAGGAGGCTAAGGACTTGGCCCAGCAGGCCTTTCTTCAGGCCTTTGTCCACATCCGGAGTTTTCGCCAGGATGCGCAATTTCGCACCTGGTTGTTCCGGATCGCCATCAATCAGTGCTACAACTTTTTGAAGAGCCGCAAAAAATTTGGCGATCCGGTTGACTGTGCCGAATTGAATCTGGCGGGGGATGAGCCTTCCCCGGAGGCGGACCTGGTTGCCCGGGACGACCGCCGGCGTCTCTATGAGGCCTTGGAGCGGCTCCCGGCCAAGCAGCGGGCGGTGATCACCCTGAAGGTGGAACAGGGCCTGTCTTATCAGGAGATCAGCCAGGTTCTGGGGGGGACCGCCGGCGCGGCCCGGGTTAATTACTGCCAGGCGTTAAAGACCCTGAAAAAACATATACAGAGCGAGGACGACCATGAAGTGGCAATGCGCCCTTCTACAACGGTGGCTGCCAGAGTATCCCGACGGTGACCTCCCTGCTTGGGGGAGGCGCTGGCTCAAGTCCCACGTGGCGCGGTGCTCCGCTTGCCGCCAGGAACTGGCGGAACTCAGGGAGGTGGTTGCCGCCATTGAGGCGACTCCGGTGGCGGACCCGACCCCGGAATTTTGGGGCGAATTTTCCCGGGAGATGCACCTGAAGTTGGTCCAGGCCGCCCAGAACAGCCAGACCGCGCCCGCCCCGGCCAGCCCCCGGCGGTTTCGGCTGCCCTATCTCCTGGGGGCGCCGGCCCTGGCAGTGCTGCTGCTCTATGTAGCGGTGCAGTTCACGGGACCCAGCCTCCCGATTCAGGACCAGGCCCTGGTAAAGCGGGAGTCCGAGGCCAAGATGGCTGCCGTCCCCCAGCCGGCTCCGGCGCCGCTGGCCGAGGTCCGGGCTGCTTCCGCCCCGCCGATGGAACAATTTGTCACGGTGGCTCTGGAGGAAGGTGCGTCCCTGCCGGTGGAGGACGTGGATATTTCCGGTTGGGAACTGGATGCGGAACTGGCGGGGATGACCGACCAGGAAAAGAATGCGTTCCTCAACAAACTGCATAAACGTTAAGAAGGATAGGTCATGCGTGGAAGGATTCTCTTTCTGTTCCTGGGGCTAACCCTGGCCGGAGCAAGCCTGGCCTGGGGGCAACCGGGTGGCGACTTTGGCGGCGGGGGCTTTCAGGACCGGTTCATGGAAGTCAAGCGGAACCAGTTGGGCCCAACTCTGGGAGTGAACCAGCCGACCGTGGACAAGCTGCTGGCCATCGATGCGCGGTATAAGCCGATGCGGCACCAGCTGGTCACGGGGATGAAAAGCGATATGCACCGCCTGCAGCAGCTCATGAGCCAGTCTGCCCCGCCGGAGCAGGAAATTAAGGCCCTGCTCGCCGATATGAAGCGCAAACGGCTGGAGATGCTCAACCTGCAGCAGCGCAAGGATGACGAAGAGACGGCCCTGCTCACGCCGATGCAGCAAGCCCGCTATCTCATGTACCTCATGTCTTTGATCAAGGAAGCCCGGAGCATCAAAAGCGGTACGGGGGGACCCGGCGGACAAGGCGGCCCCGGCATCATGGGCGGCCCCGGAGGCATGGGGACGCCAGCCCTGCGGCCTCCCCAGGAAATCCCGGTTTCCCGTCCACCTCAGTAAGACAGGACAAGGAGCCATAGATCCTTCGCCGCCCACTTATACCATGTTCGTTTTCACATGAAACAAACTCATTGGTGGGGCGGGCCTCCGTGCCCGCCAGTGTTCAGAGAGTTTGTTGCGACTGAATATGAACATGGTATTAGAGAAATTCCGGAAAATCTGGAAAACCGGCAAATAACCCGGGGGCATGCGGGTCTTTTGCCGGTTTTTTTGTCTCCCTACTTGCCAAATCCCGGTTAAGAGATTTACAATAAACGGGTCGCCGGAGTGGTGGAATTGGTAGACGCAGGGGACTCAAAATCCCCCGGGTGAAAGCCTGTGCCGGTTCGAGTCCGGCCTCCGGCACCAATGTTTTTAACCAATTACTGATTATGGTCTTAAAATTCCCCCTCCCCTGGTGGGAGGGGGTTAGGGGGAGGGGGATAAGGCGCTGTGTCTTTTCATGGTTTCGTCACCCCCACCCTGACCCTCCCCCATCAAGGGGGAGGGAACAAAAGGTTTTTCTTGTTTATCCGAAGCTACCCAACAAGGGACGATGTTATGAGCATCCACCTCGAAGAAGGGTATGTCGAGTTTCTTTGCCACTGCCTCCTTCCACACCCTTTTCAGGCGCAGGGGATCGAAATCCGTGACCAGACAACCAGCTCCATATTTTCTCACAAATTCGACTAGTTCCACTTCTGGAGAGCCGCACAGAAGATAAAAGGGGATATTTTTCTCCGCCAGGTTCTGTTCGACTTCCGCAAGTCCCTGGATCATGAAGGCGTATTGGCGGAAGGTGGCTCCCAAGAACTGGGGCACCAGGCAGAAAACCACCGCCAGGGGTTCTTTTTGCTTCAAGGCCTCTTCTTCTTGGGCAAACAATAAAGCCCAATTATCCCGGGTGCGCTGGTCACGACTCATCCAGTAGCCCACTGGACCTTTTTTGAGGTCTCCTGCCCTTAAAGCTCTTACGCGTCTGGGGTTCATGGTTGCAAGCTGGCCAGCTTATTTTTTGGCTTGTTTGCGGCTACCGGCATTGCATGGTTCCGGCCCTTTCACCACCGGTTTACCCACTGCCGCAGCCAGGGCTTCTAACATGCCCCGATAAATCCAACGGTGGAAGGGAACCAGGCTATACCAGTAAGCCATGCCTGCCAATCCCCGGGGCAAAAATCTTGCGGTTTGTTTGAGTTCCACCCTGCCGTCTCCTTGCGGAGTGAGGTGAAACTCCAGGACGGCTTCCCCCGGCAGTTTCATTTCGGCCAGCAACAAGAGGCGGTGGGGCGGTTCTATCTCCAGGACCCGCCAAAAATCCAGGGCATCTCCCACCCGGAGTTCCAAGGGATGGCGGCGGCCGCCTCGAAACCCGATTCCCCCCAGGAGTCGGTCTATCCAGCCCCGCAGCCGCCACAAACAGTTGCCGAAATAATAGCCGGTATCTCCTCCCATTCTTAAGATGGGCTGCCAGACTTCTTCGAGAGTCGCTTGTATCTGGACGGAGTAGCCGCACGATAGAATAGTGCCGCCGGCATAGTCAGTATCTCCACAGTAGGTCCACTCTGGGGGAATGACGCCGCCGGCATCCATCCAGCAGGTGTCGATTTGCTGCTGCTTCACTCGCTCCAGCGCCAGCCTGATGGTTTGGCGGCAATCCAAAAGCTCTTGGGGAATAATGGCCCGGATACGATTGTCCTTACAAACTACCGGGTTGCGCAGCCCCTCGGCCAGGGGCCTGGCGATGCTCGCCGGGACTGGGGTGACCAGATGTATCCAGTAAGAACTCAAGGTGGGCGTCAGGACCGGCACCGGAATGATGAGACGGCGCCGCAGATGGGCTTCTTCGGCATAGATGTCGAACAATTGCCGGTAGGTCACCACCTCCGGGCCGCCGATGTCGAAGGTTTGGCCCCGGGTTTCCGGATGTTCCAGGCACCCTTGCAGGTAATTGAGCACATTGCGGATGGCAATGGGTTGGACCGGGTTGTGCACCCAGCGAGGGGTGGTCATGACCGGCAGACGGTCCACCAGATACCTTAGAATTTCAAAGGAAGCGCTTCCCGAACCCAGGATCATCGCGGCTCGCAGGAAGGTGGCCGGCACCGGGCCTGATTGCAGGATCTCAGCCACCTCTTGGCGGGAGCGGAGATGCTGGCTCAGTAGGGGGTCCTCGGTACTGCCCAGTCCACCCAAATAAACGATATGTTCCAATCCGGCTTCGGCCGCAGCGCGAGCCATATTTTGGGCTGCAGTGCGATCGGTCTCGGTAAACCCCTTGGGGTCGGCCACCATGGAATGGACCAGATAAAAGGCCGCCCGGCAGCTCTGCGTCGCTTCCTGCAAGGACTCAAAGTCCAGGACGTCGCCTTTGGCCAACTCCACCAGCGGATGTTTGGCCCAGGGCCGGGCCTGCAACTTGGCGATTGATCTGCCCAGGGCCCGCACCCGGTAACCCGCTTCCAGCAGTTTGGGCACCAGCCGCCCCCCCACATATCCCGTTGATCCGGTGACCAAAACAGGTTTAGCCGTCATCATGTACTCCTGTAAAAACTCTTTAGAGCCATATCTTCCTAGCGAGACACCGGGATCAGCACCTCGAGGGATGTCACTTTCCTCCCGTCTTTATCGAGTCAAGGCACAACTAAGTGTTAGGCTGTAGCTTCTGTTGATCGTTCAAAACATCCGTCAGTTCAGAGGGTTATCTCTTCTCCTGATCATCCGATGGGCAGTCCAGAAAACGCTTCAGAAGCCCTCGAAGACGTTTATGCTGCGATCAGGCGAGGGCGAAGCGGTCAAGGTTCATTACCTTGTGCCACACCGCGATAAAGTCGTGCAGGAACTTCTCCTGGGAGTCCGCACACCCGTAGACTTCCGCCAAGGCCCGGAGTTGGGAGTTCGAACCGAAGATGAGGTCGACACGGGTGCCGGTCCACTTGAGTTCGCCCGTGGCGCGATCACGCCCCTCGAACACGTTTTCGTCTTCCGTGGCCTTCCACTCCGTTCTCATGTCGAGCAGATTCACGAAAAAGTCATTGGTGAGCGTCTCTGGCCGCTTGGTGAAGACGCCGTGCGGGGACTTGCCGAAGTTGGCATTCAAGACGCGCATACCGCCAACGAGAACCGTCATCTCAGGAGCGGTCAGCGTCAGCAGTTGCGCACGATCAACCAGCAGTTCCTCTGCCGATACGGCGTATTTGGTTTTGAGGTAGTTGCGGAACCCGTCCGCCGCCGGTTCGAGGACGGCGAATGACTTAACGTCGGTTTGGTCCTGCGAGGCATCCGTGCGTCCCGGCGTGAAGGGAACGGTCACATCGTAACCGGCGTTCTTCGCCGCTTGCTCGACGCCGACGCAACCGCCCAGAACGATCACGTCAGCAAGCGACACCTTCTTCCCGCCGGACTGGGCGCGGTTGAACTCCTTTTGGATTCCCTCAAGGGTCTGCAGCACAGTCTTCAGTTGGGCTGGCTGGTTGACTTCCCAATCCTTTTGCGGCGCCAGACGAATACGCGCCCCGTTCGTACCGCCGCGCTTGTCGGAACCACGGAACGTGGATGCCGACGCCCAGGCGGTCGAGACCAGTTCCGAGATCGACAGCCCCGAGGCAAGGATCTTGCCCTTGAGGTTTGCGATGTCCGGCGCGTCGATCAGCTCATGATCGACTGCGGGCACCGGGTCTTGCCAGATCAGTTCCTCTGCCGGCACCTCCGCGCCGATAGAGCGGGAGCGGGGGCCCATGTCGCGGTGCGTCAGCTTGAACCACGCCCGGGCGAAGGCATCCGCGAATTCCTCGGGGTTCTGCTGGTAGCGCCGCGCTATGGGCTCGTAGATCGGGTCGTAGCGAAGGGAGAGGTCCGCCGTGGTCATCATCGGCCGGTGCTTCTTCGTCGGGTCGTGCGCGTCAACCACCATGTCCTCTTCGGCCACGTCCTTGGCCAGCCACTGATGCGCGCCCGCCGGGCTCTTGACCAGCTCCCACTCGTATTTGAACAGCACGTTCAGATAGCCCATGTCCCATTTGGTCGGGTTCGGCTTCCAGGCGCCCTCGATGCCGCTGCTGATCGTATCGCCGCCTTCGCCGCTGCCGAAGCTGCTCTTCCAGCCAAGTCCCTGTTCCTCGATGGGGGCGGCCTCAGGTTCCGGACCTACATAGGACGCAGGGCCGGCGCCGTGACACTTGCCGAAAGTGTGCCCGCCGGCGACGAGCGCCACGGTCTCTTCGTCGTTCATCGCCATGCGCCCGAAGGTAGTTCGAACGTCACGGCCGGAGGCGACCGGATCCGGGTTGCCGTTCGGGCCTTCCGGGTTCACGTAGATCAGGCCCATCTGCACCGCGGCGAGGGGATTCTCCAGCTCCCGGTCGCCGGAGTAGCGCTGGTCGCCAAGCCACTCGCTCTCTGTACCCCAGTAAATGTCCTCTTGCGGCTCCCAGACGTCCACACGCCCGCCGCCGAAGCCGAAGGTCTTGAAACCCATGGACTCCAGCGCGCAGTTGCCGGCGAGGATCATGAGGTCGGCCCAGGAGATTTTCCTGCCATACTTCTGTTTGATGGGCCAGAGCAGCCGGCGGGCCTTGTCGAGGTTCACGTTGTCGGGCCAGCTGTTGAGGGGCGCCAAGCGTTGGGAGCCGGACCCCGCGCCCCCGCGGCCGTCGCTAATGCGGTATGTGCCTGCACTGTGCCACGCCATCCGGATGAAGAGCCCCCCGTAGTGACCGTAATCGGCCGGCCACCAGTCCTGCGAGTCGGTCATCAGCGCATAGAGGTCCTTCTTCAGGGCCTTGAGGTCGAGTTTCTTGAATTCCTCAGCGTAGTTGAACGCCTCGCCCATGGGATTGCTCAGGTGAGAGTTCTGATGAAGAATCTTGAGGTTCAACTGGTTCGGCCACCAGTCCCGGTTCGACGTGCCTCTCCCGACAGTGGGTTTGTTAGCTCCGCCCGTTACCGGGCACTTGCTATCTTTACTCATGAAGTTTCCTCCTCTCGTTGTCTGATCTTATGCTTCTTGCCATAAGACCGGACCGCGCTCTCCGGCGGTCATGGTGTTTTGGTCATCGGCCACCGGTATGCCAAAGGCGGTGGTCAAGGGCTTTTTATCTTTTGCCATCTTGTTCCTCCTTGATGTCGGCCGGTTGCCCTTCCTGTTGGCATTGAGGGCAGAGGCCAAAAAAATTCAGTTGGTGATGGGTGATGTGATAGCCGGTCTTTTTGGCCATTTCCGAAGAGATGTCGGCCAAGCCCGTAAACTCGGGATCAAGAATGCGGCCGCAATTGGTGCAAATGACATGGGGGTGCGGGTAAGGTTTATTGCCGTCGTAACGGCTGCCCACCCCGGCCAAATTAAGTTCCAAAACCTCGCCCATAGCTTTTAGCAGGCTCAAGGTCTTATAAATAGTGGCCCGGCTGGTGGTGGGGAAATCGGTTTTTATCAGCTCAAAAAGCTGGTCCACGCTGTGGTGCTCTTCACTGCTAGCGATGATTTTTAACAGAGCCAGCCGCTGGGGGGTGAGGCGGCAGTCTTTCTCCCTCAGCACCCTGATCATCTCTGGTAGACGTTGTTGGGGATCGGCTTTCAAAAAATTTACCTCTAATAATTATTTATAGAGAATAATTTTCCAAAATCAAGCCTTATCAGGGGCGATTGCCTGGAGGTGACGCCTCATAAAGAATTGTCTTGAAAAACAGGGAGGTTCACGTTTACTTAAGAGAAAGGCTATCATCAGGATAAAGGGAGCCGGAACATGCCGCGAGACATCCCTGTGGGCAACGGCAAGCTGTTGCTCTGCTTCGACCGGGAATACCGCCTTCGGGAGATCTGCTTCCCGCACGTGGGTCAGGAAAACCATATGCACGGCAAGGTCTGCCGCTTAGGTGTGTGGACCGAAGAGCAATTTTCTTGGGTAGGTCCCGACTGGCGCAAAGAGCTGCGCTATGCGCCTGACACTATGGTTACTGAGGTTAGGCTGCATAAGCCGGACTTGGAAATCTCCCTGCTCTGTCGCGATGCTGTGGACTTCCATGAGGATGTTTATCTTAAGGAAATCACGGTGGAGAACCTGGCCCCCAGGCTCAGGGAGGTCCGTCTCTTCTTTCATCTAGATTTGGGCATAGCCGGAAATGACCTGGGGGACACGGCAGGCTTCGATCCCAAGACAGGAGCCGTGATCCACTATAAAGGCCCTCGCTATTTTCTCATCAGCGGCCTGGGGCCGGATGGCGCCGGTCTGAGCCAGTACGCCGTGGGGCAGAAGGGGGTCGCCGACAAAGAAGGCACCTTCCGGGATGCCGAAGACGGACGTTTGTCCGGCAACCTCATCGCCCAGGGTTCGGTGGACTCTGTGGTCTCTGTAATGCTCACCGTAGAAGCCAAATCCCGCGCCACAGCTTTCTTCTGGATAGCGGCAGGTTTTAACTGGTACGACGTGCAGCGCCTGGACAGTCTGGTCAAGTACAAGCATCCCCAGAAATTGATCAAGCGCACGGAGGATTATTGGCGCCTGTGGATCCGCAAGGAGAGCCCACCGCTGGAGCTTTTGCCGGAGAATCTGGCGGAGTTTTACCGCCGCAGTCTTTTGATCATCAGGACTCAAATAGACGCTCAAGGTGGAATCCTGGCGGCCAACGACTCGGACATCATCTATTTCAATCGGGATACTTACTCCTACGTCTGGCCTCGGGACGGGGCCCTGGTGGCCTATGCCTTGGATTTGGCCGGACACCCCACGGCCTCCAGGAATTTCTTCCGCTTCATTTCCCAACTCCTGCAACCTGAAGGGTGCCTTCTCCACAAGTTCAACCCCGATGGAACGTTAGCCTCTTCTTGGCATCCCTGGAGCTATGACGGCAAACCACAGCTCCCCATCCAGGAAGACTCCACCGCCTTGGCGCTCTGGACTTTATGGCACCATTTCGTCCTTTACCGGGATCTGGACTTCATCAAGTCGCTCTATCGCCCTCTGGTGAAAAAAGCCGCGGATTTCATGTGCCAATACCGGGATAAGAAGACCGGGCTGCCGGCTCCTTGCTTCGACCTTTGGGAGGAGAGGCGGGGCATCTTCAGTTTCACGGTGGGCGCAGTCTTCGGTGGGCTCACCGCGGCCTCCTTGTTCTGCACGGTCTTTGGCGAAGATGAAAATGCGGCTCAGTATCAGCAGGTTGCCGCGGAGATTCGGGATGCGGCCTCCAAGTATCTCTGGCAGGAGGACCTGGGGCGCTTTTGCCGCATGCTCTACCCCGATTCCCAGGGAGAGTTGCAGGTGGACACCACCTGCGACTCCAGCCTCTGGGGGCTCTTCGCCTTCGGCATGTACGGCGCCGGCGACCCGCGGGTATCCGCCACCATGGAGGCATTACGAGAGCGCCTGTGGGTAAAGACTGCGGTGGGGGGCATGGCCCGCTACGAAGACGATCCATACCAAAGGGTGAGTCCTGAGGTTCCCGGGAACCCCTGGTTAATCTGCACCCTGTGGCTGGCGGACTACCTCTTAGAAAAAAGAGAAAGCGACGCAGAACTTACCCAGGCCCAGGAGATTCTCACCTGGGTCACGAACCACGCCCTGCCCTCGGGTGTTCTGGGTGAGCAAATTGATCCCATCTCCGGTGAGCCCATTTCTGTATCTCCCCTCACCTGGAGCCACGCCACCTACATCACCACTACCCACCGCCTTTTGCGCCGCCTGGCCGAAGGGCGATTACTTCCCGCCGACTCCCCGGAGCGTCAGGAAGACTGGGTGGGTAGACTTTACAGCAAGACCTGTGATGTCATTCATGGCCTCTGCAAATTGTAGGGCAAATGCGCTTTTTATGCCAATAAAGACAGCCAATCCAAAGCTGAGCTTGGGAACGATCTTTATAACTGCCAAGCTAAGCTTGCACACATTTTCGTTCCCAAGTGCAACTTGGGAACGAATGGAAAACTCGGGACCGAGGGCAAAAACGGCCTCTATCTGCAGGCATGCCTGGATGCGGGGTCCCGACTTTAGGGAACAATGTAGCCCCTGAACATAGTGTAGAAAGTGCCCTCAACGACAGACCCCGAGTTAGGGTTGGCCGGGGGGTCTGGCACCTGACGCACTTGCAAGGTGGGCATAATGGAGAAGGCGATGCCGGGATCAAGGGTTTCGCCTGCGGCCCCTCCCCAAAGGGTGGAACCAACATAAACATTTGTTAAGTTAAGGAGATACATAAACGAATTGCCGGGCCCCAGGAGGTAAAAACGGTAAGGGCCGGTATTGGCGGCGTTGGCATAAAATCGGACGCTCGACATGGTCATGATAAAAAAATGCCCCTGGGGCAGACTAAAAAGTTGATTAGTGCCGTTGGGCAAGACCTCGTACCAGCTGCCACTACTATAATAAAGATTTTTAAACTGTTGGACTCGCCCCAGCAGAATGGCCTCAGCCGGGGCCTGCCAGGTACCTACCGTCAAACCGACAACCAAGGCCATGAGCACCAAGATCCGACAAGTTTTCATTTCGCCACCTCCTTTAGTTTTTTCCAGATTATTTATTTCCATTAGCATATTTTCTGCCAAAATTCAAAAGATGATATCCGAGATTATGTGGCAACCTTGGCCACTACAGTCGATAAATGGTTTTGGGACCTTCCATCCCGTGTTAAATCCCGAAAAGGTTCACGAAAAGGTTTATCTTTTATAGGCGTATTCGCTTGACTCAACTATATACGAAGTTTCTTGTTGATGATCGGTTTTCCCTCCAAGCCATCCAGGATCTCTATCAGACGGCGTTTGCGGGCGTGTGCATCTCTCAGGCTTCTTAGATATTGATCCCATTGCGCCTGTTTATTTTGTTTGGACATGACATCTCCCGCTTTACGAAGGAATTTTACCGCTTCCTGGTAGGCACTGGGCTTGACCTGGGCGATCAGTCGTTCCGCCTTGTTTTTCCAGATAGCCACCGCCCGATCCGGCGCATGGCCTTGAACCGCGGTAGCGATGGTGTCTTCATCAGCCCCGAGCCATCTAAAATGGCCTTTGGGACGCTGATCGTACCATTTCAGCACCTGGTCGGGCTTTTTCTCAAGAATAGCGATGTCAATCAAATTGCCGACCAGGGGAAATCGAATCCGCTGATCCGTATCAGGCCGGGCCAGGCCGGATTCCGGCAGGGGCCAGCCTTTCTGTGTCCAGGGCAGCTCACCTTTTTCCAGGTAGCGCAATAGAGATTCGCGCACCTGGGGCCAAATCCTGGCTTTGTCGCTGCCTATCTTGCATTCCCTGAAGGCTTGTAGCGAAGGATGACGCACGAATTCTTCCACCTGCAGGGCCGCCACCACCGGCCAGTTCTGTTGGAGGGTGCGAATTTCCAGTAGGCTCCCCCGCAGTCCGGCGGTGATGCCCGGCCATTTGGGGCCGAGATGCCGAGTGCCTTCTTTTATCCATTTTTCCGCGTCATCATAGCGCCGCGCCTCAACCAGCCTTTTGACCAGACGCTCGTAGCTGACTGTCTTCTGGGCCTCAGCGATGCACAGGGGGATGATTTCTTTCTTGCGGCCGGCTTGATCCAGGGCATGAATGGCCCAATCGCTGAGCCGGTCTCGTTCGTAGTTGCGGCTGAAATCATCGGCGCCCTTGGTCCGTTTAAGCCCATGCAAACGCGTCAACAGCCGATCTGCCAGGGTATGCCAGGCTGTTGGGGGATGCCCCCGATGAAGATATTCCCCAAATGCCTCGCACAATTCATACTGATCCTCCAGCAAAACATCCAGCGCCCAAGCCAGTTTGTCGGCAGCCTCCAGGGGGGACCGTTCAAGGGCCTCTACGACCACCGGCATGCAGGCGGCAATTTCCATTTCGGTTTCGCCCTCGTCATCGCTCTCCTCCACCTGGCGGGTGCCGGTCTCCACCAGTTCCAGACCCAAGGTTAGCACCTCGTCGGTGTGCCCCGCTTTGAGCAGCGTCTCGAGCTTTTGGCGAATCTTGGAATAGTTCGGAGTATAGCCCTCATTATTCCAGTGGTTCCGCCAGCCGGGCTCCTCCCCCAGGTCATGGATCTCTTGACGCAGGCGTTTAACCAGGGGTTCGGTGTTGCCGGAGATCACCTGTTTGCGATCGCCTAGCTCCCTTGCCATCTCCGGGTACTGCCCGGCGAGATCATGGATCAGGTCGATTAACTGGGCTTTGGTTTTCCCCTTGAGAAAAGCGTCGATATCCTGTCGCAGATCCTCGGACATACCGTTTTCAGCATCATTCGGTTCAGCATCCCGGTCTTCATCTGCCAGCAGTTTCAGGCGATCGTCATCCTGCTTCGCTTTGGGAACGCTCCGGTTATCTTCGACCCGCTTCAAGTATTCGATCACCACGGCCACCCCGTGCTTGCAGTCCCTTTCGTAAGGACAGGTGCAGATCGAATCCGGCAGGCCGTCTTCATCAATGACCACCCTGGTGGCATAGCGCTCCGAACCGTCCACCCAGGCAATCAGGCTACCATCGTCCGTTACGGCCAAATCGGAAACACGTCCCTGCTGCTGATAATTTTTCCCCCGAGAGACAATTTTCCCGCCGACCCATGCTTCGATGTCATTCCAGGTCAGATCGGAAAACCGATCCAGTGGTGTCTTCTTATTCGGCATTGGTTTACCTTCCTGGTGTTTTCGTTTCGGTAAAATGGCAACAACTTAATGTCGCAAATTATGGCATGAGCTTGCCGTAAATTATGTCGTAATATTGTCCCAAGCTCAAACTGTATTTTCGGGTATGTTTACCCAAGATGGCTTTGCTGGTATATAATAGGCATCGATTGCTTGTACAGGAGGCGGAAATGCATAATCTGACTCGCATCACCTTTAATCCCGAGGTCATGGGGGGTAAACCTTGCATTCGTGGAATGCGGGTGACCGTGGGGGCGATTGTGGGATTGGTCGCTTCCGGGAAAACGGTTGATGAAGTGCTTGCCGATTATCCTTACCCGGAGCGAGAGGATATATTGGAGGCGCTGTCGTACGCCGCCTGGCGGGCCGAAGAACGGGAAGTGCCGCTGGCCTCTGCGTGAAAATTTTGATCGATATGAATTTGCCTCCCCTTTGGGTCCAGGAGCAGGTAAACCAAATGGACGATTTATTACTCAAGAAATTCACACGAAGAGATTTCCTGGGAAACACTGCCAAACTCTGTTTCCTGGTTGGGATGTCTTCAATCTCCCTTTATTGCACAGAGACGGAATCCTCGAATAATGAGCCAAAGACTGAAGTTGGAAAACCCGGTAAAACCGGCTCTGATTTTGAACCGGCGTATCTGAAACTTCACAAAACTGGTGAACTGCAAAAGCGGTCGGAAAAACTCTGGGCCATGATGGAAAGTTGCCAGCTCTGTCCGAGAAAATGCGGGGATAATCGTCTTAACGGAATGAGCGGATTCTGTCGCGCTCCTGGCGCCAGGCTTATTGTTTCGGCGTATCATGCGCACTTTGGCGAAGAAAGACCACTGGTTGGAAAAGGCGGTTCAGGGACAATCTTTTTTTCCCATTGCAGTTTACGGTGTGTCTTTTGTCAAAACTGGACAGTCAGTCATCTTGGCAGAGGCTCTGAAAAAAATATTAATGGACTTGCCGGAATGATGCTGCGGCTGCAAGAAAAAGGTTGTCACAATATTAACCTTGTTACCCCAACGCATTATTCCCCCCACATCTTAAAAGCTCTTGATGTGGCTGCAGGCCAAGGGCTGCGGCTCCCAGTGGCTTACAACACCTGTGGATGGGAGCGCCTTGAAGTACTCGCGCTTCTTGATGAAATCGTTGATATTTACCTCCCCGATTTCAAATACTGGGATAGTGCCATGGCGGCAAAGTTTTCTGCCGGGGCAGAGAGTTATCCTGAGATTACCAGAGAGGCAATCCTTGAGATGAACCGCCAGGTTGGCGTGGTAAAATTCGCCAGACAGGGCATTATGCAAAGAGGACTGATAATTCGTCATCTGGTTATGCCAAATAATACAGGCGGTTCGGAGAAAATCATGGAGTGGATAGCAGAAAATCTGCCCAAAGATACTTATGTAAATATCATGCCACAATACACCCCGGCTCATAAAGCGTATGATTATCCGGAAATATCTAGGAGAATAACCGGCAAAGAATATAAAAAGGTTGTCCAAAGGGCAAAAGATATGGGGCTTACAAATCTAGATATTCAGGATTATTGGTGGCTGTAATAAATCCCTTATGCCAGGATGGTCTATAGGGAACGCGGCCGCTGGCGAAAACTCAAAGGCTTTGCCAAGGTAAGGCTTCCAAGCGGCCATATCCGGAAAGCGGAATTGCACTGACATGAAGCCCACGGCATCGGGACAAGGAAGATGAAAATCAAGAGGTTTTTGGACTAAGATCATGGCTAAACTAAAAGAGACTTATAGTTTCGCCCTTTGCATTGAGAACAAGGACTGCGACGATCTGGAAAAACGCAAGATTTATCAGGTAGTTCCAGAAGCAGAGGCCGAAAAGGAGGGTTTTATCAGGGTAATCGATGAATCAGGCGAAGATTATCTTTATCCCCGCTCTTATTTCATAGCAGTCCAATTGCCCCGAGAAGCGCAAGAGGCACTGCAATTATCTGAATAACTTGCTCACCTGTTAAAACCATGCCGAAAACAAAACCCCTTGAAATATCAATGGGTTATTTTTTCGTGGCTCCCCGGGACGGATTCGAACCGCCGACCAAGTGGTTAACAGTCCTATTCATTGATAAAAAAGACATTTATCAGGAAAAAGCAGGGGAAAGGAGGAGTATTTTCTTTTTAACCTTTTCAATTAGTTATCTCTTGTGCTATTGTGTAAGAGAAAGCAAGAATCAGCAGCAAAAACGAGGTGAATATTCACCTATATATTCACCTAAAAACCGCTCTGAGAAGTCCGGTTTCAGAGATTTTGGCCCGGAGCAAACCCGGATGATGACATCTGCAAACTGACATTGGCTTTCCCCCCGTACCCCAGATTGATCCCTGGGGGACAGGACGGCGATCCGTGGCCGCCTTGGGTGGCCTTCTATCAGGGAACCGCGAAGGGAGGCGGGATGGAAAAAGGTATTCTTGCTCAATTGCTTGAGGCCCTGGAAACAAGTCGTCCTTTAAGCAGACAACCCATTTTGGCAGAAATGGTTCATGCTTCAAGAGAACCCCTTGAAGGGCAATGGAAATATCCCTTTCATCTGGTGCGGCATGCGGCTATTGAGATCATAAAGTCCGGAATCTTTGAGGGGGATAACCTAAAAGGGAGGGACATTGCATCAATCCCACCCAAATCTAAAACATACCCCATTATAGACCCGGAAGAGTTGGTATTTCTTATCGCCATGCCTTTGGTAAGGGATATTGAACAAGATATTTCCCGTGGAATGCGTAAATTCGCCCAGAAAGAGATCAGGGGCAGCTTTTCGGCTATCGCAGCCAATTTGAACCATTTATCCGAACTTCCTGAAACTTGGGGGATAGATGTGAGAGCAGAGAAACTCCAGGATGTAGATTTTTACCAGGAAGAGGTTAAGGGTCTGT
>VGSJ01000027.1 GCA_016875015.1 Deltaproteobacteria bacterium | reverse complement strand
TTATCAACTGCGCACCGACCTGGTGGGTTCGGCCCACCACGCCTTCGCCGCCGCCGGGGTGCGGCCGCCGTCGGCGGTCACCCCTCTGGGACCGGTCAGTTGAAGACCAGACGCCGGACTCCAATAGCATGTAGTGCCAACCCTTTTTTGCCATGGCTTAACTTACTGATAATCCAAAACTATTTTTTTACAACTGTCGAAGATGAGTTTGACGGCAACTTTATAAGAAGCTCAGGTATGAGGGGATTAGTCTGAAAAAAAGAGGTAATCTGTGGTTATGGTTCACGGCATTATCAATTCAGGATCAAAAAAATTTTTTCCAAAACTTACCCCGAGCCAGGGGAACGACATCCTGGGATTGGGGTTCTTCATGAGTAGTCGGGTTAATTTTGTCGGCATCATCGTGGCATATTGGTTGCTTTGGCAAGGTAGGCGTGTGGTTAGACAGCACCGTCGTTATTACCGGCAGCAACTGGCTCGTAAGCTCCAGCACCATTCCCTCCAACCGGGTCAACCTCCCCGATAGATCTTGCACCGCGGCCTCCAGCCCGTTGTCAGAGGCTTGAAGGCGGCTGCCCAAGGTCTCTGGCAAGATAACTAGATCTTCAGAAATTGAGGACTCTCCCCCCTCGGTGTCTTCCAGGCTTCCGCCTTGGGCCGAGATCACCAGATCGATAAATTCCCCATCTATTTCATGCCGTCCCTCAGCGTAGCCGGCCACCAGGGCCAAATCACACCAGGCATTGAGCCGGCGGGGCACCCCTTGGGTATATTCATAGAGTTTATCTAAAGCCGAGGTGGTAAAAATGCCGCTGCCGCCGGCCCGGGCCAGGCGGAAACGGACATAGTCCTTGGTTTCATCTTGGTCCAGGGGTCTGAGATGGTAATGGATCGCCACCCGCTGGGCCAACTGACGGAGCGCCGGATGCCTGAGCCGCTCCCGTAGCCCGGGTTGCCCCACCAGAATTACCTGCAAGAGCGGTTCCTTATCCGTCTGCAGGTTGGATAAAAGACGCAATTCCTCGAGGGCCTTGGACCCCAGGTTCTGGGCCTCATCCACCACCAGGACAACGTGTTCGCCCCGGCCGTGCGACAACAGCAGAAACTGATTAAACGCCCCGAGACGGGCCGCCCGACTGCCCCCCAAATGCCCGCGAATTTGAAATTCCTTGAGGAGGAGATCCAGGAGATCTTCAGCCTCCACGGAAGTCTGATAGAGGACGCCCACACGCTGGGTGGCTTCTTTTTCCCGCAATAACGATTTTATTAAGGTGGTCTTGCCGGTGCCTACCTCTCCCGTCAGCACCACAAACCCCATCCGTTCTTTGATGCCGTATTCCAGGTAAGCCCGGGCCAGTTTGTGCTGGGAACCCAGATATAAATAATCCGGGTCAGGTACCAGGGTAAAGGGGCGTTCCTTCAGTCCATAAAAATCTTCGTACATAGTTATTTAAACCAGGGCAGTTTGAATTTTTTCTGGGAGTTTCGATCCGGATAGTGTTTGTAATAATAGTCATAAGATAGATCTATGGGGTCTATCTTATTGAGCACACACCCCAGAACCGGAAAGGCTTTGAGCAGCGCCAGGGCACGGGTGATTTCTTCCCGGGGAGTGCTGCCGGCCTCCACTACCAAAATAATGCCGTCTACCAGGGGGGCAAAGGCCAGGGCATCCGCATAGACCAAAGGCGGCAAATCAAAGAGCACGTAACGGTCTGGATAAAAATGTTTCAATTCCCGGACCAAATCCACCATGAGGGGAGAACTGAGGAGTTCTACGGATTGGGGGGTAGATTTCCCCGCGGGGAGCACCACCAGGTTGGCCAAGCCCCCGGGATGCACCAGAGATTCGGCAATGGGATACCCTGAGGTCAAATAATCAAACAACCCCGGTCCCGGAGGCAGGTCAAGGTAGCGGTGCATTGACGGATTGCGCAGATCACCATCCACCAAGAGCACCGACTGGCCGACGCGCTGGGAAATCGCGATGGCTAAATTGATGGTCGTCAGGGTTTTCCCTTCGTTGGGCAGGGGGCCGGTAAACATCAGGGTATTCCGGCCTTCCCGCTTGGTGCTATGCAAGATGTGGGTCCGCAACAATTTATAGGCTTCCCCGAAGCTCTCGTCACTGCCAGCCACGATCAAGCGCTGCCGGCGCAGACTGTCCATATCTACCGCCACCTTGCGGGTGTAGGCGTAATGAATCTCCCCTGGAGTCTCGGAAAAACCGGTGACCTCATCCAGGTCAGGCAAAGGCGTCTGCGGTGGCGCCTGGCTGGGGGAAGGGGTCGGCTTCACCTTCTGGTGATGCAAAGCTTTGGCTTTTTCTAAAGCTTTATTAATGAAACTCAATGTGTTGGCTTCCTATGGTTATGATTGGTTAAATTAATCACGGGCTGAGCTCCCCCCAGCTCTCGATGATCAGGTATATTTATCCGCCAGACGCAGCAACCTGGCAGTGAGCACCCAGAGGTCCATATAAAAAAAGTGGAAGAGGGCCAGTCCCATAACCAGGGATAAACCGGTGACCCCCCAGATCAATTGCCGTTTCCGGCGGGCCCGGGTGATATCTTCGCTGGTCTGCATGCGAATGATCGATCCCAGGACCGGCAGGCCGGTGAGCCGGGCCAGTTCGTCGCTGCTTTTTACCGAGCGGTCGACGTGCTCGGCGAGAGCCACGGCACCCAACCCCGCCCCCAGGCTCATGATGACCCCAGCCAAAAATATCAACCACCTTTTCGGCGACACCGGTTTTTCAGGGAAACTCGCCGGGTCGATAAGGGTGAATTTCTCCCCTTTCTGATGTTCTTCCATGCCTTCGGAAATGCGCGCCTCCAGGATTTTATTCATGACCTCCTGGTGCTTGGAATGGGCGTTTTGATAATCCCGCGCCAGCGCCAGGTATTCCTGCTCCACCTTGGGCGCGGCTTCGAGACGCTGCCGGTACATCTGCTGTTTATCTTTTAACTCCGATTGCTGCCTGCGAAAAGCGCTGATATCAGTCTCCGCACTCTTAATCTGGATGGCAAGAGAGATATACGCCGGGTTCTCCGCTTCGGTTACCGGTTTAGGACCAGAAACTGATTTGGGTTCTTGTTCAAGGAGGGCGATCTCGTTTTTCAGCTTTTTAACTTCCGGATGCTGGTCGGAATATTTTCCCTGCTTCTCGGCCAATTCTGTTTTGAGCTGGGCGAGCTTTTTGCGCCGCGCCACCATGCTACCGTCAGTTGCGCCCGACAATCTTTTTAGTTCGGCGATTTCCCTAAGAACCTTGCGGATATCAGGATGGTCGGGAGCAAACTTGGACCGGAGGTCGGCCAGGGACACTTCCAGAGCCTTGAGACGGTCGGCCGGGCCCATAACCCTTTCCCCGGGACTGCCGGTGAAGGTAGAATCCGGACTCACCGTGGCGATCTGTCCTTCCAGATAGTTCTTCCGCTCCTCGGCATTGCGGGCGGTATTATCCAGTTGTTTGATTTCCATCTCCAACCGCGCCGCTTGTTCCCGGTTGAAGCTCTGCTGTTCCGGGAGCAAACCCTCGTGCTGCCCTTTGAAGGCGGTGATCTTTTCCCCCAGGACTTTGATGCGCTCCTGCAATTGCTTTAATTCCGCTTCCAGGAATTGGGTGGTGGATTGGGCCTGGGCCTCCCGGATCTTGAGGTTTTGCTCCAAATAAAGGGAGGCTAAGGTTCCCGAAACTTTTTGCACCGTACCCGGGTCCTTGCCGCGATACGAGATGGAGAAGGCAATGGTTACCGCTGCCTGGGTGGGCCGTCGTCCTCCCTTTCTATCTGCTATATCGGCGCTGATTGTATCCAGCTTAATATCATCGCGCATCTTCTCGAGGATCTCTTCCCGGGTGAATTTTTCCCGCATTTCCGGGTAGAGGTTAAATTGCTTGATAATTTCCCCGAGCTTGACCCGGGAGAGAATCTGCTGGGTCAGGCTCTGGATCCGCTGATCCGCAAAGCCGGTCACCGTGGATCTGACAAACTCCTGGGGAATCTGCTGTTCCTCGATTAAAATGGTCGAACTCGATTGGTAGATGGACGGCAAGAGCCGGGCTACCAGAATAGCTGCCACCAACACCACTACGGCCGGAATAATAAAGTACTTTTTCCTGCTTTTCAGAATAGTTATATATTGACCGATATCTGCTGTTTCATTAGGTTGCATATTTTGGCCCTCTCAGGTGCCGAGGTTACTTATTATACAAATCGTGCGTTGAGCCCTATCCAGTCCTTAGATTAATTCCGGTTGATAAATATCATGGATCCGGATTAACCCCAGACAGCGTTGGCGGCCCGGGTCCACTACCGGGAGGACGGAGATCTGCGAGGGGCGATCTTCCATCAGCCGGGCGGCATCCCTGAGGCTGGCCTCCGGGGTGATGGTAATTGGTTGCCGCATCATGCATTCGGAGGCGTGGAGAAGACGGATATCTTCATGGGTCAGGAGAGCCCGCCGCAAGTCACCGTCAGTGATAATCCCCAGCAACTGAAAAGCTTCATCCACGACGCACGCCGCCCCTAAGGGGCGCTGGGACATGGCAATGATTACCTGGCGCAGGGGGGTATCCGGCTTAACCCAGGCCACGGCATCATTTTCGTGCATGACATCCGCCACTTTCAACCATAAATTGCGCCCCAACTGGCCGGCGGGGTGGTAACGGGCGAAATCTTGATCGGTAAAACGTCGGGCCATCATCAAGGCTACCGCCAAGGCATCCCCAAGAGCTAAGGCCACGGTGGTGCTGCAGGTAGGCGCCAGGTTCAGGGGATCAGCCTCCCGTTCCACCCGGGCATCCAGAACCACATCAGCCTGTTTGGCCATGGGTGAGTTCAGGTTCCCCACGATGGCGATCAACGGCGACCGGAATTGCCGTAACACGGGGATTAACCGCAGCAATTCCGCGGTGCTGCCGCTTTTGGAGATCAAGATACTGGGGTCGCCCGGGGTATAGATCCCCAAATCGCCATGCACGGCCTCAGCGGCATGGAGAAACACCGCCGGGGCGCCCGTGCTGGCCAGGGTGGCGGCGATTTTCTGACCGATGTGGCCGGATTTGCCGATGCCGCTGACCACGACCTTACCGTCATGTCGCAGCAGCAGCTCCACCGCTTCGGCCAAGTTATGATCCAGACGATCCGCCGCCGCAGTTAGGGCTTGAGCCTCGACTTTCAGCACCGCCCGGGCGATTTCCCGCCAATCCTTGGTATGATCGCTCTGGTTCAAATTTAAAAGATAACCGATTTCAATGAATTATACAAACCCGCGAAAATGAGATGGACGAGCGCTATTGCCTAAAAAGCCGGCTTTATTTCTGGAAATGGATCGGATAGGCATAACTTAACATCACATAGGCGGAATGAGCATGCGCAGACTGCGCCGCGGTGACATTATCGGATTGGCTAAATCTGTAACCGGGCGTTACTGAGAATTTTTCGGTAATTTTATAAGCCAACTGCGCGGTGACATTATAATAGTTATTGTCCAAACTATTCGCCTGAGAAGCCTGCGTACTCAAAGAATAAGCGCCCCCCAAATTTCCGGTCAAGCGCTCCGTAAAGTTGTACGCCAAAGAAGCGTAAACGCGACTGAAATTGGTGACATACCCGTAAGCTGAGGCGTTTTGATCCCGGGAAAATCCGGCCGTTAAACTCAAATTGGTCCAGCGGCGCTTGGTGGACACATTAAAGAATGGAGTCCCTTTGGTGTGGGTGACTCTCTTTTGCTGTACCGAGATAAAGAAGGGAAACTGGGAAACATCCTGCACTTGGGTGTCAAAGTCAGACTTATTGATGTTCAGGCCAGACAAGAGATTGAACTCCCAGTTTTCACTGAATTTATGGTTGCCTCCCAGGTAAATCCCCAGAGTTTTGTAGCTGTTACCTCCTGGATAGAGTGTTTCCCGGACAATATTGGTATTGGTGAGGGTGGTCTTTTCATTTTTCATCAAGTAATTAAAGGTCAATCCTATTTGATGGGTCGTATAATCCGTGAACTGGGGACGCTGGTAGAGGACTCTACTAAAGTTATAGTTCACCGTGCCCAACAGGCGTTCGGTGATATTGTACGTCACTCCTGGGTTTGCCATGAAGGAGGTGCGCGGGGAGCGGCCCATAACCAGACCGGAAGTCAGCAATTCCTGCATCAAGGTGCTATCGACAATATAAGAGGTGTTCAACGACAGATTGACTTTAGGAGTTGCCTGATATTTCCCATTGATCTGGTAATTCTGGTCGATATGGTCGAGATTGCTATTAGTTATGTAATGCTGGCCACTTAACGCCAAATGGCCCTGTAACTGAGTGATTTCCGTGGTGTAGTTGAAGTCCGCGGCCGGCGTCAAGGTAAAAATATAGTCGCTGAGCGGGCTGCCATAAGTCATGTTTATATTGCTGTTAAACTCGGATTTCTGAGTCACCGAGGGCACCAGGGACCAGTCAGCCGCAACCGCGAGGTTGGTGGTCCACATGCCGATGAATATTGCCAGCCCCACCCAGATTATAGCGCCCATAAATTCCCTATTTTCCTTTCAGTTAGGGCACTACCACCACATCTCCCGGCAACAGCATCCGGTTCTGCTCCAAGAATTGGCCCTTGGCCACCTCTTTGTAATTGAAGGGGAAAAATTCCTCCTTACCGCCCATGGTCCGGAGGACCATGATCGATCCGGGCGAGGCGAAGGGCGTCAGGCCGCCCGCCATGGAGATGGCCTGCATCACGTTGACGGGCTTGCCGGTCAAGAATTCTCCCGGCTTGTTGACCTTTCCGGTGACATAGACCTTATAATTCTGGGCCTTGAGCAGGATGACGGTCACATGCGCGTCCGTGACAAACTTTTCCAGACGTTTTAAGATCTCTTCCTGGAGTTGCTTGACGGTGCGCCCGGCGGCCTGCACCTCCCCGATTAAGGGGTAGGTAATCTTACCGTCCGGCCGCACGACCAGTTGCTTGGTCAGGTCTGGTTCTTTCCAGACGGAAATTTCAATGGCATCTTCCGGTCCCAGGAGATACTTGTCCTGATCGGGAGCGGCAACTGCCGCAGCCACGGCCTGGGCCTCGGTAAGATGGCTCCCCGGCGAGGTGCAGCCACACATCACCACCAGGCTGAGCACCACTCCCAGGCTGCCAATCACCCATTTCCAGTTTACTTGCGAAGGCAATCTAATCAAATGAGCACCCTCCCCTGGGGTTACTTGGATCCGCCAATTTTTCCCATCTTTCAACCTATTATAATTGTAAATGAAAAACTCTCAATACTTTTTTGCAAAATCATGTCATTGGTGAGCAAAGATGCGTTGTTAACCTGGTCTGCCTGGAGCTAACCCGGCGCTCGGCTTGCTCCCAAACGCGCTTTAAGATCGTGAAGCAATTTTCAGGCTAAGCAAGCAACATGTTAATTATATTAACTTATTTGTGAATAAGTGCGGCTGGCAGCCCGCCTGCGGCAAGTTATTGAATAGCCCGGCGCTGTTCTTGCATTTTATTCAGGAGAAACTCGAAAGACTTGGTCCGAATGACCTGGGCGAACTGGGTCTTGTAGTTTTGCAGGATGCTGACCCCGTCCACCATAACGTCGTAGAGAATCCATCCCTGGGGGGCCGCGTGCATCAGGTAAGTTACCGGGATGTTCTCATTGGTGCGAACGATGGCGGTGTCCACCCGGGCTTTATCGCCTTCCGGGAGTTCCCGGCCGTACTGGATGTTTTCCTTTTTCAAGAAGTTGAGGACCAGGCGGGCGTAAGAGTCCTGGAACAGATTGCTGAAGGTACGGGTGAATTCCTGCCGCTGGCCGCCGCTGAGGCGCTCATAGGCCGGCCCCAGGGAGTCTTTGGCCATCATGGCAAAATCGAAGTTGCCTTCGATTATCTTGCGGATGGCCTGGGCCCGGGCCTGGGTGGACAGGGCCGGGGCATTTTGGATTCCCATCACCTGGTCCAAGATACCTCGCACGTAAGCGGTGGGGGTTTCCGCCCGCGCCGGCAAAGTCCATCCCCAGAAGGCGGCCAGGGCCAGGCTAATTATCCAGATCCAGAGCGGCTTTTTCATGGTCTTTCTTCCTTATCCGGTAGGGTAACCACCGCCCCAGGGTGAAGTAAGGCTGGAACGCGGGTTGGCGCCGGTAAGTTCTTTCTACCAACCTGAGGAAGGCCGGCAGGATGCTCAACGAGGCCAGGAGCACGCTGAGGCTGCCTACCGTGGCCAGGAGCCCCAGACTGAAGGTCCCCTGATGCCCCGATACCATCAAACTGCCGAACCCCACGGCGGTGGTCAAGGCCGCCAGGGCCACCCCTTTGGCGGTGCTGGCGGGCAGGGTGATGGCCCGAGCCGATTCCTCCTGGCGCCACCGGGCCAAAATGATGATCCCGAATTCGATCCCCTCCCCCAAGATCAACGGCACGAAGAGGACGTTGGCCTGGTTGAAGGGGAGGTTCAGCAGCCACATCAAGTTGACCGTCAGGCCGGTGCCCACCACCAGGGGGATCAGGGCCAGCATGGCCATTCTCAAGCTGCGGAATAAGAGCACCAGCATGACGGTGATGGCCAACAGGGCCATGCCCGCGGCCCAGAGGATGGAATTGCGGAAACCCAGGGTAAAGCTATAAAGGAGGACCGGGTCGCCCACGGCATTGGGGTCGACAGTCCAGAGGCTTTGGACAAACCGTTTCAGAGGCCCGAAATTCCAGGTGTCCTCAGAGGGAAAGACCCGGATGAGGTAGGTGCCATCAGAGCTGATGAAGCGCTGCCGCACCGGTTGGGGCAAGTCCGCCAGGGTGGGAGGGGGTGTCGTCAACCCCGTGTCCACATAGCCCCGGAACAGGTCCCAGGTGTCTCGCAAATCCGAGAAAAAATACCGGCCATACTCATCCAGACGCCTGGACGCGTGCGGGTCGCCCGCCTGGAGTAGAGGAATAATCTTATTAATGAGCCGGTGGGTTTCCTCCACCTGTTTCCGGGTAGCGGCCTGATCGTTCCCGAGATTTTTGGCGGCTTCAGCCACTTTGAAATTGATCCGGCCCAAGATCGCAGCCAGTGCCTGGGGTTCAGCCGGTCCCGCCGGGACCCGGGGGAAGGTGATGGTATGGAGGACCGGCTGCATTTCGGTCAGGAGCAGACGCTTGGCCTCCACCTGTTGAGGCAGAAAGGAGAGGACCGATTCCACGTGAGACACCGTGGGCAGCCGTTTCAGGGCCTCGGTCCGGGCCGCCAACTCCTCCAGGGAGGCGGTAGCCAGGGCGCCGTAGGAGGTGGAATATTTGGAATCCTCAATGAGCTTGTACTCCCACACCACCGATTCCGTCTCGGGATTCTGCAGATGCAGCGGATTCAGATCGAACTTGACCGCCTGAAGGCTGACGCCGCCCAGGGCGACAATCACCACCCCTGAGGCGGCCAACAGGCCGGGCCGGCGCCAGGCCAGTTGGAGAAACGGCTTGGGTTGTGGGGCGCATGCTTCGGCGCCCTCCCCGGCGGCGTATTTTTCCGTAATGATCACCAGGGCCGGCAGCAGGGTCAAAGTGGCCGTAAGCATCACCAGGATGCCCATGGCCAGGATCAGGCCCAATTCCGCCAGGCCCTTGAAGCCCACGAAGGCCAGGGGCACAAAGGAGACGGTGGCGGCCAATCCCGCATAAATAATCCCCGGCGTTTCCCGTTGAAATGTGCAGGTTAAAGCCGTGATGCTGCCTTGCCCGACGGCGCGCTCCTCCTCTTCCAGGCGGCAAAACCAATGGATGCCGTAGTCGATGGTGAGGCCCAGCATCAGGGGCGCGAAGATCAGGGAGAGGAGGTTCAGGTGGCCCACCACCAGGGTGACCAGCCCAAAGGTCCAGCACATACCCAGAACCAGCACCAACCCCTCCACCAGGGTGCGCCTCAGACTCCGGAGAAACAGGAGCAGCAGTCCCAACTGGCCGGCCAGGGATAACCAGGTGGCCAGGGTGATGTCTTTCATGGCGCTGCTCATTTCGTCGGCTTCCAGGGCGTCGGGGCCGGTCACCCCCGCCTCCAGGCCGGGGTACCGGGCTTTGACCTGATCCACCACCTTCCTGAGGAGGGCCAGGTCCTGGCCGCGGGAGGCGTACCCGTCGCCTTTCGGGGTCACCAGAAACAAGAGGAATTTGTCATTTTCCGTAAAAAAGTAACCGGCGCCCTCAAGATCATTCAATTCCTTGGGGAAAAAGCTGCTAAACAAGGATTCCTGGGACTGGCGGCCTTCCAGGCTGGCAGAGAGCCCCCGGAGGGAAGTGTTCAGCAGGGACAGGTCCGGCAGTTCCGGCTTTTCCTTTTCTGCCAGGAACCCGGTGAAGAGCTCGCCGATCATGGCCCGGGCGATCCGGTCATTCACCAGCCCGTAAAAAGTGGTCAGGCGCGGGTTGGCGGCCAAGCTCGACAACAGGTCTTCCTGTTTCAGGAGACTGTCTTTGATCTTGTCAAGGTCCGGGGGGTCCAGATAGAGCAGGGCCGAGCGTTTTAGTCTTTCCGGATCGACGTGATAGAAGAGTTCGGGAAAGTGGTCCGGATAGCGCCGCAACTCGGCGGCCAGGTCATTGGCGAACTTGACGGCCCGCTTGGGATGCCCATTCTCCACCACCACCACCATCCCATCCCGGCCCCCAAAGGCCTTGTCCATCTTTTCGGTCTGTTGGACCAGGCGCTGATTGCTGGCCACCAGGTCGTTGCGGCTGGTGCGAATGGTCAAGTTCGTAACGGTATAATAAACTGACGCCACGGCCAGGACCACGGCTACTGCCAATAGGGGCCAGGCGCACAGCCGAAAACCGCGCATCAATTGTGCGCCGGATGATCTCAGGTTTTGGCGATGAGGCAACGTTTTCCTCTACCGGTTAGATCGGCTTTTCAGGGGAAAGGTTGAATCTGCAGCAAAGGTTGTGGCGGCTCGTCTATGTCGTCCCGGGCCGGGAGGCCTGCCCTCCCCCAAGGATGCTGGCCGAACCGGGACCCCCCCCCAACTTTATGATATGCAAATATAATCTGCTGATAACCTAACTAAAGTCAAGCAAATTTTACCCTTGGGCCGGCGCCAGCGGCCCCTGACCAGGTATCATGCGGTTAAGAGTTCGGTTGAACTTGGGATGTTAACCAGAAGGCGCCGGCGGGATTGCGGGCGCGAGATCTCGATGGCTAATGCCAACCTGCGCTCAAAAAGGTAATTTCCCTTCAAGGGTGCGTCTTATACCGTGTTCGTTTTGTAGGGGCGGGTTTGAAACCCGCCCCTACGAGAGATATCAATAGGTTATCTGGATGGTTTGTTTCATTTCAAAGGGAACACGGTATTACGCACCAAGAATGGGGCGTGAGACGCGCCCTGCGAAAAACTACGAAAAACGCCGGAACTGTTCAGGTCAGTCATTCATGAGTCCTTGGTCCACCCGTAAAGCATGAAAAAGTAGAGATCGTAATTATGGCGGGCAGTGCCAGCCCTTGTTAACTTTTCAGAGCACCACAGCCGGGGCGGCGGTTCCACGGAAAACGGAAAACGGAAAACGGAAAACTTTTTAGAACAGTTAGCGGGCGGTTTAGGGAAAGGGGGTCCCAAGCGGGAGGGCGGGGCGGGCTTAAGCGCGCCGGAAGCAAAGGTACGGGCCGGGGGCGCCCGCCACTGGCGGCGCGGCCCCGGCTTTCTTTTACAGAAAACAGATATTACTGGGTTAACGCCGATAGCCCAGGATCCGCTCCACTTCCTTGGCATCCGCATCCATGACATAGGGGATGCCGGAGACTTTGGCGGCCTCTTCAGTCAGGGCAAAGAGATCGTTCCGGTCGATATACTTCAGGGCGAACTTCCGGGCCCCGGCCATGAACTGCTGCAGCCCCTGGGTCATGCGGCTTATATAGCTGTACATGCCGATGGCGCCGGCGGGAATCCGGCCATACTGGCTCAGGGGATAATCCCGGCGCAGGATTGCGGCCTCGGCGAAATGCTCCACGTAGGCCTCTTTGCAGTCCCGTTCCTCCCGGAAGCACACCTCTTCCAGTTTCCGGCCCTCATTGGTGCCCACCATGGCCGCGGTCATGATGGACCGGCCCATGCACACCAGCTTGACGAAGGGCGCGCCCAGGGCCAGCCCCTTGAACACATGGTCTTCCAGGGACAGGCCGCCGGCGATGGCGCAGTCGGGCACGAACCTGCCCTGCTGCTTGAGATGGTTCAGGAACTCGTACAGCAGGCACTCGATGTAGACGGTGGGGATGCCCCACTCGTTCATCATGCGCCAGGGGCTCATGCCGGTGCCGCCGCCGGCGCCGTCCACCGTGAGCAGGTCGATCTTGGCGTCGGAGGCGAATTTCACCGCCCGGGCCAGGTCCACGGGCCGGTAGGCCCCGGTCTTGAGGGAGACGCGCTTGGCGCCGACGTTCCGGAGGTGCTCCACCGTCTTATGGAAGTCGTCTTCATCCACTATGCCCACCCGGGAATGGCGTTCGAATTCCTTGATGCCCTTGGCCAGGTAGCGCTCTTCGGTGGCCGCGTCGCTGGGGTCGGGGAGCACGATGTAGCCCCGGCTTTTAAGGAGTTGGGCCCGCTCCAGGGTGTGCAGCTTGACCTCGCCGCCGATGTTCTTGGCGCCTTGCCCCCACTTGAGTTCGAAGAACTCGATCCCCAGTTTTTCGATGACGTATTCGGGGACGCCCAGGCGGCCGTCCTCAACGTTGGCCTGGATAATGATGTCGCCCTTTCCCTGATGCCATTTACGGAAGGTTTTGATCCGGCGCTCCATTTCCGGGGAGCGGACGATGCGGCCGCTTTTGATGTCGGCCGCGGGGTCCATGCCGCAGACGTTTTCCCCGCACACAATGATAATGCCGCTGATGGCCGCGCCGATGGCCATGGATTCCCAGTGCACCCGGGCGATCTCGGTGGACCCTAAGGCCCCGGTAAAGGCCGGGAAGGATAATTTGACTTTTTCTTTCACCCCGATTTCCGCGGAGACATCCACCGCCGGGAAGATAGCCGTATCCGAGTCGGCCTTGATACCTACCGCGCCCACGCAAGTTCCCTGGATGTTGAAGTGGGAAAAATCCACCGGGTAGTCTTTATCCGCCCCGGCGGTGACATTGCCGAAGGGCTGGGGATAGAGCATCTCCCGGCCCCGGATGGCCGAGCGGCCGATCTCGCAGGGACCGGGGCAGCTGTCCAGGCAGGTGACGCAGATGCCGGAGCCGGGAGCGGCCTTCACCCGGTTTTTGGTTAAGGTGGCGGGGCTGCGGTTGGGATTGCTGAGACTCATGGTTTTTTGTCCTCCTTCAGGGATTATGGGCCTGGTTGAGCCGCGGCCACTTATTTTCTACGATAAAACCAAAAATTGACCACAATATGGTAATCTCGGTGTTAGTAAATTGACAAAATTGAAAATAGACTGCGATGCTTTCAGGACAGGGGGGATGGCCAGCAGAAAACCAATGGTGGCAATTATATGCATATTATGTGCAATAACAATAGGTTAAATAGTTAGGCGTAAGCCAACCCCTTGAAAAAGTTGCAAAATCGCATCTTTAGTAATGCAAAGATTGGGCCATCATAAAATACTGATAATTCAATGAGTTACCATTTGGCCGCATACAAAAATGTCAGATAGCCCCAATAGTCCTACGATAAAGTTCATTAAAAGCGGGTAGTTGCCAAAAATGTATTAAACATTAGTGGCTTTGACAATAACGTAACAATTGTCGCCCCCTCCCGGCTGTCGGTCGCCAGTCGGGAGGGGGCGATGTCTATAACTGGTTGATTAAATAAAATAATATCGCCAGACGTCTCGCACCGGGGAGATTATGGTCTCAGGAGAGGCAGGGCAGGTCGGGGGTTTTTATACCAAAGATCATTTCCTTACGGACACAACGAAGCATGAAAAAATGGCTGGCGTTGGTGGGGCGGCCGTCCCTGGCCGCCTCTGGCTGGCGGGCCCGGAGACCCGCCCTACCGGGATATTTTCATATAAAAAAAGCAATCAAACGATTTTTTTGTCATTCTGAGCCGCCGCAGGCGGCGAAGAATCTCGTCTTTGCCGCCAATCAAGAGACCCTTCGCCTGCGGCTCAGGGTGACAAAGTAGGCAGCATTGGATTAGCAACAACCATATTCATGTCCAATTATTTATGACGCTGTGCATAGAAGGGTCGGGGCTTGGGTTGAGGATGACGGAGCATGGTGGGAGCCAGGCTTGGGGAGACGCCGGGGTTCAGGGCGGCGGAACCGGGCGGCGGAGCCTCGCGCCTCCGCCCGGTTTCCCTATTGGCGCGCCATGCCGGCCTCAATCGGCCCGGAACCGTTTGGCGTCGATGGCGTACTGCTTGATCTTATAGCCCAGGATCCTGAGGCTGGTGTCCAGGATTTGGGCCGACTGGCTCTGGTTGCCCCGGGTCTGGCGCAGGGCCTCGGTGATGAGTTCCCGCTCCAGGTTCTCCACCTGGGCGGACAGGCCCCGGTGGTCCCCCCCGGGCTCCTGGCGCTGCAAAGTGGGAGGTAAGTGGACGCTGAGGATGGTGTCTTCGTCGCACACCAGCACCGCCCGCTCGATGATGTTTTCCAGTTCCCGCACGTTGCCGGGCCAGGGGTATTGCATGAGCAGGTCCAGGGCCGGGGCCGACAGGCGCTTTACCGATTTGCGGTGCTCCCCGGCGAACTTGTTCAAGAAGTGCTCCGACAGGGCCGGGATGTCGGCCATGCGCTCCCGTAAGGGGGGCAGGTAGATGGGAAAGACGTTGAGCCGGTAGTAAAGGTCTTCCCGGAAAAATCCTGTGGACATGGCCTGCTCCAGATCCCGGTGGGTAGCGGCCAGCAGGCGGATGTCGGCTTTCAGGGTGGCCGTGCCGCCCAACCGGGTGAACTCCCGCTCCTGGATAACCCGCAAGAGTTTGAGTTGCACATTGAGGCTGAGATCGCCGATTTCATCCAGAAAAACCGTGCCCCCCTGGGCCAGATCGAAGCGGCCTTGCTTACGCTGCATGGCCCCGGTGAAGGCCCCCCGTTCGTGGCCGAAGAGTTCGCTCTCCACCAGGGTCTCCGGCAGGGCCGCCAGGTTTACCTTGATGAAGGGCTTGTCGGCCCTGAGGCTGTTGTAGTGGAGGGCCGAGGCCACCATCTCCTTACCGGTGCCGGATTCGCCCCGGATCAGGATGGTGGCGTTGCTCTTGGACACCCGTTCGATCATCTCGAACACCTCCCGCATCCGGCCGGAGGTGCCGATGATATTCCCCATTTGGTAGCGCTCCTGCAATTGGCCCTTGAGCTTCAGGTTCTCGTTGTGGAGGCGTTCCTTTTCCCGGTCGACGAGCAGCAAGTTGTTGACCGTCTGGGCGATGATGGAGGCGATGATAGTGAGCAGCCTGAGATCCCGGTCCAGGTCCAGGTCCCGGTGAAGTTTGTCCACCGAGAGGGCGCCGATGATCTTGTAGTTGATCTTGATGGGTACGCACAGGAAGGAGAGTTCGTCCTTTTCCCGGGCGCCCCGGGACCGGGTCCGGTTTAAAAAGAGCGGCTCCTGGCTCACCCGGGGGACCACCGCCGGATCCCCGGTCTCCACCACCCGGCCGGTGATGCCTTCTCCCAGCTTGTAGCGCCCCCGGCGCCGGGCTTCCGCGGTGAGGCCGTGGGCTACCTCGATTTGCAATTCCGCGGTCTCCGGGTTGAGGATGGTGACGGTGCCCCGGCGCATGCCCATGCTCTGGGCCAGGATCTGGAGCACCCGTTGCAGGGTGCGGGGCAGGGGGCCAAGGGTCCCCATGGTTTCGGTAATCTCGTAAAGCAGGTTAAGGTCGTTCATAAGATTACTCGCTGGCAGCCGGCTGCAAAATTTGGCGTATTTTACTTGGGTGATCTGAGAAAAGCCGCCGGTGGCCCGGCGGCGGATTCTCCCCGGCGGGGGCCTGGACCCCTCGTCCGTCCGTCCGATCCCCTTTAACTATATCACCTATATTCCATTTTCGTATATTTATCCACAAAAATGATAACATTTTTATACGAAAATGTGATCCATGATCCATTCCCAGGGAGGCGGGCGGATATCGGACCGGAGCCGGGGGTTTCTCCTTGACACAGGCCTGATTTTTGGGTAGTTTTAAGACGTTGTAACCCTAAACGAGGCGTCGGAGGTCAGGTTGCCCCGGACATATCTTTTGCGTTTGTGAGGGTTGCATGGGGCGAGGCTTGAAAGGGGGTTTTTTTTATCGGGCCGGCCATCAAACGATGGCTTTCGTCGATTACATGGGGGACTTGTTCCTCTTTTTTGTGGATGCCTGCCGCACCCTGGCCCACCCGCCCTGGTTCATTCGGGAGGTTGTCCACCAGATGTACCAGCTGGGGGTGAAATCCTTCACCCTGGTGGTGGTGGCCTCTTTTGCGGTGGGGTTGGTCCTGGCCATGCAGGGCCTCAAGGTGTTGAGTTGGTTCGGGGCCTCCAACTACATCGCCACCAGCGTGGCCATGTCTTTTTTCCGGGAACTGGGCCCGCTGATGGCCGGCATCATGGTGGCGGCCCGGGGCGGCGCCGGCATGGGCGCCGAACTTGGTTCCATGCGGGTTACCCACCAGCTCGACGCCCTCACCGTCTCCGCGGTCAACCCCATGAAATACCTGGTGGTCACCCGGATTCTGGCCTGCATGCTGGTCTTGCCTTTGCTGACCGTGGCTGCCAACTTCGTCGGCATCTTAGGCGGCCTGGTCATCGGGGTGACCCAGGTGGGTATGACCCCCGCCTATTACTATACCCTGACTATCAAGTATCTGACGCTGAAGGATGTCCTGCCGGGCATCGGCAAGACCGCAATCTTTGGGCTTATCGTGGGCACTGTGAGCTGTTATCACGGCTATAACACCGAACATGGCACGTTCGGGGTGGGCCAAGCCACCAAAACTTCGGTGGTGAGGTCCGTCCTGCTGATCCTGGTTGCCGATGTCTTTCTCACCAAACTCACCATACTCCTCTGGCCTTAGGGTGGAAGCGGAGTCTGCCCGGGTCATCCCGGAGCCCGGCCGTCCCCTGATTTCCTTCCGGGGGATCCACAAATCTTTTGGGGAAAATGGCGAAAATCAGGTGCTTATCGGCATAGACCTGGAGGTCTACCAGGGGGAAACCATAGTGATTTTGGGCCGCAGCGGTTCCGGCAAGACCGTGTTGACCAGCATGCTGGTGGGGCTGACCACCCCGGATGCGGGCGCCATCACGGTGGAAGGGGTGGAAATTACCGAGTTTGTCACGGATACCGACTGGAGGAACCTGAGGCTGAAGACCGGCTACCTCTTCCAGGGTTCGGCCCTGTATGATTCCATGACGGTGGGGGAAAACGTGGCCTTCCCCATGCTGCAACATACCGATTGGGGCGAAGCCGAGATCGAGCGCCGGGTGGCGGAGAAGCTGGGCCAGGTGGGGCTGCCGGGGGTGGAGCCCCTGGACCCCACGGCCCTTTCCGGCGGCATGCAGCGCCGGGCCGCCCTGGCCCGCAGCTTGGCCCTGGACCCCGAGATTATCATCTATGACGAGCCCACCGCCGGCCTGGACCCCATCACCGGCAATGAGATCGGCCAGCTGATTTATAGCCTCCAGAAGATCCTGAAGGTCACCTCCATCGTGGTCACCCATGACCTGCGCCTGACAGAACTGGTGGCGGATCGGCAGGTTCTCCTCCACGAGGGCCACTGGGCCTTTCAGGGGACCTACGCGGAATTCCTGAACTCCTCCCATCCCGAGGTCCGGCGCTTTCTCCATCTGGAGCCCCTGGGGGAAATGACCCCATGATCGCGCGCAAATATGAAACCATCGTCGGCATTTTCGTCGTGGGCTCGCTGGCGGCTCTCCTCGCCATGATCTTAATCGTGGCCCAGCAGGAAGGAATCTTTCATGAGTACGTCACCTACCGGACCATTTTCAAAAATGTCAGCGGCCTCAAAGCCGGCTCCGAGGTCCACCTGGCCGGGGTCACGGTGGGCAATGTTCTTAGCACCGCCATCAACGCCGAGGGCAACATCGTGGTTACCTTCCGGGTGTTGAAAAAGAACAGCGACCGGATTCGGGAGGATTCCCGCTCCACCATCGGTTTCATGGGGTTGCTGGGCGACAAGAGCCTGGACCTGACCTCCGGTTCCCTCAGTAAAGCGCCGATCCCCCCGGAAGGCCTGGTTACTTCGGTGGAGCCCCTGGATATCACCCAACTCCTGGCCCGGGCGGGTCCCAGCCTGGAGGACCTGCAAAAAGTCATCAGCAACCTGGTGTCCCTCACTGATGACCTGGCGGAGCCGGGAAGTGATACCAAAACGATCCTTTCCGAAGTCAGGGACATCGTCTCCAAGGTCAACTCCGGCAAAGGGAGCATGGGAAAGCTGGTGAACGATCCCGCCCTCTACCGGGATACCGCGGAGGCCATGGCGCAACTGCGGAAATTCGTCGGCGACCTGGAAAGAGGCAAGGGCCTGGTCGGCATGCTGATGAATGACCCGGCCTTTAAGGACCAGGCCGTCAAGACCATGGCGGAGCTGCAAGCCACTTTTACCAACCTCAACAAAACTACGGCGGATTTGAAGGACGTGGCGGCCCGGCTGCCGGACATGGCGAAGAAACTGGAGAGTTTCGTGGTGAACCTGGATAAGGCCGGAAAGGGCCTGCCGGGGTTGGTAACCGAGGGCCAGACCCTGTTCGGGGACGCCGACCAGGCGGCCAAGGCGGCGAACCGGTCCTGGCTGCTGCGCTCCTACGTACCCCAACCCCAGGAGCGCACCATCCGGCTGGATGCGGCGCCGGGAAAGGATTAGGCGTGACTGACCGGTGGCAGTGGCTAGGGGTTTTGGTTTTCCTGCTGGGCTGCGGCGGGCCCGCCAAGACCGGCGTGGACCTCAAGCAGGAAGCCATCGCGTTCAATGACGCGGGGTATCAGTATTACCGGCAGAGCCGCTTTGACCTGGCCCAGGGAAAGTTCGAAAAGGCCCTGGAATACAACCGGCTCATCGATCGCAGGTCCGGCATCGCCGGCAACCTCAACAACCTGGGGGTCATCGCCCAGACCCAGGGATACCTGGAGGAGGCCGTGCGCCTCTTTAAGGAAGCCCTGGCCGTGAACCGGGAACTTAACGACCCCGCCGCCATCTGCGAGACCCTGAACAACCTGGGCCGGGCTTATCAAGGCCAGGGCCGCCTCCGGGAGGCCAACGCCGTCTACCTGGAAGCCCTGGATCAGGCCCGGCAGCTGCCCCCCGGACCGCTCCTGGCCCTGACCCTGACCCACCTGGGGGATGTGGCCCGGGCCCATAAGGACTACATGCCGGCCCTGAACTATTACCACCAGGCCCTCATGATCGATACGGGAGGTAAAGACCGGCGGGGCCGCGCCCTGCGCCAGGAGCGCCTGGGGCGCACCTTTCTGGACCTGAAGGACTATGACCGGGCCGCGGTGTATCTCAAGGAGGCCCTGAGCGAATTCCGCCGCCTCCAGGATACCGACGGCATTGCCGCCGCGCTCAAGGACCTGACCTTCCTGGCCCTGGCCCGGGGCGATAACGCTGAGGCCAGGCTCAACGGGCAGCTCCTGCTGGGCATCTACCAGGCCCGGGGCCAGGAGCAGGAAGCCCGGGAACTAGAAGCGCTGCTCAAACAGGGCAACGGGAGGTGAGAGATGTTCGGCAAGCGCATGAAGCTGTTTAAGCTCCTCGGGTTCGAGGTGCGTATCGATCTCAGTTGGCTCGTCATCGCGGTGCTGGTCACCTGGTCCCTGGCGAAAGGGGCCTTTCCCTACTGGTATCCGAACCTCTCCCCGCTGACCTACTGGATCATGGGGGTGGTGGGGGCCCTGGGCCTCTTCGCTTCCATCGTGGCGCATGAGTTCTGCCACTCTCTGGTAGCCCGGAAGGTCGGCATACCCATGAAGGGCATTACCCTGTTCATCTTCGGCGGGGTGGCGGAGATGGGGGACGAGCCTCCCACCGCCAGGGCCGAATTCATGATGGCCGTGGTCGGACCCCTGTCCAGCCTGGTGATTGGAGGCATATTTTACCTGGTTTACCGCGGGGGAGAGGCCGGCGCCTGGAATACTCCGGTCAATGCCGTCACCTATTACCTCTTCTACATCAACATCATCCTGGCGGGCTTTAACCTCCTGCCGGCCTTCCCCCTGGACGGCGGGCGAATGCTGCGCGCCATCCTGTGGGGGGCCAAAGACAACCTGCGCTGGGCCACCCGGGTGTCCTCGTCCATCGGCGCCGCGTTCGGTCTCGGCCTCCTCTTTCTGGGCGTCCTCCGGTTCGTCGGCGGCGATGTCATCGGCGGGGTGTGGATGTTCCTCATCGGCATGTTTTTAAGAAACGCCGCCCAGATGTCATACCAGCAGCTTTTGGTGCGCACGGCCCTGGAGGGCGAACCGGTGCGCCGCTTCATGACCGCCGACCCGGTGACGGCGCCGGATTACATCACCGTGGCCGAACTGGTGGAAAATTATATCTACAAGTATCATCATAAAATGTTCCCGGTCATGGAAGGGGAGAAGCTGGTAGGCTGCATCACCACCCGGCAGGTGAAGGAGATTCCCCGGGAGGCGTGGGGCCGGGAGACTATCCGGGAAGCGGCCAGCCCCTGCTCGGATGAAAACACCATCTCGCCTGCGACCGACGCCATCAAGGCCCTGGCCATGATGAACCAGAGCGGGGTCAGCCGGCTGCTGGTGGTGGAAAACGGCCGACTGGTGGGGCTGGTAACCTTAAAAGACCTGCTGGATTTCTTTTCCCTCAAGGTGGAACTGGAAGAGCAAGACTGAGGCGGCCCGGTCTCGCCCAGGTTTTCCGGTGGGGCGGGCCGCCGCCCGCTGCTTTTAGTGGCACAGGCTTCCAGCCTGTGCGCTGCACCGGCAAGATGCCGGCGCCACCAAAAATTTGTCAAGGCAACAGTCTCCCCGCCGGGGTGGGGCCCCAGGCGTTGCTGACGGTTCACATCTCTTTGTCTCACAGCCGCCGCAGACAAACCACGGGCTCTCTTGCCAGGAGACGGCGCAAAACCGCGATATCCGGCAAACCCAAAGCCTGACCAATAGCCGTGTCAATCCTCTCCCGCACCGGGTCCGCGTCCATTTCGGAAAATGGCCGAAGCCCCTGGTCGCATACCGCATCGTAGGTCGCGGCCAGGGTTTCCATCGCATCGGGGGAAAGAGTTCGCAAATCAATCACTGGCGCTTCGCTTAGCACCGGCTTTTTAAAATCAACCCATGCACCCCTAGTCTCTTGCCGGTTGGCCAAGAGCAAAATTAATCCGAAGGTCGAGTTGAGCCAAAGGGCCAGGGCCTTTTCAAAACTTTGATGAGCGAATTGGCCCCTTAGAGAAACCGGCCACCACATATTTGAAAGCACGCGCTCGGAAACCCTAAGGGCAACAAGTCGCTGGGTCTTTAACCACATTCTTTCGGCCATCAAAATATTTCCTGCCGAAGGCCATAGCTCTTGTGCCAAACGAAGATTTCGGCCCGGCTTGGCCTCTGGCAAAGGCGATAGGTAGGCATTGGGGGGTTGGGCAATACTGAAAACATCCTTGGATTCATGGCCCCAAAAAGCGGGATATGGGGTGAATTGACTGCCCACTGTAAAACCGTCATGAATATCCCGGCGGTCTGGCCCCAGGGTGGCGAAAGTATGCAGGGGGCACAGGGCGATTTCCCCTACTTGCCCGTAACCGGGAAGATAAAGCTGCCCGCGCAGCAAATCATAGGCGACGCGCAGCAGTTCGGATTGCGCAAAGGCACAGGGCATGATCCAGGAACCCCAGGCCTTCAAATCCTCCCAGGGATAACTGATGGCCTCCCCGAATTTTTCATGTCCCACAAAAACTTCCAATGCCCCCTGCCCGGTGGGAATATTGGGAGCGGTATGGGTCCTGAGCGTCTGACAAACCGTCAGGGCGTCAAAATTAGTGGCCGGGTTGCGCCAGAGGTTCAAGGCCACGGTTGACCTGGGCGGCGATGGCCTCCTGGGGTCCTCTTTGCGAGCCACCAAAAGGACCTCGCTTAAATCCGTGCTTTCCGAAAAATTCCATTGCCGCGGGTCATGACTGGCTACCAGATATTCTATTTGGTATTTAGTGCGCAAAATTTCCCGCGTCGGTTCCCAAGCCACCCCTGAAATCACCGCTTTGGGGAGCACTAAAGCGATGCGGCCCCCAGGTTTGATATAACGATCCGCAATGGCCACAAACACCGAACCCAAGCCCGCGGTGATGTTGGCCTGTAGCTCCCGACGCCGGACTACTTTTTTGAGCTTTTCCTGGGCTTTCTTCCGGTCCGCTTCCGGCAGAGAGCCGAAGAGCAAATTTCCGCCCACGCTGCGCGTAAAAGGGGGGTTCATCACGCACAGGTCCAAATCAGGTAAGTTTGTGCTGACCCGTTTAGCCCCCTTCCCGCCCATTTGGCGGGCTTCCACATCAGCGCCGATCAAATCCCGATGGACCGCCACCCTTTTGCCATCCAAAAAATCAATGCTTCCCAGGCGGATTGCCGGTCCTCCCATGGGCAGGCTGAACAAGTTCATTTTTTCAAACGGGATTTGCGGGGCGCGGAGGGCCAGGGTCGAGGCGGTCAAATGGATGGCCGAGGGCAGCACATCATAACCATGAATGATTTCCTCTACCAACCGTTTCTGCAAACCATCCAGGTCAGGAACCAAACCATGTCCCGCCGAAGCTCGCAAATAGTTGTCGGCGATGGCATCGGCCGCGGCCATCAGCAAGGTGCCGGTGCCGCAAGCCAGGTCAACAATGCGGAGTTGAGAAATTTGGCCCAAATCCTGCCAGGCGACCGGGAAATTGTCATAATCCAGGGCGAGTTTAAGAAGCAGATTTGCTGGTGGAATCTTGGTGTAATAGGTGGCAAGATATTTTTTATCAGCCAACAACCGATGGTAAACGCGTCCCATCAGGTCGTGGCGCAAGGCAGCCCGCATACTAACTATTCTTTGAGCCGTTCCTGCCAAATTCTTGAGCGCCGCGATAATATCCGCGTCCGCGGTTAGATTGATAATGATGTCCCTGGCCAGATAGAAGATGGGGTAATAGTTGATATCTTCTAGAATAAATCTCCAATGGGCGCTGAATGAACCTAAGGGATTGGGCTCATCCAAAGTTTTTTCCAGGGAATCAACCCGATCATCATGATATGCCAGAATCTCCTGGAATATCATGGCATTTACTAAAACCAGACCGCTGATCCGGCTTATGGCGTCGGCCTGTTGCGGGGGAATCTTATTGGTCACTCGGTCGCCTCAGCCTTGGTCTTTTTCCTGGGGGGCAAAGCCCGAATTCCTAAAACCTGGGCGGCGGTCGGGACAAAACCGGGGCAATGACGCACCGCGGCGGCTAACTTGTCAATCCCGGCATCTAAGAGGGCAACGGCCTGGGACACCACATCTTCCTTGACCAGTTGGTCAAAGGTTTTTCGCAGAGCTTCCGCCAGATAGTTAGCATCGCCATGATTAAAACTGCGTTCCCCGAACTGTGATTCAGCAACTACCGCGATTTCATAATGGCACTCCGCCATTTGAGATTTCAATGCGCCGAGTTCAAGTTGCCGCAGAAACGCCGGGTAAATTACGGCTACCCCGATATGAGCAATCCCCTCTTCCACCCGCTTCTCGGCGGATTCCAGGGAGCGGCTCTTGGCATCCGGTTGGTCATCCACTTCCCCCTCTATCACCGTCCGTAACCCCATAAAATCCACCATGATATCGGGCATACGGCGCTTTCCGGGCATCGAGAGAACTTCTCTCACGACTTTTTCGGGAACAGAAACCACTCCCCGTTCCTGGAGAATTTGGGCCAGGACGACATTGAGAACCTCTTGGCGATATCCCGGTTTCATCGATGCAATATCCTTCGGTATTATTTTCAGAAAACTAAACTGATAAAGCCCATCATGGCGCAATGCCTTGGTATAGTCAAGAAATTGTCTGAAACAGAGAGGGGCCCCAAAGGGCTTTTGCTTGGTTACCCGATAGGCAAGCGCAGCTTACGGCGGACTGAAAGATTCCCCATAGAGATTGCCGATCGGGTGGAGCCGCAGAAAATACGTCCCCTGGGGGTAGAAAATGACTTCCAGGAGAGCCCCGGACACCCCCGGCCGGCGCTGGTCAAAGATGAAGTTGCCCAGGGAGAAAGCCAGGCACTGCTTGCGGTCGCCGGTGAGACCGCCGGCCCGGTGGGAATGGCTGCCGATGATGAGTTCCACGCCCCTCCCGGCCAGCCTGGCCGCCAGGGCCTGTTCCCTGGGACCTGGTTCCCCCGTGAACTCTTCGCCCCAGTGCAGGAAAGCGAAGCGGGGCTTGTCCGGTTTGATGGCATCGAACCGGGGCAGATCGGCATCCGCCAGCAAGGCCCGAAAAGGCTCTTTACGGTTGTCCAGGTCGGTGAGGGCGGCCAGGCGGAAAGGCCCCAGATCTTTCACGGCGCGGTTTTCCAGCACGGTTATGCCGGCATCGGTAAGGAGATGCTGCATGGTGCGATAGGCAAGGTCGCCGAAGTCATGGCGGTGATTGTTGGCCAGGCTCACCGCCACCACGTTGAGTTCCTTGAGGAGGTCCAGGGTTGGCCGGGCGGCCATGCACAACTCCAGGGGGCCGGGGTTTGCCGGGCACTCGGCCATCATGACGCCTTCCAGGTTGACGATGAGGGGCGCGCCGCCCGTGAGCTGCCTGACCCGGTTGACCAGCCCGTCCCGCCACGGCCGCCGGGCCAGTTTGCCTGCCAGGTAGCGGCCAAAGAACGTGTCGCCGGCGAAGAAGAACCTTTGGGTCCCGTTTATGGGAGGAATTTCGGGGCTATAGACCTGGACAAGGTAACTTGTGGTCGAAGTGAGCGGCTGGGACGCATATTCCTGGGAGTTGCGGGAAGCCACCACCACCGGCTTGGCCTGATGCACCTTTTTTTGGAGCCGGAGTTGGAGGTATTGGGCGCCCCGGGAATCCAGATGCTGCGGCTGGGTGAGAGCGAGCACCGCGCCGGGGTCGCCGGCGCTCAGGACTCGCAGGGTTTCCTGGTCATGCTGCCGGGCCTGCGGCCAGGGGAGGTAGTGGGAAAAGTCCGTGCTCTGGAGCAGGAGGGTGTCGGGGGTAAGGAGAGGGGCCAGGGTTTGGGCCAGACAATCCCACTGCGCGGGCTGGCTGGCGCGGTGAATGGCCACGGCCACGATCCGGGCGCGGGGAAAGTAATGCGCCAAAAACGGCAGGAGCGCCTGGACGCCGTGTTCGTGGGAAAAGAGATTGGAGGCCGACACCAGGGGGTTTTCCCGGACGCGGTCTACGGCCCCGGCGTCGATGGTCACTTCGCCCATGACAGTATGAAAATTCCGGATGGCGACGGCGAAAGGCGTTGGGCTCCGTCCAAAGTGGTCGGGGCTGAGGATAATGATCCGCCGGTAATCCTGCCGGGAGGCCAGGGCGAAGGCCTCGGCGATGAGGTCCGCGGCCAGCAGGTGATGCGGCACGGTAAGACCGGTGATGCGTTGGGTCAGGGGGGTGCTTTCGGCCAGGCGAATGGCGCCCCGAAAGGGCTGCGCCTCGGGATAAAAGGGCGGAAAGGCCCCCGCCGGCGCGGCGGCGTCTTGGCCGCAGCCGCACAACAGATACCCCGCAAGGAGGCAGAATGTGGCGAGACGGCGCATTTATTTGCCCATTATGTCATTGTCCCAGAAAAAATCAACTAATTGAAATCAAATGGATATTGAGCAGTTGACCATGGAAAGGGGATGTTCAGGAGAAGAAGAATAACGGGGTTCGATTAGGTCCGCCGAAGCTCCCCTAAAAGACCGCCAGTTTAGATCCTGGCCGGCAACTCAGGTTCATAAGCCACACCATCTTGAGGTTTCCAGTACCATCCAGGCTAGACGCCTGTTCCATCAGGAAATATCCGGCACCCCCTAACATTAACCAAGGAATCAATTGATGGAGGTATGGTCTAACCATACGCTAAACCCCAGAAATCCCAGTCGGAAAGCCGGGTGGCCCCATTTATATCTTGGATAGATGGGCCTGAATTCTAGGGTAGATGACGCGCCCTCCCGCAAGTTGACGATCACGGTTTTGGCAGTGTTTTTTTCCCGGACGCCAAGAAATATCTGATGGGTTCCGGCCCGCAGCCGGATTTTCTTTCCCAGCGCATACCTCATGCCGTCGCCCTCATCTTGGGAATCCCGGTCTTTCACCACCGGGAGGTTCTCCCGTTGGCCGGGGACCTTCCAGGTGACCGCCTGGCCGTCAACATTCACCGTGAAGTGGTAAAAAGGCCCGCCATGGGGAGAACTCCCGGACTCCAACAAGGCGCCTTCTCCCGGCAAATGGGTTTTCAGGGAAGCCTTGATGACCACATCGGCATATCCAGGGGGCGGCCCGTCGGAGGTGGTCACCTCGCAAAAAATCCCCTCACACAAGGTTTTGGATTGAGTCCGAATCTGTTCCCGGGCCGTGCCGCAGTTGGCCGCCAGGACAACGACAGCAAGCAAAAGAGCCGGGTGCATTAATTTCTTCATGGCATTTCTCCCTTTACGGCAAAATGTCGGTGTTTCTTATTCCTCACAGGTCCTACTCCGGATTTTCCTTCATGATTCCGTCTCCGGCTCGGCGAACCATTGGTAGAGCACCGGCAGGACCACCAGGGTGAGCAGGGTGGCGGTAAACAGACCGCCGACCACTACCACCGCCAGGGGCCGCTGCACTTCGGAGCCCGGCCCGCTGGCAAACAGGAGCGGGGTGAGACCGAGGATGGCCACCAGGGCGGTCATGAGCACAGGCCGGAGGCGCCGCTCGCAGCCCTGGCGCACCGATTCATCCACGGAGCGGCCGGTTTCCCGGAGTTGGTTGATCTGGGAGACCAGCACCACGCCGTTGAGCACCGCCACCCCGAAGAGGGCGATGAAGCCCACCGCGGCGGGGACGCTCAGATAGAGGCCGGTGAATAAGAGTCCCAGAATGCCGCCTATCAAGGCCAGGGGCAGATTGAGCATGATGAGGCTGGCGTAGCGGAGCGACCCGAAGGTCAGGAAGAGCATGAGATACACCAGGGCCAGGGTGACGGGCACGATGAGCAGGAGGCGCTGCATGGCCCGTTCCTGGTTCTCGAAGGTGCCGCCCCAGGTGGCGTAATAGCCCGGCGGCAGGGCCAGGCGGGACGACAGCAACCGCTGGCCGTCGGCCACCACGCTGCCGGTATCCCGGCCCTTGATGTTGAACTCCACCACGATGCGGCGGCGGGCATTGTCCCGGCTGATCTGCACCGGCCCTTCGGTCTCGATGATCTCGGCCAACTCCGTTAGGGGCACGGACCCTCCCCCCGGAGTCGTCACCAGGATGTTGCCGATGGCCTCAGCGCTGTTGCGCCGCGCTTCCGGGAAGCGCACCACCACCTCAACGCGCATCTGGCCCTCGATGATCTCCGTGGCCGCCTTGCCGCCCACCGCGGTTTCAATGACCTCCTGGACGTCGGCCACGGTGAGGCCGTAGCGGGACAGCCTGGCCCGGTCGATCTTGAGGTTGAGATTCGGCATGCCGGCCACCTGCTCGGCCCGGAGGTCGGTGACCCCGGGCACCGTCCGCAGGAGCGCGGCCGCCTCTTCGGCCTTGGCCCGGAGCAGGTTCATATCATCCCCGAAGATCTTCACCCCCACCTGGGATTTGACCCCGGAAACCAGGTGGTCCACCCGGTGGGCGATGGGCTGGGAGAAGTTGTAGGCGACCCCGGGAATCTTCTCCAGTTCCACCCGCATCTTGGCAATCAACTCCTCGATGGTGCGGGCGGTGCGCCACTGACTCCGGGGCTTGAGGACCACGATGGGCTCGCTGGATTCCACCCCGTGAGATTCGGTGGCGATCTCCGCGGCGCCGATCTTGGAGACCACGGACTCCACTTCGGGAAATTTCAAGAGGGCCTGCTGCATCTGGCGCTCCATCTCCACCGACTGGGACAGGGAGACCGACGGCAAACGGATCGTGATATTGGTGATATAGCCCTCATCCATTCGAGGGATGAACTCGGTGCCCAGAAAGGGGACGGCGGCCAAAGACAGCGCCAGAAAGCCCCCGGCGCCCAGGAGCACGGTCTTGCGGTTTTCCAGGGCCAGGGCCAGAACCGGACGGTAAACCCGCTGGGCCGCCCGCACCAGGACGCTGACGCGCTCCGGCGCCGGCTTGAGCACATATGAGCACAGGGATGGGATCGCGACGATGGAAAGCACCAGGGAGGCCAAGAGCGCGATGACCACGGTGAAGGCCAGGGGCGCGAACATTTTCCCCTCCATGCCTTGCAGGGTCATGATGGGGAGAAAGGTCAAGGCGATGATCAGCTCTCCGAAGAGGCTGGGTTTCCGCACCTCCAGGACGGCGTTGAGCACCGTTCGGCGGAAATTCTGCCCAGGCTTCATCTCCCCTAAGTGATGCATAACGTTTTCCACCTGGATGATGGCGCTGTCCACAATCATGCCGATGGAAATGGCCAGCCCCCCCAAGGACATGAGGTTGGCGGACAAATCTACCTGCCGCATGGTGATGAAGGTGGCCAGGGCCACCAAAGGCAGAGTTAAGGCGATGACCAGCGCCCCTCGGAAGCTGCGCAGGAACAGGTAAACCACCAGGATCACCAGGAGGACGCCCTCGGCGATGGCCCGGCTGACGGTGTTGATGCAGTCCCGGACCAGGCCGGTGCGGTCATAGAAGGCCTTGAGCGTCACCCCCTTGGGGAGGATGCCGCCGGCGTTCAATTGGGCGACCTTTTCCTTGACCGCAGTCACCACCTCCCGGCCGCTACCGCCCCGGATCATCAAGACGATGCCGGCCACGGCTTCCCGTTTGCCGTTCGAAAGGACCGCGCCCCAGCGGCTGGCCGGACCTTCAACCACCGTGGCCACGTCCTTGACCAGCACCGGAGTGCCGTTCACTGTTTTCAGCACCACCGCTTCAATGTCCTGGATGGATTGCATCAGGCCGAGGCCCCTTACCAGGGCCTGCTCGCTCCCCTTCTCCAGGACGTTGCCGCCGGCATTGGCATTGCTGGAGGCCAGGGCGCTGAAGACCTGCTTCAGGCTGAGATCGAATTTCCGCAGCCGGTCAGGGTCCACCTGCACCTGGTATTGCTTGACGTAGCCGCCGAAGGAGTTGATGTCGGTGACGCCGGGCACGGTTTTCAAAAAAGGCCGGACAATGGCGTCCTGGATGGTGCGCAGGCGCATGAGGCGGGCGGTCTCCGGGCCGGGTGCGGCCAGCGGCGGTGCGTTCTCCTCTTCCAGGGTGTACTGGTAGATTTCGCTCAAACCCGTGGCGATGGGCCCCAGGACGGGCTCCACTCCCTTAGGCACTTTCTCCTTGGCGGCGATGAGGCGCTCCAACACCAGTTGCCGGGCAAAATACAGGTCCACCTGGTCCGCGAAGACCACGGTGATCAGGGACACCCCGAACCGGGACACCGAGCGGAGTTCCACCATGTCGGGCAGCCCCGCCATCTGCACTTCAATGGGGAAGGTGACCTGCTGTTCCACTTCTTCGGGGGACATGCCGGGCCAGGTAGTATAGACCTGCACCTGGACGTTGGTGACGTCCGGGAAGGCGTCCACCTGGAGCTTAAGGGACGCATAAACCCCATAGAAAACCAGTCCCGCCAGGGCAATGAGGACCATGAGGCGATGCCGCAGGCAGCTTTGAATAACCCGATCAATCATCTTCAGCCTCCTCGCAACCTGCATTAATGGGCATGTCCATGCCCCCCGCCGAGGCCGCAGCCCTGGAAGGCGCCCTTTTCCACCTCGGATTTCAGGGTGAAGCCTCCCTGCACCACCACCGGCTCATCCGCGTCCAGACCCTCCAGCACTTCCACCCGGCCCCCACCTTTTACTCCGGTCTTGACAAGATGCTTCTGGTAGATGCCGGGAGCCATTTCCACGAAGACAAAGAGCTCGCCGTTGGCGGAAAGGACTGCGGTTTCCGGCACGCTCAGGACGGTGCGCTGGCCCACCCGAACGGCGATATTGGCGAACATGCCGGCCTTGAGGCGGTTGCCGGGATTATCCACCCGCACCCGGGCCCGGACGGTGCGAGTGGCCTTGTCCACCATGTCGGCCAGGTAATCCACGGCGCCCGGAAATTCCTCCCGGGACAAGGAGCTGACGGTTATAATCGCCTGGGAACCGGCGTTCACTAAAGGCAGATCCTTCTCGGGGATTTGGACGAAGCACCACAGGGCGGAGGTATCGGCCACGGTGAAGAGCTCTTCGTCTTCCTTGACTACCAGGCCGGGGGTGACTTTACGGTCCACCACCCGGCCGGCGATGGGTGAGCGCAGGGCGAAGATCGCGCCGGACCGGGCGCCTTTCGGCAAAGAGGCGGGAGCAATGCCGCCGGCCCCCAGGAGGCGGAGGCGGTTTTGGGCATAATCCAGATCGGCCCGCTCCACTTCCAGCCGGGCCTGGCGCTCCTGGAGTTCGGCCCGGCTGATGGCCTTGCCCTCATAAAGCTGGCGGGCCCGGTCATGGGCCTTTTGGGCGGCGTTAAATTTAGCCGCGGCTTGCCGGGAGCCCATCTGGGCCTGGCCCAGTTCAACGCTGTCGATGATCGCCAGAACCTCCCCCGGCTTCACCATTTGCCCGTAGTCCGCGACGATCTGCACCACCCGTCCCGGCACCCGGGAGTGGATTTTAGCCAGGCGCTCTTCGTTGAAGACCAGCTCCCCGGTAAATAACGCCCGATTATTCAGGGGACCGAGAACCACCGGGGCCGTCTCAATTTTAGCCTGCTGCACCGCCTCCGGGGTCAGCTTCACCTGGCCCGGCACCGGCGCCTCGGGTTCTTTTGTTCCAGTATGTTTGGAATGGTCGTGATCAGCGGGGGCCGTCTCGATTTTAGCCGGCGCCGCCGCGGGTTCTTTTTTGTCAGCATGCTGGGCATGGTCGTGACCAGCATGTTGATCGTGCTCGTGCCGCTCGTGTACATACCACCGCCCCAGGAGGCCCGCCGCACTCAGAGTGGCCAGAATAATCACCAGCCACCGGGTCTTGGTCAACCGCATCCGCATCACTTGACACCTCCACCGGCCAATCGCCAGAGTTCCGCCCGAGCCAGGCGGTAATCCAACAGGGCCCTGTAGTAGTCTTGTTCCGTCCCCCGATAAACCCGGCGGGAATCCAGGAGTTCCAGCAGGCTGGTTTCGCCGTGCTCATAGCTGAACTGGGCCACCCGGAGAGATTCCGCCGCCTCTTTAAGGATAGCGGTCTGGAAGGACTCCACCTGCCGGCGGGCCGTTTCATAGAGGCTGTATTGGGCGGCCAACTTGGTTTCCAGGTCTTGTTTGAGCAGCCGGAGTTCGGAGTCGGCCTGGCTTTTGGCGGCGGCGGCCTTGGCTACTTCGCCTTCCTTGCGGTTCCATAAGGGGAGGGGGATGCTGAGACCGCCGCCGGTGGCCCTGAGGTCCACATCCCGGGTATGGAACACCTTCACCGTCACATCCGGCGCCCAGGCCTGGCGCTCCGCCCCCAGGGTGCTCTCCGCCTGGCGGACCTGGGCTTCCTGGGCCGCCAGCAACGGATGCGAGGCAAAGGCCGCTTCCTGCCAACGCTTCAGAGGTGCGACCGTGTCAATAACTTCGCCTTCGCCGGACAGGGCGAAATCGGCGGGCAAGGCGGCGCCCAGGAATTGCCGCAAGACCTGCCGGTCTCCGGCCAGGGTGGTTTTGGCCTTGTCATATTCCCTTTCCAGGGAAAAAAACTCCACCCGGGCCTTGACCAGCTCAAGGGGCCGGCTTTCTCCCAGGCGGACTCTTTTTTCGGCGATATCCAAAAGTTTTTTGGCCGACTCAAGATTTTCCGCGGCAATCTTCACCAAGTGCTCGCCGGCCAGCACCCGGTAAAAGAATTCCCGGCACCGGGCGCGTACGTTGATCTGTTCCTGGGTTAACTTCTGGTTAACCGCATCAATGCCGAACCGGGCTGACTCCTGCCTTTTCCCCCGGCGTCCCGGCCACTCGATGGTCTGGGAGAGCGACAGGCTGTAGCCCGTAACATAGGCGCCGGTTTCCAGGCCCTTTTGGCGGCTCACCTCTCCTTCCGCTTCCGGGTTGGGGTACTGGCGGGCGATACGCAACTCCGCTTCACTCTTCTTGATCTCCGCCCCGGCGACTTGCAAAGCCGGATGCGTTTTCAAGGCCATCTCTTCCAGTTCCGGGAGAGAATAGGCCCGGAGTCCGGCCAGAGCTCCGCCGGACCATAGGGGGGCCAAGCCAAGGACCACCCCCACCGCAATCCACTTGAGGTTCACCACACACCTCCGTTGCCACGCGCGTGACTACAGAAATTAATTGCCGAACTACAGATTAAAGGGGATGAAAGGGGCTAGGCCCGGGGGGGACGGAAAATGCTGGAGGCAAAGATTCTCGGTGCAGGTTGCTCTTCGATGGCATGATAGGGTGAGAAGTAGTGTCTGACTATCGGGACGGCCTTAGCCGCGGACAGGAGAGGCATCGAGTGGCCGCCGCAGCACTCGCTGTGGGCGCAATCCCCCGCGCAGTTATGGACATCGGCATGGCAGTGGTTAACCCCCGTCAACATGAACGCCGACAGGAGAAATAAGACCACCAACGCCATCCCCAACCTGCACGAGCCTCTCACTAATCTCATCGTGTGTTTATAAGCTTGCCATTAGCCTCTGTCAAGCATTTTTGGGGTTCCGACAAACGTTTTGCACTGCCGTTTCTTGACACTGCCCAGCACTGTCCGGTTAGGAAATTGCATGCGGTTGTTCAGCCCCCCTCACCCCAACCCTCTCCCCCCGAAGCGGGGGGAGAGGGAGTAGGTGATGTCGCCGGGTCTATTAACCATA
>VGSJ01000026.1 GCA_016875015.1 Deltaproteobacteria bacterium | reverse complement strand
ATTTTATCTCGCTTGGCCTCCCAACTTTAGCACCAGAAAGATAGCTTAACCATCCGAACCGCCGGGTACGGACCCGTACGCCCGGTGGTGTGACAGGGAAAGCCCGCAAGGGCCTACCTATGTCGATATCTCTTTGCCGGCAGATTCACCGGGGTTGAGGTTTCATGAAAGCCGCCTCTCCCAAAAACTTCCAGGGGGCAAGGACACGGATTTTCCCGGACCGCGGTCACACCTTGCGGACCTTACTCTTCCCCTTCCCCTTCCTCTTCTTCCTTAGGCTTGAGGTGCTCGGGGATGATGGCCATCTTGATGAGCAGGGGCTTCAAGAAGGTCCATTTGAGGCCCAGTTCGTAAACCTCTTCCAGGTCCCGGATCGCGTCCCAGCAGTTGTGGCAGGGAGAGACGACCAGATTGCAGCCGGTAGCCAGGATCTGGTCCCGCTTGACCTTTAAACCCACGTTGCGCTGCTGCCGGTAGATGCCGATGCCGTTGATGCCGCCGCCGCCGCCGCAGCAGAAGTTGTGCTCCCGCTTCGGCGTCATCTCCACGAAGTAGCCGGGCTCCACCAGGTAGCTCATGATCTCCCGGGTGACGTCCGCCAGTCCGTAGTTGCGGATGTAGTTGCAGGAGTCTTGTAAAGTGACCGGCACTTTGATCCGCTTGGCCGGGTCGATCTTGATCTTGCCGGTGCGCAGGGCCTCGGCGACCCACTCCGTGTAGTGCAGATAGGGCGCCGGCGGCCTGCCGTCCTTGCGGCCCGCCCAATAGGGCCCTTCAATGACCATGCAGCGGTGGGCGTGGCCGCATTCCGTCCCCAGGACGCGTTTGGGTTTGAGCCGCTCGATGGCTCCATAGACGTTTTCGACCTGCATCTTGCAGCCTTCCCAGTCCCCGGCAAAGAGCGTCAAGCAGGTCTGTTCCCAGCCCTCGCTGGGCACGGTCCAGTTTTCGCCGGCAATATGGAAGAGGATGGCGGCTTCGGCGATGTCCTCGGGATAGTGCTTGGGCTCCCGGGCGTTGCAGGTATAGAGGATATCGGCGCCGACCTTGTCCACGGGGATTTCCAGGCCCGGCCACTCATCCTGCTGTTCCTCGGCCATCCATTCGCAGGTCTCAACCCAGTCTTCAGGAGTTACGTCCATCTGGGCTTTGAAGAGGCGGTGCATGCCCGAGCCGATCTTGAGTTCCCAGGGCACGAAGCCCTGAGCGAAGCATAGCCCCCGCAGGTAGCCGAACATGACCCCCATGTCGATGCCGTAAGGACAGAAGGTGCCGCAGCGGTTGCAGCAGGTGCATTTGCTCCAGGCGACATCCATGCAGTAGCGCATGTGGGCGTTGTCCACCTTGCCGTTGGCCTTGACGATCTTGCCCAGGGTGGACAGAATTTTGTAGGACGGCACCTGGGTCGGGTCCTTGCGATTGGCCAGATAAAGAAAGCAACTGTCACCGCACAGGCCGCAGTGGGCGCACATTTCCAGCCAGGTGCGCATGCGGGATTTAAAGGTGGCGTCCAGGCTGCTGCGCAGCTTCTCGGTGTCGACATCGAGATGCTTCATCTCTTCATAATATTTCTTGCCGCCCTTGTCACCGAGCACTAAATCCAGATGCGCTTTGGTATTAATGGGGGTCTTGTTGCAATGGATTCCTTCCGGCATAATTTTTACTCCTTTGCTTGCCGGTCTTGGCGGGGAGCAGCGCCTCCCGCAGGTTCCCGGTATCGGCGGGTCATGCTGTAGAATATTTCCCTACACATTATTTGTTCCAGTATACCACATGTTACCAGGCAAAGCCTCCCTTGGCCTTGTAGGCGCGTTTGATGCCGAAGTCGGCGCCGATCTGGCCCCGGGAGAGGAAGAAGCCCACCATATGATAAAGCTTGGTGAACGGAATGGCGATGAGCAGGAGTTGACCGCTGAGAATGTGCGTGTAAAGCCAGAAAGTGTAATCCCCGAACTGATGCACCACCAGAAAGCCGGAGACGAAGGGGGCCACGGTGATCAGGAGCAGGAGGTAATCATACAGCGTGGTGACGATGCGCACCTCCGGCAGGCCGATGCGGCGAAGGGCGATGAAGACCGTGGTGCAGATGACCGTGATGGTCAGCACGTCGGCTAAGGCCATGGAGATCGTGGGCCAGTGCACGCCCCAACGCTGGTCGATGATGACCCCATGTCCGGGCAGGAACAGCGGGGTGACCACCAGACCGATATGAAAAGCGAAAAAAGTGAGGGTGTAGAGGGGCTTGGCGCGCCAGCCGTAGGACCCGAAGGGCACGAGCCAGTAAATTATGGAACGGAACGCGCCCCAAAGGCCCTGAAGCGGGTGAGCCTTGTAGGCCACGCGGTCGAGCTTCCAGTCAAGACCCCGGATATAGCGCACCACCCGCACGACCAGCCCGACGATGCAGATACCGAAGGACAGCCACAGTAGGGGACCAGTTATGACTTGATACATATGCGACTCCTCCGCAAGGCCGCGTCGCGGCCCTCAGCGCTATTTAATGTCGTTCTCCTCGTCCCTGCCGGTCATGAAGTGCCAGAAGCCGAATATGCCAAGGAGCATCGCGCCCATCAGATAATAGGCCGCACCTTTGGTGTAGAGCAGGAAATCATGCAGCGTGTAGAAATTGTTTTCCATGGCTTCCTTCCTTAGTGCCCGAAGGTTTGGGGGTGGCGTTTGAGCTTGTGTTCGTGTAAATCAGGGGGCTCGTGTTCCTTAAAATTCGGATGCTCGTAGAATATGGGCATGTTCTTGGAAATAAAGGTGAATATCGTCAGCCCCAGCGCCACGATGTAGAGGGAGATGGCAATCTCCATCCAGCTCGGGAAGTAGCGTTCGGCCGCGGGCAGCTGCCAGTTGAAGGCCACCAGGGTAACGTTAAAGCGGTTGAGCACGATGCCGAGCACGGTGAGCACCGCCGCGCCGCGGATGAGCGTCAAGTTCTTTTCCCGCACGCCTAAGGCGAAGAGGAAGCAGGGCAAGGCCACAAAGCCCAGGAGTTCGACGAGGAACCAAGTCCCGTACCCGGTCCCGAGGTAGTGCCAGTTGTCATCAATGGTGATACCCACGACCTTGATCAGAAAGTAGCCCGCCAGCACCAGGGCGGCGCCCTTGCCGAAGCCCAGGGTCACTTCGTCGTGCTCCCGCAGGTAGGTTTCATCCATCTTGTCGTGCAGGTAGCGGTGGGACAGCGTGCCCTCGAAGATGACCATGGAGAGGCCGGCGGCGATGCTCGACACGAAGAAGAAGACCGGCAGATAGCCCGAGTACCAGAGCGGGTGCAGCTTGGAGGGCGCGATGAGATACAGGGCCCCGAGGGAACTCTGGTGCATGGTGGAGAGGATGACCCCTAAGATGGTCAGGGGCAGGATCAACTTGACGACGAAGTTGCGGATCTTGCTGAAGCCGAGCCGTTCGAGGGCGGCCGGCATCCACTCGACGAAGAGGACGCTCAGGTAGAGCATGACGCACAGGCCCACTTCGAAGAGCACCGAGGTGGTGCCGGACTGCACGAAGAACGGATAAGGCAGCCGCCAGGGCCGGCCTACGTCGTAGAGCAGCGCAAAGCCCACCAGGGAGTAGCCCAGGAAGGCGGTGAGGATCGCGGGCCTGACCGCGGAATGGTAGCGCTTCAGTCCGAAGATATACACCGCCGTGGAGGTGGTGTAGCCGCCGGCGGCCAAAGCGACTCCGCACATCAGGTCAAAGGCGATCCACATGCCCCAGGGGTTGTTGTCGGAGAGGTTGGTGACCGCGCCGAGCCCCTTGGTGAAGCGCAGGGCGGTAATCACCGCACCGATCAGGATAATGAGACCGACCACCACGTTGAAGGGCGTGAGCCATGATTTCTTAACGGCGGGGGTTTCGATGGACATGTTATTCGCCCTCCTGGGTCTGAGCCTTGGCAGCTTCTTCCAGGGCCTTTTTGACCTCTTTCTCGATGGCGGACTTTTTCTCGGTCTCGGCTTTGGCCAAGGCCCGGTGGAGATTGGCCTCGGCCTTTTCCTGGGCCTTGGCCACGGCCTCGGATACGGCCATGACCTTCTCTTCGTGGGCGATCTTGTCCTTGCGCTTGGACACAGCGTAGATGCCGGTCAAGAGCACGGGCCAGAGACCGGCGATGATGGGTACCGCGCCCAGGGCCCCGGAAGTCATCTCCGGCGCCGGCACGATGCCTAAGTCCTCCCGCATGCCGATGGCCTTGAAGGGTACGCCCGAGAGATAGAGCCAGCTCGTGCCGCCCATTTCCTGTTCGCCGTAGATATGGTTCCGGTAGCGTCCCGGCAAGGCTCGCAGGCGCTCCCGGGCGATCCTGAGCAGGTCGGCCCGGGCGCCATAGACCAGGGCCTCAACCGGACAGGCGCTCACGCAGCCCGGCACCGCCAGCTTGCCCGTAATGATCAGCGGCTGACACAGGGTGCACTTCATGATCCGGGGGGTCAAGGGCTCATCGTACTCGAAGGTCGGAATATCAAACGGGCAGGCGATCATGCAGTAGCGGCAGCCCACGCAGACCGAGCCGTCCCAAACGACCCCGCCTTGCTCGGTCTTGGTAAAGGCCCGGACGAAACAGGCCGAAGCGCAGGCCGGCTCCAGGCAGTGCTGGCACTGGTTCTTGCGGAAGACCGGGCCCGCCGCGCCCGGGAGCTTGTCGTAGCGGTTGACCACGGTATAGGTCTTGGCGTCGGTCCGCCGCTTCACGTCCAGGACGCTCAGGTCGTCGAAAGGTCTGGCCGGGGCCGGCAGTTCGTTGACCTTGTTGCAACCGGCTTCGCATCTGCGGCAGCCGATGCAACGGGTGGCGTCGAACAGCACGCCGCAGCTCCCGGGATGCCCCGCGAACTGTTTATTGCCAGCGGCGTGGGCCGACTTACCAAGAGCAGCACCCACTCCTGCGGCTCCAAGCAGGCCAAGAAACGTTCTTCGTAACATTTCACACTCCTCTTACTACAGCCCAAGGCCGGTTACTGCTGCTTTTCCTGGTGACACTCGTTGCACGCCGTGGCGGCAGGTTTCGCCAGCCCCATATCCTTGTGGCAGCTCATGCACTGCCCGTGGAACGCCGCCTGGAGCGCCGGACGATTCGACTCCTTCGCGGCGAACTGCTTGCCGTGGCAGTTAATACAGCCGGGCGGCTGCTTGGCTGGCGGGCTATGGTGGTGGCAGCCCTGACAGATCGTGCCCGGATCGCGGTGGAAGTACTCGGCGAGCGCATTGCCCTGCATGCCCTTCATGAGCGACTGGACATGGCCGCGATGATTCATCTCCACCGGTTCGTACTTATCGGACAAGGTCTTAATCACCACTTTGTCCGGGATATCGCCAACTGCATAAGTGCCCGGGTTCATGTTCCGGTTCTTGAGCATGGCCTCGGCGACGCCGGATTTCTGCTTCGGGTCCGCAAACAGGGCCGCCCGCCGCGCTCCGATGCCTTCGGGCAGCTGCCGGTGGCACTGCTGGCACGTGGCGTCGTCAGGCCGGCGCGACTTGTCCATGCGGTTATGGCAGCCGGCGCAGTTCGCGGCGGCCTGACGGGCGGCATGGCAGCCGATGCAGCTCTGCTGGCTCGACTGGAGGTGCATGGCTTGCTCGAAGGTCACGAACTTGCCTTTCTTAGACCCTGAAAGCGTGTGGCATTTATCGCACGACCCTATGCCCGCATGGTGGCAAACCCGGCAGCTATTGTTGTATTTCTCGTGGGCCTTGTGGTCGAAGGCCACGGGATTCATCAACAGGGGCTTCACGTCCTTGCCGCTCTCGGCCTTGGGATTGTACGTGATCAGGGCCGCGTCCGGCTGCCCGCGCCTGAGCCGCGGGACCTCCTGGTTCGGAAGTTTGGCCACCGCCGCCTGGTTCTTCTTCGCAACCAGGGTCTGGCCTGACGCGCTGTGACAGCCGGCGCAGAGGAGCGGTCCGGTCTGCTTCACGCCCTTGTTGGCGAGATCGAGATGGCAGAGCACGCACTGCTGGTGCGAGGCCTGCCCCAGGCTCAACACGCCGTTCTGCGGCTTGGCCCCGTGGCAGGCGCGGCAAGTATCCTCCTTGCCCTTGGCATAGAAGGTTTTCTTGGCCTTTTTGTCGTAATCATGGTGGCAGCTGGCGCAGTTGTCCTTCCCCGCAGGGTTCGCAACGATGCTCTTCGCGTCCACGTGCCGGAAGTGCAGGACCTTGTCCAGCCCGGCGCCCAGCCTCACCGCGGCCTGGGGCGCAGCATCGTGGCAGGAGCGGCAGAAACCGTCCAGCGGGCCGGTCTTCTTGCCCGCCGCGGCCGTCTCGTTGTGGCAGCCGATGCAGCTCGCATGATAGATGTCTTTGAGCTGCGCCGGCTTCGCCGTCTCCGTGCCTTTATAGGCCAGACTCAGCCTGCTGTCCTTGACGGCGTGGCAGGTCTCGCAGTTCTTCTTCTCTTTGAGCAGCACCTCGGTATGCTTGTCGTGGAAGAACGTGACCGGCGGCAACTCAAGCTTTCCGAACGCGGCCAAGGTGTTGATCTTGATCAGGTCAGGCCGCCCCGACTTGGGCGCCTTCGCCGCCTCCCCCTCACCCCGGGCCTCGATGCAGACGGATGAGATGGAGGCGCACGCCAACAAGATCCCAGCCCATCGAAGCAGTGGTCTTCCTTTCACCATAACTCAAGTCCTTAGCTAATAAAATAGCTGAAAGATACCCCGCAAGCGGAGTTGTGGGCCTGTGAAATTAGTCACAAAACACTTTATTCGAAATTTCCGCACTTGTCCAAAAAAAAATAGGTCCGCGCTGCATATTTATACAACCCAGGGTGGATATTTTTTCAGTGTATCATTTTCATACAGTGCAACCGGGCCGCGTCATCCGAAGCACTATCCTCGGGGGGAGAACTGAGGGCCGGGGATCAGCCTGATTTAAGCGCCGAGGCAGGGCCATCAGAGCAGGCCGCGCTTCCGCCCCCTGACCGCGGCGCCTCTCCCCCGGACTCCCAGGCCCGGGACGCGCCAAACCCGCGCTCGGGGATCGCGGCAAAAAACCCCGTTCCCCTGCTTTAATCCTTTGATTGTTTTCTATAGAGGTTATGCTATAATAAAAGAAACTACTTAGGGTCGGCCTTTAACGTGGCTGGCGGCTGATCCCCCTGGCGGAGGTAAGGGAACCGCACCGAAATTTTTTTCAGGGCCCATCAATTATATTGACATTTTCCCTGGTGCGCATATATTATGGCCTGGAAAGGAGTTTGGTGGCTTTTTCTCATTTACTCCACTGGGGGGGGAGAAGCCTGGTGTCAACCCTAGAGCAAAGGAGGAAGGTGTATGCGGTCTAAAGTGGTGGTTGGGTTGCTGATGGTGCTGGTAGCCGTGTTTTTTGTCTCGTCCGTCGCCACGGCTCAAGGGAGCGCAAAGTTGCTGTGCGTCTCCAAGAAAGAGCTGAAGGGTGAAGACACGGTGGCTTCGTGCCTGGCTAAAGGTGAACGGTTTGCCGTAGTCGATCCCTATGGCATGGTGCGCATCTTGTCCCCGGAAGAAATAGAGCTGACCAAGGCTTTCAATCCCAAAGCCTTCGAGACCAGGGCCTTTGGAATGAAATATGCCAAGGAGGCTCCGGTGATAGCGCCGATGCCGTCCCTGACCAAGGAAGCTCCGTAAGTCTATTCGTCAACTTAGCTCAGTTTGCCGATGGCCCCCAAAGTCCGCTTTGGGGGCTTTCTTGTTACGTCCGAGGTTCTTATGCTTGAGATCCGCGACCTCTGGGTAAACATCGACGACAGGGTGGCCCGCCAGCCTCATCATCCCTCCTTTTCATAGTGTTGGAGTGAGCCGACAGCTCATGAGTAGGGGCGCACCCGCGTGTGCGCCCTCGCCCCCGGGCGGACACGCGGGTCCGCCCCCACAGAAGATAAATTACCTGTATGACCGCAGTTTTTTATGAAAATATCCCGGTGGGGCGGGCCTCCGTGCCCGCCAGCCAGAGGCGGCCAGGGACGGCCGCCCCACCAACACCAGCCATTTTTTCATGCTTCGTTGTGTCCGTGAGGAAATGATCGTTGGTATGACCTGGAGAGGACGCTAAAAAACTGTAGGGGCACGGCGCCGCCGTACCCCTATTTTTTCAGATCGCGGCGATATTCCCGGATTATTTGGCCGCACCCGCCGGCGGCGGGGCTTTCACCTGAATGATCAGGTTATCCCAGCCCTGTCTCTTGCTCAGCCCCGAGCTGTGCGTCACCAGGCTGGTGAGAAACCAGCGCGGCTGGCCCTCCGGGGGGGTGAGGAGCTGGAACCGGGCCGCATAAACCACGGGTTTCTGCGCCTTATCGCCGGGGTTGGCGATGAGCACGTAGGCTTCCTGGTTGGCGGGGTTCTCGCCGGATATATAAAATCCATAGAAGTCCACCACCTTGCAAAAGCCGGGGTTCCAGCTATCCAGGGTGTGCCGGGCCGCCGCCGCGGTCAACGGGGGAGTCTGAGACGAAGAGGGCAGCGCGCAGCCCAGGAAACCGCTCAGCAAGAGCACTATCGCCGCCAAGCGGCGCCAGCCTGACCATTTCATGCCCTTTTCCTCCTTAACCCGTTGCTCATGTGTCTTTGGCCCGCCCATAACCCATGAAAAGTTGGGTTGGACCCGGTGGGGCGGACCTCCGTGCCCGCCGCGGCCATAAGCTAATGGCGCGTAGGACGCACCGGTCTTACTTCATCAACCCGGCTTCCCGGAGCCAGCGTCCCACCGTCTCCACGGCATCGCGGCCCTGGGCCACGAGTTGCCCCTGGGGATTGAAAATCATGAAATACGGCACCTGCCGGATCTGATACTGCTGGGCCAGGGGCGAGCGCCAGTCAATCCCGTTGACTCCCGGCCGGTTGATGTTGGCTTTCTTTATGGCCAGGTCCGGGCGCTTTTTCGCCAGTTGGGCCAGGAGTGGGGCCAGTTGAACGCACGGGGGGCAATAGGGACTGTAGAAATCGATCAGGGTGGTTTTGCCCTTGACTAAAAGGGATCTGACCTCCAGGGTCTGGCCGGGGTTGCCGGGGCTGGCATCGGCGACCGCCCCGGCCCAGGCCTCGGATGAGACCAATGCCATCGACAGAAGGGCCGCCAGAACCAGCGACCGCGGTAAGGATTTGAGGGCGCGACTCATAGCCTTTACATAGAGCCTTAACTGATGGTTGTCAATCATTTTCCCGGGGAACCTCCATCCGGTCCGGTATTCAGGATCAAGGGCAGACCGTCCCGCCCCCCGATGATGATGGTCTTGCTGTTTTGGGATTCGGCCAGGGCCCGGGTGGTTTCGATCCCCTTCCAGCGCAACAGTTGCTCGGACAGCCCCTGGGAGAAGATCCTCTGGAAGTCCTGGATGCCCTGGGCTTCGATACGTTTGCGCTCCGCCTCCTGGCGTTCTTTGTCCAGGACGAAGCGCATCTGTTGGGCCTGCTGGTCCGCGGCCAGCTTGGCGTTGATGGCTTCCACCACCACCTCCTCATAGTTGGGCCCCACCTGCCGGTAAACGTTGGCCGCCTCGGACGCTTTCAGGTGATAGAGGCAAGAGACCTCCAGGGCCACGTTCAGCCCTTCCTTGGAAGGCGCCTCGGCGTGCTCGAAAACCTCCTTGGTACGGACGCTCATGAGTACCATGTTGGCCAGGGGGTTGACCAGGTGCACCCCTTCGGGGATGGAGCCGTACACCTTCCCTAAAAGGATCAGGACCCCGACGTTTCCCGGGGGCACCACCTTGGCGGTGGACACCGCCACCGTCACCGCCAGGACCAGGACGGCCAGGACAAAGCGGATTTGAGGGAACTTCTGGAATTGCGGCACGTTCTTCCCCAGGACCACGAGACCCAGGGCAATTAATATTCCCAATAAGACCAGGCTCATGAATTCCTCCGCTAATTATTCCTGATATGCTCTTAGGATAGCTGGTTAACCAGTTTATGGGATGGCTGAATCGCGGCATGGAGGGAAATCCCCCCCTTTTCGCCTTTTTCCCTTATTTCTTCAAGAGGCGGCTCCGGGAGCGCCCGACGTTCTGAAACACCGCCTGAAAGTCACGATACAGTTTCTTATTATCCCGGGTTCGGTGGCACTTCTTCAGATAGCGCTGGGGATCGGGATTATCGGCCAAAAGATCCAGACCCTCCCAGCCACCCAGCCGGGGAAAGGCGTAATACGGATATTCCTTGGGAATGCCGCGCACATAGGTCACCTGCGGCACCACCCACTCCATCCGGGCCAGATAGAGACGGTGCATGCCGTCGTTGATGATCAGGGCCAGCGTGCCGTCGGCCTCGAAGGATTCCTCCACGATGGGCGGGTAAAGATCGTAGACTACTTCCTCCCCGCCGGCCAGCCGCACCGTATAGGTGACATAGCCGTCGAGCCGGAACAGGTCCACCCCCCAGGCCGCCAGACTCCAGCGCAATTCCTGGGTTTTGCGCAATTCCTGCAGCCAGATATAGTTCTGCGGGGGGTTAAGGCAATTGGTGTGAATCTGCTCCAGGCTGATCAACGCCTGCGCATAAACCAGGACATCTGTCCTTTCCAGCAAGGGCACCCTTCTCAAACAGCCGATCAAGGCTGCCGCAGGGTGGTGTTCCAGGGCGATTATGTCCATGTCTTTGAACGTATCCCGGTAAAAGGTTCAAATTTATGAATGTCAAGGACAGACGACGCGGCGTGCATTGATATTACCATCATCGGAGAGGAAGGGGGGAAAAATTGTGCGGCGGGAGCGAAAAATGAGATAGATAAAAAAGGTTTCCGACCCTTAGGGCCGGGAACCTCTCTCATTGTCTATCTTAAAAACCCTCCGGGTTAACAGCGGCCCCGGAGGAAATGGGTAGGCGGGCTCAACAGATAAGGCCCGAACCAGTCTCGCACGATAAAGCCGAAGTTGGACTCTCCCGGCTCAGAGGCTGCTTCGACATCCGCCCCGGTGTTTAAAAGCTCGACAAAACTCTCAGCCAGGATCTCTTCCGGGAGAGATTCGGGCAGCCAGACAGGAGCATGTTCATCTTTGCCGACATAGGCCATATTTTTCTTCCTCGGCAATTCTTGATGCAACTCCCGTACCAAAAAGCCGGCGTATTTTACGCCGCCGGCCAGCCGTCCACCAGGCAAGTGGCGCAGCGGGGCCGGGGGCGGCAACACTCCTTGCCCAGCCGCACCAGTAGAGCGTGATATTCCTGGTACAGGGGCACCTCGGCCGGCAGATGCTCCATGAACAGTTGACGCAACTCTTCATAGGGGCAGGCCTCGGCAATGAGGCCATGGCGACTCAGAATGCGGAAAGTATAGGCATCAACGACAAAGGTGGGTTTAGAAAGGGCGTAGAGTAAAATACTGTCCGCGGTCTCCGGGCCGATCCCCTTGATGCTCAGGAGCGCCGGCCGCAAGCTCGCCAGGTCGGCGGCCGCCAGCTGCGCCATGGAATTCCCGTAATGATTCGCCAGGAAATCCAGGAAATTCCTGAGCCGCCTGGCTTTTACATTATAGTAACCCGCCGGCCGGATGAGCCGGGCCAACTCCGTCTCCGGCAGGTCGTGCAAGGCCTGGGGGGCGAGCAGATCCTGGTCTTTGAGCGCCGCGATGGCCCGGGAGACGTTCCCCCAGTTGGTGTTCTGGGTCAGGATGGCCCCCACGGCCACTTCAAAGGGCGTGTCCCCGGGCCACCATTTCTGGGGCCCGAAGGCCTCCCACAAGCGTTGGTAAAGCTCTTGAAGCAACGCGCCGACGCGCCCTGCGGCCATAGATGCCTCCCGGTATCAAGGACAGTTATCACCTGTTACCCTGAACGGCGTGCAAGGTCTGGTATTTTTGCCATCGCGGGATTTGGCAATTTTCTCAAAATGACAATTGCGCCGGCGATGCTTTTCAGTTCTCGTTCCCAGGCAGATATGGTGGCACAGGTTTTCAACCTGTGCTGTGGAACTTTTCGGGACAGGGGCTTGGGAACCAGAGAGAAAATACGCAACCCACCCCTAAACCCCTCCCCTGCCGCCGGAACGGTTTCCCGGCCCTGAGGATTTTACCATAAACGCGGCCCCGGATGGCATTCTCGGCCTTTTGGCCGCATTGGCCCTGACCCGGAAGGATGCGCCCGCACCATCTGCCACTCATTTAACATTTTTTTTCGCCGCTTCCCTGTGATAGAATGCCGGGAGGTTATTGGAGTCCCTAAACCCTGCGGCTGGCCTTGCCCCCCGGGGTCAACTCATCTCATCTCCAAACAGGATCGAATCTTGGGTAAGCACGTCACCTTCAAGCCATACGAGATCACGGTCGAGGTTGCGGACGGGGAGAATCTGTTGCGGGCCGCCCTCCTGGCCGGGGTCCACATCAATGCCTCCTGCGGCGGCGAGGGCGTCTGCGGCAAATGCAAGGTCCTGCCGGAATCCGGGGACCTCACGAGCACCCGTTCCGGGCTGCTCAGCGACGAGGAGTTCGACCTGGGGTACCGCCAGGCCTGCCAGAGCTTCGTCCACGGCGACGTGGTGATCCGCATCCCGCCGGAGTCCTTGCTGGACCGGCGCACCCTGACCCGCCGCCGCGGTGGCGTGAGCTTGCGCCCCAGCCCCATCGACCTTTTGGCCTTGAAGTCCACAGGGTTTTATAACCCGGCCTTTCAAAAGAAATTCGTGGCGCTGCCGCCGCCTTCCCTGTCAGACAATGTCTGCGATCTGGCCCGCCTGGAGCAGGGCTTGGCCCGTCAGCACGGCCTGGACAGCCTGGCTGGCGATTTCTTCATGCTGCGCCATCTGGCGAAAGTGATGCGGGAGGACAACTTCCGGGTCACCGCCACCCTGGACTTTGCCCAGCGGCGGTCCCGGAAGCCCCGGGTCGTGCAGGTCGAGCCCGGCGATACCACTCAGCGCCACTATGCCATCGCCGTTGACATCGGCACCACCACCGTCTGGGTTCAGATCCTTGACCTGGCGGCCGGCAAGATCGTCGGCACCGGTGCGGATTACAACTCCCAGATGAGTTACGGGGACGACGTCATCACCCGCATGGTCTTCAGCCAGAAGGATCAGGGGCTGCAAAAGCTGCAGCGCTCCGTGGCCGCCACCATCAACCAGGTAATGCACCGGGTCCTCAAGAAGCACCAGCTGCCGGTGACGGAAATCTCCCACATCACGTTGGCCGCCAACACCACCATGACCCATCTGTTCTACGGCATCGACCCCAAGTATATCCGCCTGTCCCCCTACACCCCCGCCGCCTGCCACCTCCCGCCGGTCCGGGCCCGGGACCTGGGTCTGGAGGTACCGGACCACGTGTTCATCTATGCGGTGAGTTCCGTGTCCAGTTACGTGGGGGGCGATATTGTGGCCGGGGTCCTGGCCTCGGGGATCTACAAAGACCCCAGGCTGACCCTGTTCATTGATATCGGCACCAACGGCGAGATCGTCATCGGCAACCAGCAGTGGCTGGCCTGCGCCGCCTGCTCCGCCGGACCGGCGTTCGAGGGCGGCGGCATCAAGTTCGGCATGCGGGCCGCGTCCGGCGCCATCGAGGAAGCGAGTCTCAATCCCGAGACTTTCGATCCCATGATTATCACCATCGACATGGTGAAGCCCAAGGGCATCTGCGGCTCCGGCTTGATCAACATCCTGGCGGCCATGATGGAGGCGAACGTCATCTCCCCCAACGGCAAGTTCCGGGACAACCTCAACACGCCTCGCATCCGCCTGGGCGACGAGGGCCGGGAATTTGTCCTGGCCATGGCCCCCGACACCCAGAGCGGCCAGGACATCACTCTGAGCGAGGCCGATATCGACAACCTGATGCGGGCCAAAGGGGCCATGTTTGCCGGCTACGTCACCCTGCTGGAAAACGTCGGCCTCAAGCTCGAAGACCTGGAACAGGTGATCCTGGCCGGGGCCTTCGGCAATTTTATCAACATCGACAATGCCATCACCATCGGCCTCTTGCCCGATCTGCCCCGGGAAAACTACCACTACGTGGGCAACGCCTCCCTCCAGGGAGCGTCGCTCCTGGCCTTCTCCCGGGACCTGTTGGAGGAGGAGCGCCGGGTGGCGGACATGATGACCAACTTCGAGCTCTCGGAGACCCCGGGCTTCATGGACCAATACATCGCCGCCCTGTTTCTGCCCCACACCAAGATGGAATACTTCCCCAGCCTCACCGAACGCCTGAAGGCCGGGCAAGACTAGACAATCTATAGACATGACCTTAGCACCTATTGCAAAACCTATCTTAGGCTGCAAATATGTTCTCTCAACCAGTTAATGGCCGGGAACGGCGTTTTTAAGTCCCCCTTTCCTAAAGGGGGATTTAGGGGGATTATCAATCGCTTATTTAATCCCCCCTGCCCCCCTTTAGAAAAGGGGGGTGATTCTTTCCCAACTTAAGCTCCCTCGGTTGATTCAAACTGACGCCGAAAATCGGTTTTGAAATGACTTCTAAGACAGCCAGGGGCACGGCACGCCGCACCCCTGCAATGCAATTGCCTACTGCAACTTCTTCAGCAGCCAGGCCATATTGTCCGCCAGGTCGGTGATGGTCTTGAGACCCTCGGCATCATTGGCCGCCTCCCCGGGATTTAAGCCGTAGGCGATGGGCCAGTAAGTGGAGCCCGGCACGAACATCCCACTGATGCAGAACCATAACTGGAGCTGGGCATAGGTGAAATTGACCCCGGCCCGGCGGGCCACCACGATGGGGCTGCCCACCTTGCGGGCGAAGTGGTTGTCCCCCATACGGGCCACGAAACCGGCCCGGTTCAAGAGGGCCATGAGGTTGGGGGTGGCGGAGCCGAAATAGACCGGGGAGCCCACGATGAGCCCGTCGGATGCGGCCATGGCCTCAAAGACCGGCATAAAATCGTCTTCCTGGGCGCAACGGTTCTTGTCCTTGGCGCACTTCATACAGGCCAGGCACGGCCGGATGTCTTTGTCATGCAGCGACAGGTATTCCGTGGCGATCCCGTGGCCCTCCAGCACTTTGAGGGCAACTTCTAAAAGCAGCCGGGTATTCCCCTGGGGCCGCGGCGACCCGGATATGGCCAGCACTTTCATATCTCTTACCTCCCTGGCGGGTAATGGTTTTTTGACTACCCCTTAATTACAAGGTTAATTATATAAGGAGAATAGGCTTTCTCCCCACCCCTTTTACCAATCTGCGTTCAGAAAGGTAATTTCCCTTCGTGCGTCTTACGCACCAAGAATGGCGCGTAAGACGCGCCCTACGAATTTTAGTATTAGTGGCCGGAAAAAAATGCTTGACTAAGAGATTGGTGCGGCCTATATTGTGAGTGAACAGTCACTCACTTAAAATGGAGCATAAAAGTAGAGTGTCTTGAATGCAGGGCGACCCAACGGGTTGTCCCTCCGGCGACAACTCAGAATCTAACTAATTTAATGCTCTTATGAATAAATGCGACCTAAAAACAAAACCAGAGAGTTGATCGCCCGCACCGCGCTCACTCTCTTTGTGGAAAAGGGCATCGACGGCGCCACCATCCGGGACATCGCGACCGCGGCCGGGATCGCCGAAGGCGCCCTGTACCGGCATTATCCCGGCAAAGACGCCCTGGCCTGGGAGCTGTTCATAAGCAACTATACCGCCTTTGCCCTGGAACTCCACCGCATCCAGGCCGGTCAGGCGACTTTACGGGCCAAACTGGACGCCATGGTGCGGCAATTCTGCGCCTTCTTCGACCAGGACCCCGTGCTGTTCAGCTACCTGCTCCTGGCCCAGCACGGGCAGTTGCAGAAAGTAACCCCTGAGATGCCCAACCCGGTGGAGGTGGTGCGGGAAGTCCTGGCCGCGGGGATGGACCGGGGCGAGATTCCCGCCGGCGACCCCAACGTGGCCGCGGCCATGGTCCTGGGCATCGTTTTACAGGTCGCCATCTTTAAGATTTACCAGCGCCTCACCCAGAGCCTGACCAGCCTGGCGGAGGTCCTGGTGGAAGCCTGCTGGCGGGTTTTGGCCGGCTCAGCTCTGATAACTTCGTAAAAAGTCTTTTTCCCCTCCCCTGGTGGGAGGGGATTAAGGGGAGGGGGAAGATATCCGATGGAAGATGCTGATTATTTCGCCCCCACCCTGACCCCTCCCCCATCAAGGGGGAGGGAATTGTGGACTTTTTACGAAACCATCATCTCCGGATCATGGCAGGTTTTCAGCCCTGTGCGCCTTGCGTTTCACCGACCAGCCCGAGAGGCATCATCCCCTTGATTTTTCCCCTTTCATGGGCTATTTTTTATAGATTAGATTTGTTACAGAGGTACTCATGTCGCAAGAAGACGTCAAGGCCAGGATCAAGGCGGCGGCCCCGGAGGGCAAGATCGCCTGTGCCGCGGCCTTCCGCCTGGCTGAAGAACTGGGCCTCTCCCGCCACGACCTGGGGGAGCTGCTCAACGAACTCAAGATAAAAATCTCTCATTGTCAGCTGGGTTGTTTCTGATATGGCCCACCTGTTCGGTCCGGTTCCGTCTCGCCGCCTGGGGCGGTCTTTAGGGGTGGATCTCATCCCCCCCAAGACCTGCCCCTATCACTGCATCTATTGCGAGGTGGGGCCCACCACCTGCCAGACCCGGGAGCGCTTTTCCTACCAGACCGAGGCCATGATCTCGGAGCTGGCCGACTATCTCAAGGCCCCGGGCGTCAGGCCGGATGTCATCACCCTGGCCGGCTCCGGCGAACCCACCTTGAATCAGGGCTTGGGCCGCATCATCCGGGAGATCAAGGCCATGAGCCAGATCCCGGTGGCCGTGCTCACCAACGGGGCCCTCCTGTATCTCCCCGAGGTGCGCCGGGAGCTGGCCGCGGCGGACGTGGTCCTGCCCTCCCTGGACGCGGCCCGGGAAGAGACTTATCGCGCCATCAACCGGCCGTTGCCGGAGCTCTCCCTGGAATCGTTGCTCAACGGCCTGGCGGCCTTCCGCCGGGAGTACCGGGGCCGGATATGGCTCGAGGTCATGCTGCTCAAAGGACTTAACGATACCGAAGAGGAATTGACCCTCTTGCGCCGGGCTCTACAAAAAATCGCCCCGGACAAGATCCAGCTTAACACCGCGGTGCGGCCGGTGGTGGAAGCCGCGGCCCGGCCCCTGGACCGCGGGGAGATGAAGGCCGCCGCCGTGTATCTGGGCGGGCCGGTTTCGGTTATCGCCTCTTTTTCCCGGGCGGATATTGCCGGGGGTCCTTGTCAGGATGACGATTTGGTGGAAATGCTCGCCCGGCGTCCCATGACCGCCCCGGACCTGGCGCAAGCCTTGGGGCTGCCCTTGGGGCAGGTGGAGGCCCGGTTGAAACGCCTCCAGGACTCGGGCCGCATTTCCCATAACCGGCACCATGACCAGGAATTTTACCGTCATCCAACCTGAACGACGCACTACCCTGCCGCCAGGGCATTTATTATTTCTCTGACACGAGTTATCCGCAATTCGGGGGATACGGAATATGCAAGGCAAATTCGACGTGGGGCTGGATGTCGGCTCCGTAAGCGTCAACCTGGTGATCATCAATCCCGAGGGCGAGGTGGTCAAAGAAGTTTACCGCCGCCACATAGGGGCGCCATCCCGCACGGCTTTAGACCTCCTGGAGTCCCTGGAATTGCCGCTCACGCAGTGCCGGCTGGTGGCCTGCACCGGCATGGGGGGCCAGCGCCTGGCGGATATCTTAGGCGGCCGGTTCATCAATGAAGTCATCGCCCAAGGGCGGGGGACGCACCATTTTGCGCCCCAGGCCCGCACCATCATCGACATGGGGGGCGAAGACGCCAAGATGATCATGGTGGGGGAGGAGGACGGCCACCTGATCATCGAGGATTTCGCCATGAACACCATGTGCGCCGCGGGCACCGGCTCTTTCCTGGACCAGCAGGCGCACCGCCTGGGTTATAGCATCGAGGATTTCAGCGAACTGGCCCTTAAGTCAACCACCCCGCCCCGGGTGGCCGGCCGCTGCAGCGTCTTTGCCAAGACCGACATGATCCATCTGCAGCAGGGCGCCACCCCGGATTACGAGATCATCGCCGGCCTCTGCCAGGCCATGGCCCGGAACTTAAAGAGCAACATCGCCAAGGGCAAGCCCCTCACCCCGCCGGTGGCCTTCCAGGGCGGCGTGGCCCACAACCTGGGGGTGCGCCAGGCCTTCCGCCAGGTCCTCAACCTGGACGAGGCCGGGCTCATTATCCCCCCCCACTTCTGCTCCCTGGGGGCCGTGGGCGCGGTGCTGGTGGCCCGGGAGAACCCGCCGGTTGATTTCCACCTGGACCTGAACCCCCTCAAAGAACACCTGCTGAAGGACGAGGACCAGTCCCGGCGCCTGCCGCGGCTTAACCCGCCGCAGGCCTTGGGGCCGGAGGACTACCGGGTGATCGACCTGCCGGCGGACGGCTCGGTGGTGGAAGGCTACCTGGGCGTCGACGTGGGCTCCATCAGCACCAACGTGGTGGTCATCGACGCCGAGATGCGGGTGCTGGCCCGGGAATACCTCATGACCGCGGGCCGGCCCCTGGAGGCCATCACCGAAGGCCTGCGCCGGGTGGGCGCCAGGTTAGGGGATCGCATCCGGATTATGGGCGCGGCCACCACCGGTTCAGGCCGCTATCTCACCGGGGACTTCATCGGCGCCGACCTGGTGAGAAACGAGATCACCGCCCAGGCCACCGCCGCCTCGGCCATCGACCCCAACGTGGACACCATCTTCGAGATCGGCGGCCAGGACTCCAAGTTCATCAGCCTGTCCCACGGCGCCATCGTGGACTTTATGATGAACAAGGTGTGCGCCGCGGGCACCGGCTCCTACCTGGAGGAGCAGGCCGAAAAGCTGGGGATTTCCATCCGAGGCGAGTTCGGCGATCTGGCCCTGGCCGGCAAGAACCCGGTGCGCCTGGGCGAGCGCTGCACCGTGTTCATGGAGTCCGACCTGGTGCACCACCAGCAGCGGGGCGCGGTCAAGGAAGACCTGGTAGCCGGCCTGTCGTATTCCATCGTCCAGAACTACCTCAACAAGGTGGTGGAAGACCGCCCCATCGGCAACCACATCTTCTACCAGGGGGCCACCGCAGCCAACCAGGGCATCGTCGCCGCTTTCCAGCAGGTCTGCGGCAAAAAGATCACGGTGCCGCCCCACCACGACGTCACCGGGGCCATCGGCGCCGCGCTCCTGTCTATGCGGGAACGGGACTGGGAGTCCTCCCAGTTCAAGGGGTTCGACCTGGCCGACCGGCACTATGAGATCACTTCCTTTGAATGCAGCGGTTGTCCCAACAACTGCGAAATCCGCCAGGTGAAGATCGAAGGGGAAAAGCCCCTGTTCTACGGCAGCCGGTGCGAAAAATACGAAGTGGGGAAAGCCCAGAAGCAGTACGATTTGCCGGACCTGCTCCTGGAGCGGGAAAACTGGCTCTACGGCGAAGAGCCTCCCAAAGAAGGGAAACGCGGCCCCATCGGCATCCCCCGGACCATGTTCTTTCAGGAACTCGCCCCCTTTTTCCGGGTCTTCTTCGAGGACCTGGGGTTCACGGTGGTTTACTCGCCCAAGACCAACAAGAAGGTGATTAACCAGGGAACCGAGGCCATGGCGGCGGAGCCCTGCTACCCGGTGAAGGTGGCCCACGGCCACATCCTGGATCTCTTAAAGGCCGGGGTCAAGCGCATCTTCCTGCCCAGCATCATCGACCTGCCCCATCCGCACCCCGAGATCGGCAGCGGGGTGGTCTGTCCCATGGTCCAATCTCTGCCCTACACCGTGCCCACGTCCATCGATTTCGCGGCGTTCGGGGCCAAGATGTTGGCCCCGGTGCTCTATTTCGGCCGGGGCAAGCGCCGGCTGCGGAACGGCCTGCGGGATCTGGGGAAAGAACTGGGGGTGGGCCACTTCCGGGTGCACCGAGCCATGCTTAAAGGGCAGGCGGCCCAGCAGGCCTACTATGACCGCCTCAACGCCCGGGGCCGGGAGATTCTGGATTCCTTGCCCCCCGACAGCCGGCTCATGGTCCTCATCGGCCGCCCTTACAACGCTCTGGACCCCGGCATGAACCTCAACCTGCACCGGAAACTGCGGCAGTTGGGGGTGCTGGCCCTGCCCATGGACTTTTTGCCCATGGACCAGGTGGACCGGCTGGATGAAATCAAGCCCATGTACTGGCGTTTCGGTCAGAAAATTTTGGGGGTGGCGGAACTCATCCGCAACGACCCCCGGCTCTACGGCATTTATATCACCAATTTCGGCTGCGGCCCCGACTCCTTCATCCAGCACTTCTTTAAGGACCGCATGCGGGGCAAGCCGTACCTGGAAATCGAGATTGACGAGCACTCCTCCGACGTGGGAGCCATTACCCGGCTGGAGGCCTTTTTGGACAGCCTGAAGAACGTCACGGTGGAACCGGCTCCGGAGCGGCTGTCGCCTTACCGTTACCGGGTCACCGGCAATCTCAAGCGGAAAATTTACCTGCCCCCCATGACCGACCAGGCCCTGGCCATAGTGGCGGCGTTCCAGGCCTGCGGCGGCGAGGCCGAAGCCCTGCCGCCCTCGGATGAAGAGACCCTGGAACTGGGCCGCCGCCTCACCTCGGGCAAGGAGTGCTACCCCCTCATCCTCACCACCGGCGATCTGGCCAAACTGTTGCAGCGCCCGGACTTCGACCCGGACAAAAGCGCCTTCTTCATGCCCGCGGCCGACGGCCCCTGCCGCTTCGGCCAGTACCACCGCTTCCACCGCATGGTGCTGGACGACCTGGGGTATCCCCAGATGCCGGTCTATTCCCCGGATCAGAACGAAAACATGTACAAAGAAGTGGGCCTGGTGGGCGGCGACTTCTCCCGAATCGCCTGGAACGGCATGGTGGCCATCGACCTTTTGGAAAAGAAACTCCGACAGAGCCGGCCCTACGAGTCCATCCCCGGCGAGGCCGACAAGGTCTATGAGCACTATCTCCTCAAGGTCTTCAATGCCTTGCGGAGCCGGGGCGACCTGACCGGGGTCCTCAAGGAGGCCCGGCAAACCTTCGACGCCGTCTCCCTGAGCCTCAACGGCGGCAAGCCCTTGGTGGGCGTGGTGGGGGAAATCTACACCCGGGCCAACCAGTTCTCCAACGAGAACGCGGTGCGGGAGATCGAGGCCTTAGGCGGCGAGGTCTGGATGCCGCCCATCGGCGAGTGGCTCCTCTACGTCACTCACAATTCCAAGCATTCGGCCCTGGCCAACCGGCGCTTCCGGGAGCTCCTCACGGTCTGCCTGGAAGAGCGGGTCCAGAAAAAGGACGAGCACCGGCTGGAGGAGATCTTCCGCGGCAGCATCAAGAACCTGACGGAGCCCTCCATCCCCGAGACCCTGGAGATGGCCAAGGACTACCTGCACCCCTCCTTCGAAGGGGAGGCCATCTTGAGCATGGGCAAATCCCATGACTTCGTGCGCAAAGGGGCCTGCGGCCTGGTGAACATCATGCCGTTTACCTGCATGCCGGGCACCGTGGTCAACTCCCTGTTCAAGCTCTTCAGGGAGCGCCACGACAACATCCCCTTCCTGAATCTGGCCTACGACGGTCAGGAACAGACCCACACCCGCACCCGTCTCGAGGCCTTCATGTACCAGGTGCGCCAGTTCAAGACCCGGAAGGGGTAAGCCTACTTTGGTGCGCCGCATTTCTCGTTCCCAAGTTGTACTTGGGAACGAGAAATGTAGGGCGGGCCCGGCCCGCCATTCATTTTATCCGTACTTTTCACGGTCCTTTGGTGCGCCGCAGGCTCATACCGCGTTGCGATCAAATGATACCAATGAGCAGTCAAAAGACTATTTTTTGTCATTCTGAGCGCAGCGAAGAATCTCTCTTTTAAAGCCGCCGAGATTCTTCACTCCGCTCCGCTCCGTTCAGAATGACATAAATATTCATAGTTTTTTGACTGCAACTTCGTATGAGTCGTAGCGACCTGCGTGTCCGCCCGGCCAGAGGGCCGACGCCTATTTCGGCCCCGACAATGCTACAAAGTATCCGTTCGATGGCAAGTTGTGATAAGACCGATCCCTGGCGTCTCCCGCGCGGATTGACATCCGGTCCCGAACCGGGTACAATTCAAACGATGCCGACGATCCCAACTGTGCAGACAGGCTGGAAATTTCACATCCTGCTTCGGGACGCCCGCCCTCGCCGTCTCATTCTGGAAGGCCACGCCTCCCCGCCCTATGAACGGCCTTATCACGATGCCCTCTACTTTTATGCCGTGATGGGCCTGGATTATCTCTCCCTGGAAGTGAGTCGGGACTTCGACGGCGAGCGGCTGCTGGACTATCTGTTCGACCAACTTGGCCCCCCGGAGGAGCCGCCCCGGAGCCAGGTGGGCGGCCGCCAGGATGAGGAAGAAGGCGCCTTGTTGCTGGTGGAATGGCGATTCCCGGCCGACGGGCGCCCGGCCATGCTCCGGCGCCTGGAAGAGATTATGGGCCAATCCCTGGCCGGTGCGACCCCGGGCAGACAACCAGGTCAGGAGGAGCAATGATCCATCTGGGAGAATACGACCCACGGCTTGAAGGTATCTGGTGGGTGGAAGAAGCCGGCATGAGCTGCAATGTCTATGTCCTGGATGAGGGCCGCACCCTCATCGACGCCGGCAACTATTACGGCATGCTCCACGAGTTGAGCCAGGAGTTCGATATTTCCCTCCTGGAACACCTGTTCCTCACCCACTGTCACTTCGATCACGTGGGGGGGATGGGCGAGATCTTTGATTGGTCCAAGCCCAAAGTCTATGGCCACATGGACACCCTGCCGTATATCAATTTTCGCAACGTCCCCTTCATGCAGATCATGAAAAAATCCGGCCGCATCGACCAGGTGGTGATGCTCAGGGGCGGCGAGCGCATCCAGGTGGGGCCCCATCTCCTGGAGGTCATCCCCACTCCCGGCCATACCAAGGGTGACATCTGTCTCTACGAGCACCATAACCGCATTCTCTTCTCCGGCGATACCTTGTTCCCCAGCAGTTCCACGGAAAACATCCTGTCCGACGCCGACAAGCAGTTGGGCAATATGAACCAGCAAATCGCCTCCCTGGCCCGCCTGGTGCCCTATGCGGTGGATTTCCTCCTCCCCGGGCACGGCATGCCGGCTTTCTCGGACGGCAGCGACCACGTGCTCAACGCCTATATCGAAACCCGGAAGGGGGTGGAGGAAGATCCCCTCCAGCCTTACCTGGACGCGGCCCGGATGCTGAGCGAGGCCGGCCGCCCGGAAAAGGCTCTGGAATGCTACAATCTGACTTTGATGCTGGACCCGGCGAACATGGAGGCCCTGGTCTATAAAGGCACCACCCTGACGGAGCTTTCGCACTATGACGAGGCCCTGGAGGTTTTTAACCGGATCCTGAAGGTGGCCCCGGACCTGGAAGAAGCCGTGATGGGGAAAGGCTTCGCCCTGATGGGGTTAGGGAAGGTGGAAGAGGCCCTGCAGCTCCCGGGCTTTGCCGTCCGGTTAAAAGAGCTGATCTGACCCGGCCTCCCGGCGCCGGTGCGTCTGGCCGCGAGAGCGGCGCGGCGGGTTCCGGCACCACGCCCCGCTCGACCGGATAAAGGTGACCCGGTGTCTCAAGAATGGCGCATAGCGATCGATAACCAGGAACCGCGCCGCAAGGTGGCCATGGTGGAAGGGCGCGCCCGCCGGGACGATCACGCGGACGACGAGGTGGAATTCTCCCTCACCCTCTACCGCGACCAGGCCTCTTTAAACGTGCCGGCCTCCACCCAGGGACGGGAATTCATCGCCCGCCTCGAGGAAATCCTGGGACCGCCCGTTCTGTCCCCCACCGTAAAATGCAGCTGCTCCTGGGGCGATGGCGTCATGGGAGCCATGCTCATCGTGCTGTGGAACCTCCCGGCCGACCCCGCCTCCCCCGTGATCCAGAGCCTGCACGCCTTCCTGGGAACCCGGGGCGCTGGCACAGGCTGAAAGCCGGCGCCACTGGTTTGATGGCGACTTGGTATTACCCGGGGCTCCCCTAAGACCCCCATGGTCTGCCTTTATTGAGCGGAACGATCAGCAGGGGGAGCGGTGGGCTGGGGGTGGACGATGACGATCCAGGGCAGGCACAGGGCCTGTTTCTCCGAAGCATGGGGGAACCCGGAAGGCAGATACGCCCCAAAAGGGCATTGGCCGCAGAGCTGGCCCTCGGTGCCGCAGATATCCCGCAGACGCTGAGGGTCGCCGATCAACCGCCGCAATTCCGCCTGCAAGCCCTGGATGTCGGCCAGTTGGGGCCGCTCGATCTCCTCCACCATCCGCCGCATCACCGCGGCCAGTTCCAGCAGCAGCGGCGGCAGGCTATCTTCCGCCTTCGTTAAGCGCATCAAGAAATCGTGGGTTTGCACTCCAGTGGTGGTCATAGGCCAACCTTCTTTCCTTCCGATCCTCCGGGAAACCGGATTTGGTCCATCATGCCGGCCCCCAGGTAGATCTTGTAAAGCGTATTTAACCACTTGTTGGGCTTGGAAACATATTCCAGTTCCGGCCGCCGCCCGGCGCCCCATTCCACCAGGAACTGGGTGAAGATAATCCACTGCATCAGCTCTTCCGGCTGGTCCAGCACGGAAGGATAATAGCGAAATTCCACGGTCCCCCGATACCAGTAGGAATGCAAATTGAGGCCGTGGTAGCGGGTGGGATGGAGTCGGCGCTGGGGCGGCGTCTTGGCGTCATCCCGGTTCTCGGGGCTATACCAGAGGTTTTTCACCAGGGGCGCCTGCCGCATGGACCCGTTACGCCGAAACCACTCATAGAGATCAATTTCCAGGGGCCGGCAGGTGTCCGCCACGCGGCGGCTTTCGGGCAGCAAATGATAAATGTAATTTTCAAATATCGCCACTATCCTGAGCAGTTGGAAGAGTTCACGATTGCCGAACATCTCCGGGTCGACCCCGTGGTGGACGTGGAAACCGCAGGTTTCATTCACCAGGATCTCCGGGAACTCCCGGAGTAAATTTATGACTTGATAGATCTGGGTCAGCCCCTTAACCCCCGAGAGAACGGGGCTCACCAGTTCAGCCCCCCCGGCCCCCTTGATGGAGTCGTCCAGCACAAAGGACCAGGCCTCGCAAGGCGACTCGTTGGGAAAAGACTCGTTGAGGACAATGCCCCGCTGCTGAAATTCCTGGGGCAGTAGAGCCCCCCCGGGGGTGCGGTTCACGATCTTGTAAGGGGGAATGACCTCCCGGTCCCCGGCGGAAACGCTGTATTTCAACCCGAAAAACTCGATTTCGACCCCGAAAGAGCGCGTCGTGAAATACCGGAGCATAGGATAGCGCTCTTTCAGGCGCGCTTCCCAATTCTCAAGTGAGGCGCTGTCCTCCATCCTCCCCCTCGGCACATGATTGATTTCGGCTGGCCGGTCCCACCTCCCCGGGGACGGCGCCCAGCCTCTGACGACAATGTATATTTGTATCCAAAATAAACTGATAAATCAAGGGATTGCTCTTAAAGGCCGTAAAAATGATGCTGGCCCAGGAAACCCGGTCTTTGGCCTCCCCCAAACCCTCAGAGTCGGCAGACCGGCCTGGGCCAGTTCACTCAGATACTTGCGGCGCAATAATGCGGCTTGAGAAGAAAACTCCTTAGAAAAACCGACACTAATTGGGGTACTTCACCTCAAAGACCCGTTTGGCAACTTCTAACGTCCCTTCGTAGTATGGCTGCCGCAGGTCAGTGATGACCACTCCGTAGCGATGGTTGGAGGCGTGGATCATTTTTCCCTCTCCCAGGTAGATGCCGGCATGTCCCACGGACCGGCCGCCCCGGCGGAAGAAAAGCAGATCCCCAGGAAGCATCTTGGAGAAATCCATTTGGCGAGTCACGACCTTCCCCACCTGGGCCTGTTCGGCACTGGAACGGGGCAGGTCTATTTTAAACCCATGGTAAATGAACTGGACAAACCCGGAGCAATCTGTGGCCGAGCCGTTCTTCAGAGAAGCCCCCCGGGCGTAAGGAGCATTCTGGTAGGCTTTGGCCTGGGTCAAGATCAACTCGGAGAAATTCCAGGGTTCAGACGTATTATATTTGGGAGGGTTCGAAGAGCGGCGATCGCTCACATCCTCTTGCTTGGGCGGCTTGGAAAGCGGGGTGTTCAGGATCTTCTTGGGAGTCAGCGGCTCCAGCATGAATTTCCCGTCCCGTTGGGGGGTGACCTTCATCAGCGGCGGGGTTTCCGTCACCGTTCCCCGCCCGCTATAACCGGAAACCATGGACGACTCCACCACTTCCTGGGAGCGATTCCGGGACGAGCTAGTACGACTCGTTCTTGAACTCTGGACGGATTTGCTCTTCTTAGCGACCTTCTCCGGGGGCTTAGAAGATTTCTTTTTAGTCGTCTTGGTGGGAACTGCAAGGGCCAGGTTGGGAGAAAAGGTTAACGCCAGGGTTATTGCCGCACTCCAAAATATCCGATTCACCATCCAGAACCTCCTTTGTTATGGGACAATCCTGAAGGGAACTAAAATCCGTTTTTTAGCTCCGGTCGCTTGGCCGGCAATGCTCAATGGTTTCCTCTACAGAGCATTCCTTTCTGGTTTAGGTAATAGGTAATTGTACTTAGGGCGATATGGTAGTTTTACCCAGGCCAAAATAGGTAGAAGTACCAATTCATTTTGCTGCACCTTAGTATAGGAAAATTAGGATGTCAACCCATTTTTTTTCGCCAAACAAGATTCATCCATAGTTTTTTAATAATATTAATCAGTTATGCTGTAAGCTTTTTGGGCCCGGCAGGCTGCCCCACCCAGGCGAAAACTCCCGGCGCCGGGGCATAAAAAAGCCCGGGCCTGGGCCCAGGCGGTTATCCAGGGTTTGGCGCGCGCCCCGTGGCGGTCCCCGAGAACAGCCTGAGGGGACAGGGGCCCTCATACTCATACAAGACCCCTGCCCCCTCGATGGCAAAAAGCTCAGCCTTCCGCGGCCTTCTTTTTCTTGGACTTGGGGAGAGTTTCGGGGCGATCCACCAGTTCCAGGATGGACATGGGGGACCCATCGCCCAGCCTCAGCCCCAGGGGGATGATCCGGGTATAACCCCCGGGTCGGTCCTGATACCGCTCCCGCAATTCTCCAAAGAGTTTGGCCACCACCTTCTTGGAGCGCACCACCGCCAGGGTCAGGCGCCGGGCGTGCAAGTCGCCCCGTTTAGCCAGGGTAATGACCTTCTCCGCCCACTGGCGGGCCTCCTTGGCCTTGGCCCGGGTGGTTTCCACCCGCTCCCTTTCCAACAGCGCGGTCACCAGATTCCGAAGCATGGCCAAGCGATGCTCCGTTGTCCGGCCCAGGCGCCGACCAGCCTTTAAGTGTCTCATGCGACCTCTTCCTTCCTTTCCGGCATCTGATCGGGAGAAACAAAGCTCTCCAGCTTCATTCCCAGGTGCAGCCCCATCTCTATGAGGATCTCTTTGATCTCATTGAGGGATTTGCGCCCAAAATTCTTGGTCTTGAGCATCTCCTGCTCGGTCTTCTGGACCAGTTCGCCGATATAGCGGATAGTGGCGTTCCTCAAACAGTTGGCGGCCCGCACCGACAACTCCAGTTCATTGACACTGCGATAAAGGTTCTCGTTAAAGGTCGGCGGCTCATCCGTGGACTTCTCTTCCAGCCCCGCCGGTTCCTCTTCGAAGTTGATGAACATGCTCAAATGTTCTTTGAGGATCTTGGAGGCGTAAGCGATGGAGTTTTCCGGGCTGATGCTGCCGTCGGTCCACACCTCCAGGGTCAGCTTGTCATAGTCGGTCCGCTGCCCCACCCGGGCCTGGGTCACCAGGTAATTGACCTTGCGCACCGGAGCGAAGGTGGCGTCCAGGGGAATATAGCCGATGGCCTGGTCTTCGTCTTTATTGGCCTCCGCGGGCACAAACCCCTTGCCGGTTTTGACCGTCATCTCCACCACCAATTCGCCGTCCGCCCCCAGCGTGGCGATGTGATGCTCGGGGTTGAGGATCTCCACCATCCCACCCGTCTGGATGTCTCCGGCTTTGAGCTCCCCAGGGCTCTTGGCCTCCAGGTGCATCATCTTGACCCCTTCGGAGAGTATCTTCAAACGCACCTGTTTCAGGTTGAGCAGAATCTCGGTGACATCTTCCAACACCCCGGGGATGGCCGAAAATTCGTGATAGACGTCCTTGATGCGGACCGCAGTGATGGCCGATCCCCGCAGGGAGGACAGCAAGACCCGTCTCAGAGCGTTCCCCAGGGTGGTGCCGAATCCGCGTTCCAGGGGCTCACAGGCAAACTTGCCATAAAACTGGTTATGGGTCTCACCATCGACTTCCAGCCGTTTGGGCTTAATAATATCGGTCCAATTTTTGTAGATCATGGCTCCTCAGAAAACTACTAGGACTTTTATGTCCCGCAATTCTAACCGGACTCGGCCGGCATGACCAACCATCTGTCTCCCCCGCGCCTGGCCGGCCGCCGTGGAGAGTTTTGGGAACATAAAGGATCATGATGCTATTTGGAATAAAGCTCCACGATGAGATGCTCTTGGATCGGCATGGTGATATCTTCCCGCGTGGGAAACATGACCACCCGCCCTTTGGCCTCTTCCTTGTTGAACTCCAGCCAGGCAGGGCAGCCGCGCCTGGCCACCGCCTCCATGGCATCGCGAATCAACGGCAGGTTGCGGCCCTTCTCCGTCACCTGAATGACATCTCCCGTCTTTACCAGAAAGGAAGGGAGATTTACCTTACCGGCGTTCACCGTGATAAAGTTATGCCGCACCAATTGCCGGGCCTGGGTCCGAGAGTTGGCGAACCCTAACCGGTAAACTATGTTGTCCAAACGCCGTTCCAAGAAAACCAACAGGTTAGTGCCGGTAACCCCTTTCTGCCGTTCGGCCTTTTCAAAATAACTGCTGAATTGCTTCTCCAACATGCCATAAATGCGTTTCACCTTTTGTTTCTCACGGAGCTGAGCGCCGTAGTCGGACAGTTTGCTCCGGCGCTGGCCATGCTGTCCCGGCGGATAATGACGCCGCTCGATGGCGCATTTGTCCGTGTAACAGCGATCCCCCTTGAGATACAGCTGCATCCCCTCCCGGCGGCAAAGCCGGCAATCTGGTCCCACATATCTAGCCACTATCGATCACCTCTCCAGTTAAACCCGACGGCGTTTGGGGGGGCGGCAGCCGTTGTGGGGAATAGGGCTGACATCCCGAATCAGGTTGACGCTCAGGCCGGCTGCCTGTAAGGCCCTGAGGGCTGCCTCCCGGCCTGCGCCCGGCCCCTTGACAAACACATCCACATTCCGCATGCCGTGGTCCATGGCCTTGCGGGCCGCATCCTGGGCCGCCAGCTGGGCCGCAAAGGGCGTCCCCTTCCGGGAGCCCTTGAACCCCTGAACCCCCGATGAGGACCACGACACCACGTTGCCCGCCGGATCGGTGATGGTCACCAGAGTGTTGTTGAACGTGGCCTTGATATGAGCCACCCCCGTGGGGATATTCTTCTTTTCTTTTTTCTTCTTGGTGCGTGTCTGCGCTTTGGCCATCGCCTCTCCTTAAGCCTTCTTCCGTTTACCCACGACGCTGCGCCGCGGGCCTTTGCGAGTGCGGGCGTTCGTATGCGTCCGCTGTCCCCGGACCGGCAGGCTCCTGCGGTGCCTGAGGCCCCGGTAGCACCCTAGGTCCATCAGGCGCTTGATATTCATGGAGACTTCCCGGCGGAGGTCCCCTTCCACCTTGCAGGTATGGTCAATCACCTGGCGGATGCCGGTGATTTCAGCGTCGGTGAGTTCGGACGTCTTGGTGCTCGGGTCCACCTTCGCTTCCTGGAGCACCCGTGTCGCGGTGTTGCGCCCGATGCCAAAAATATAGGTTAGGGCGATCTCGATTCTCTTGTTTCGGGGTAAGTCGATCCCGGCGATTCTGGCCAATTCCTTCCCTCCCCTTTAGCCTTGACGCTGCTTATGCTTGGGATTTTCACAGATCACCCGCACCACGCGTTTGCGGCGAATAATCTTGCATTTGGCGCACATCCGTTTGACTGAAGCTCTGACCTTCATAGTTTTTTCCTATCTGACCCGGTAGACAATGCGCCCTCGACTCAGGTCATAGGGCGACAATTCCAAAATAACCTTATCTCCCGGGAGAATCTTGATGTAGTGCATCCGCATCTTCCCGGAAATATGAGCCAGGACCTTATGCCCGTTGGGTAATTCCACCCGGAACATGGCATTGGGGAGAGGCTCAACCACCGTCCCTTCTACTTCAATGGCGTCTTCTTTTGGCATCTACCGTGTCTTTATAGTTATTTCAAAGGGTTATTAGAAGATAAATTAAAGCCGGCTCAAAATCAAGACGCCGTTCTCCGTCAACGCCACGCTGTGTTCAAAATGCGCCGCGCAAGAACCGTCCTGGGTGACCGCGGTCCAGCCATCCCGCAAAATCCGCACCTGCCAGGCGCCCATGGAGGCCATGGGTTCAATGGCAAACGTCATGCCCACCTGCATGGTCGGCCCCCGATCGGGCGGGCCGAAATTTGGGATCTGCGGGTCTTCGTGGAGCGACCGGCCGATGCCGTGCCCCACAAACTCCCGGATGACCACGAACCCGGCGTCTTCCACCACGGTTTGCACCGCGTGAGAAATGTCCGACAGGCGCTTGCCAGCCTTTACCCCGGCGATGCCGGCGTACAGGGATTTCTCCGTGGCCGCCATCAGGGCCTGGGCTTTTTCGCTTACTGCCCCCACGCCCACGGTGATGGCGGCATCCCCGTAGTAGCCGTCGTACTTCACCCCGAAATCCAGGCTCACCAGATCCCCGGCTTTGAGGCGGCGGGGCCCGGGAATCCCGTGGACCACCTCCTCGTTCACCGACACGCAGATGGACCGGGGATAGCCCCGATAGCCCTTAAAGGCCGGCTGCACCTGGCGCTGGCGGCACATCTCTTCCGCCAGTTCATCGAGTTCCCGGGTTTCAATCCCCGGTTGGACCTTTTCTTTCACCCCCTCCAGGATTTCGGCCACGATGCGGTTGGCCTTCTCCATCTTGGCGATTTCCTGGAGGGATTTTAACAGTATCATAAAACCGTTGCGCCTCGGCGTCTTGGCGTGAGATTACCACATGCCAAGAGCGCCGCCGGAAGGCTTTAGTGCTTGCAGCTGCAACTGCTGCCGGTTCCCGCCGAAACGATGCCGACGATCTGGTTAAAGATGTCGTCGATACCCCCCACGCCCTTAATGGGCCGCACCAGATGTTTGGCGCCGTAGTAGCCGATCAGGGGCGCGGTAGCCTGATTGTAAGTCGCCAGCCGGTTGCGCACCGTGGCTTCGTTGTCGTCGTCCCGCTGATAGAGCTCGCCGCCGCACTTGTCGCACACCCCTTCTTTCTTGGCGGGGGTGAACTTGATGTGAAACATCTGGCCGCAGGCCGCACTTTTGCAGGTGCGCCGCCCGGTGAGGCGAACCACCAGCGCTTCTTCGTCCACGTCGATGCTGACCACGTGGTCGATCTTGGTACCCAACCCCACTAGCACCTTGTCCAGGGCTTCGGCCTGGGGCACCGTCCGGGGAAAACCGTCCAGGATGAATCCCTTTTTGCAATCCGCCTGCGCCAGCCGGTCTTTGATGATACCGATGACTACTTCATCGGGCACCAGTTTCCCGGCATCCATGCATTCCTTGGCCTTCTTGCCCATTTCCGTCCCTTCCTTCACTGCCGCCCGGAGGATGTCGCCGGTGGAGATCTGGGGGATATGGAACTTGTCGATGAGTTTTTTGGCTTGCGTGCCTTTGCCCGCGCCTGGCCCGCCCAACAGGATCAGATTCATAACTTCCTCCTTCTTGAGATCAACGCCGTACCCGGCTCATACGCTTTTTCGTGAACCCCTCGTAGTGGCGGGTGAGCAGATGCGATTCGATCTGGCTCATGGTGTCCATGGCCACCCCGACTACGATCAGCAGGGCCGTACCCCCGAAATAAAAAGGCACATTAAACTCCTGGATCAGCATGGAGGGCAGCACGCATACTGCCGACACGTAAATGGCGCCCCCCAGAGTGATGCGGGTCAGGATGCGGTCGATATATTCCGCGGTGGGTTTCCCCGGCCGCAGACCCGGAACATAGCCGCCCCATTTTCTCAAATTATCCGCCACATCCACCGGGTTAAAGGTCACCGCGGTGTAGAAATAGCAGAAAAAGACGATGAGGGCTACATAGACTAAATCGTGAACCCCGCCCCCCGGAGACATGGCGTCCGCGGCCCATTTCACCCAGTCATTGTGAATGAAACTGCCCACCGTGGCCGGAAACATCAAAAGCGACGACGCGAAGATGGGGGGGATGACGCCGGCGGTGTTCACCTTCAGGGGCAGGAAGGTGGTCTGGCCGCCGTACATTTTGCGCCCCACCACCCGGCGGGCGTACTGTACCTGAATACGCCGCTGGCCCCGCTCCACAAAGACGATGAAACCCACCACCAACACCATCGCCACCATCAGAATGATTATGAGGACCGGCATGATCTCCCCGGTCTTCATCAACTCCACCGTCTGGATCATGGCAGAGGGCATCCGGGCCACGATCCCGGCAAAGATGATGAGCGAGATGCCGTTGCCGATGCCCCGCTCGGTGATCATTTCCCCCAGCCACATAATGAACGCCGTGCCCGAGGTCAGGGTGAGCACGGTCATCAGGCGGAAGGCCCAGCCGGGATGCAAAACCACCGTCTGGTGGCCGGCGCCGGCGGTCATGGTCTCCAGCCCCACGGCAATCCCGATCCCCTGGACGGCCGCGATGGCTATGGTGCCGTACCGGGTGTACTGCTTGATCTTTTTCTGGCCAGACTCCCCCTCTTTATAGAGCTTTTCCAGACCCGGGATCACCACCTTGAGGAGTTCGATGATGATGGCGGCGCTGATATAAGGCATGATCCCCAGGGCAAAGACGCTCAGACGCTCCAGGGCGCCGCCGGAAAACATGTCGAATAACCCGAAAATCGTCCCCCGTTGGGCCGCAAAAAACTTCATCAGGGCATCCGCATCGATCCCCGGGGTGGGGACCTGGCAGCCCAGACGGTATACCGCCAGAATCAACAGGGTAAAGATGATGCGGCGCTTCAGTTCCGGAATCTTGGCAATGCTGGAGAACGCGGACACCTATATGACCTCCACCCGCCCTCCGGCTGCTTCGATCCGGCTCCGGGCCTGGGAACTCACCGCCTGCACCTTGACCACCAGGGGCACGGTCACCTCTCCCTGGCCCAGAAGCTTGATCCGCTTCACCCGGCTTTTCACCAGGCCGGCTTCCCTTAAGGCCTCTTGATCCACTACCGCCTCCGCCGGAAACCGGTTGAGGTCCCGCAGATTGACGATGGTCCACGTCAGCCGGAAGATGTTGGTGAAGCCCCGCTTGGGAATCCGCCGTACCAGGGGCATCTGGCCGCCTTCAAATCCCGGCTTAATGCCGCCCCCGGCGCGGGAGTTCTGGCCTTTGAAGCCTCGACCCGCGGTTTTGCCCCAGCCCGAACCGGGGCCGCGGCCGACCCGTTTCTTTTTGTGCTTGGACCCCGGGCTGGGCGAAAGTTCAGAAAGGCGCATCTGCTATTCTCCTTCGGGGATCTGCCGCACCTGGAGGAGATGCTCCACCTGGCGCACCATCCCCAAAATCGCAGGGGTTTCCCGGTGCCGCACCGTTTTCTGTAAGCGGGTCAGCCCCAGAGTCTTCACGGTCAGACGGTGCTTCGGCGGCCGGCCGATGGGACTTTTCTTTAAGGTTATTTCAAGGAACATATTTTTTCCTTAGCAGTTAGCAGTTAGCGGTTAGCGGTAATGACAATAGAGGTTACCACACATTTGCCATGGTTGGACCAAGCTGCTTCGACACCCAAAATTGGGGCCAATGGTCATGCCTCGGGCGCATGTATAGACAAAAGTCCTAGTGGCACAGGCTTCCAGCCTGTGTTCTCTCCTTTGTTGTAGCTGACAGCCCATAACCAGTTTTGTATGATAACCTTGTATGTCATTACAGCTAACTGCTAACCGCTATCCCAGAATCTCCGCCAGCGGCCGGTTGCGCCGGGCCGCCACGTCCTCCGGGGACGACAGCATCTGCAAGGCCACCATGGTGGCTTTCACCGCGTTGTGCGGGTTGTGGGAGCCCAAGCACTTGGTGAGGACGTTCTTGATGCCCGCCACTTCCACCACCGCCCGCACGGGGCCGCCGGCGATGACGCCGGTGCCTTCCGAGGCCGGTTTCAAGAGGACCCGGCCGGCCCCGAACTCACCAATCACCGTATAGGGAATGGTGCTGTTGAGGATGGGGACCGTGATCATGGACTTCTTGGCCTGCTCCACCGCCTTGCGGATGGCTTCGGGCACTTCGTGGGCCTTGCCCAGACCCGCACCCACGCGCCCGGCGCCGTCGCCTACCACCACAATGGCGCTGAAGCGAAAGCGACGCCCGCCCTTGACCACCTTGGCGACGCGATTGATGCTCACCACCTTATCGGTTAACTGCTCAGTTCCCTCTGACTCGAACAAGCTTACCTCCGAAATACAGCTGTCAGCTATCAGCTATCAGCTTCTTAAAAAAAAATTAGTCTCTTTTCCCGGGTCCCTGGTACCTCTCAATTGCTTAGTAGCCAATCGCGTTCCCCAATGCTTTAGCTGAAAGCTGACTGCTGAAAGCTGACTGCTGATAGCTGACAGCTAAAATTCCAGGCCGTTTTCCCGGCAACTATCCGCCACGGCCTTCACCCGGCCGTGGTAGAGAAACCCGTTACGGTCGAACACTACTTTGTCAATTCCCTGGGCCTTGGCCTTGGCCGCCAGGAGCTTGCCCACGGCCTTGGCCGCGTCGGTTTTCTTTAAACCGCCCAGATGGTCCTTCAACTCCCCGCTCAAGGTGGAAGCCGCCGCCAGCGTCTGGCCCTTGCCATCGTCGACAATCTGCGCATAAATATGTTTGCAACTGCGGAAGACCGAGAGACGGAATCGCTCCCCGCCCCCGATTTTCTTTTTAATCCGCTTTTTCCGTTTCAGCCGCGCCGCTTCCTTGGGATTCATGTCACCATTCTCCTTTAACGGCCGCCGGACTTGCCCACCTTGCGCCGTATCACTTCGCCGGCATACCTGATCCCCTTGCCTTTATACGGGTCGGGTGGCCGCAGCCTCCGAATCACCGCCACCGTCTGTCCCAGAACCTCCTTGTTGGCGCCCGAGAATTCGATGCGGTTGGCCTTTTCCACCTTGGCCGTGATCCCTGTGGGCAGGGGAAACGCCACGGGGTTGGAATACCCCAAATTGAACACCAGGGTGTCGCCCTTGGCTTCCACCTTGTAGCCGGTGCCCACCAGTTCCAGGACCCGGGTGAACCCCTCGGTGGTCCCGGTGACCATGTTGGCCACCAGGGTGCGGGCCAGACCCCAATAGGACCGGCTCAGCCGGCCGTCATCCTGGGGTTCCAGCGTAATCTCCTGGCCCCCGATGTTGACTTTGACCCTGGGAGGCATGAGCTGGGTCAGGGTCCCCCGGGGTCCGGTGACCATCAACTTCCCATCTTCCATCTTTACCTTCACCCCTTGGGGCAAAGGCACCGGTTTCTTGCCAATGCGGCTCATATGCTTACCCTTACCAGATCTCGCACAAGACCTCGCCGCCCACGTTCAGCTTGCGGGCCTGGCGGTCGGTGATGACCCCCTGGGAGGTCGAAATGACCGCCACCCCCAGGCCTCCCCGCACTTTGGGAAGCTCGGCATGGCCGGTGTACACCCGGCGCCCGGGTTTGCTGACCCGTTTCAACCCCTGGATGAGCGGTTGCTGATGGTCGGCATATCTGAGGTAGACTCGCAGGATGCCCTGGCGATTATCTTTGATGACCTTGTAGTTTTTAATAAACCCTTCTTCCTTGAGGATGCGCGCCAGGTTGATCTTCATGCGTGAGGCCGGGATGTCAACCTTGTCGAACCGCGCCCCCCCCGGCA
>VGSJ01000025.1 GCA_016875015.1 Deltaproteobacteria bacterium | reverse complement strand
AACTACATCGCCGCCTGGGAGAATGACCGTAACAACCGGCAATCAAAAATAAATTGGCGTTTCTCTACAGCCGATGCCAGGATAAGGCTTAAGCACCTTTATCCGAAACTATAAATGATACATGGCACTAGGGTGTACGTCACGGTGCCGGTATAAGTACCGGCGGGGTAATAGTCTGTCGCAGCATTGGCATAGGTGAAAGCATAAGTGCCGGTGCGATTGCCGGAGCCCTGAAAGGTCTCGAGCACCTGGTTATCGGTATCGTTAAAGGTATAACTGGTAAAATTACCGTTGGCGGTGCAGCTGATCCGGCTAAACAAAATATTGTTCCCTCCCCCGGCACTCAAAGGGGTCTGGGAATTGGCCAGCAATCTAACATTTTGCGTGCCGGGCACCACCGCCGCAACCCGCACCGTGTTTGGCCCGGTGGAAGTCATGGCCACGGCCCCACTGCCCGGAATATTCGAGAGATCGCAGGACACCGTGTCGATGGCGCCGGCGCCGGCGGAGCCCACCTGCAAGTACAGAATGGTGGGGATTCTGATTTCAAAATTCAGGCGTGCCGTCGGGCTGGCCCCGGCGCCAACCCCTAAATTCGACTCGCCGTAAACCGGCGCGCTGAGCAGTCCCAGGACCAGGGACAGGGCCAGCAATACCATGATGCCGTGAGAGTTTCTCTTGCTCATTCGTTCGTTTCCTCCAATAAAGATTTTTTTATATGGTTGTTGGCCCCAGGAGCCAAAATACCCTTAAGGAAGCGACAGCGTAAAGGCCACCTGGCCCTGGTAGATGCCCGGGCCGTGGGTCTCTTTGTTGTCGTAGAAAAACCGATAGGTGCCGCGGCGGTCGCCGGAGCGGATCCACTGCCGCATATTCTGGTCCGTACGGTTGTTAAAATTCCGGTTTTGCAAATCACCCGAGGCCCTCAGGCGAATATTGTCGAAATTGATGTTTTCCGTGCCGTTGGTCAGCGGGCGGCTGGAATCGGCGGTCAGTTGGACCCGCTGGTTCCCGGCCACCACCGCCACCGCGCGCACCGGCACCGGGTAGGCGCCGCTGGAGTATCCTTCCACGGCGCCGGTCCCGGGCAGGCCCACGGCGTCGAAAGAAATGGTGTCCACCGTGGCCCCCTCGGCGCCCACCTGGAGATAAAGAATTGTGGGGATGGTGACCGAAAATTGCAGACGGGCCTGGGAACCGGCGCCCCCCAACTGCATGGCGCTTTCCGCCCAGCCGGATTTCCCGGGCAAGAAAATCCCGACAAGTAACAGGATGATGCTTAAGGTTATTTCAACTTTCATTTTAACGGTTAGGGTTTTCCTGATAAGTTTCTTAGGCTTCTCCCGATATTGGGTGAAGTATGCTTGAGGTCTTGGTTAAAAAAAATCGGGAGAAATAGGATTTTGAGGGGAGGGAAGCATGGGATTGTCCTCAGGGAAACCCCTAGAAGGATTGGCGAGAGACTGATGCAGCTTTAGCACCCCCCTCCCCTATCCTCCCGACCGCTTTTTAACGTTGACCGCTTAATGGTCTTTTCTCCTGCCTTTCCCCTTGCACCCCTTGTATCACTTTCCCCTCAGTTTCAACTCCCCCCTATTTATTTCACTTTTTTCCATTCAATTATCGTGATTTCACCTAGTTATGCCGTGTTCGTTTTGTAGGGGCGGGTTTGAAACCCGCCCCTACGAGAGATATCAATAGGTTATCTGGATGGTTTGTTTCATTTCAAAGGGAACACGGTATTAATTATCGGGTCCCCCCGTAAAATCTTTGTCTTGGACTATGGCCGGTCTTGAAAACAAAAAAGGCCCCGGATCTTCTTTCATCCGAGGCCAGCTTGCACCCTATACGCACCCTGGCAAAGAAAAAGGGGCCAGCTTTTTGAGCTAACCCCTTGATTTAATTTGGTAGCGGGGGCAGGATTTGAACCTGCGACCTTCGGGTTATGAGCCCGACGAGCTTCCAGGCTGCTCCACCCCGCGTCGTTGACGTGTCTTAAATGTAACAAGTGGATACGGCCGAGTCAACAAGAAAATACCCTCCCCCGGGCCGGGGCCGGATGGCCGGCTTACGCCGCGCTGCCTTACCGCATCGGGTTCATTAACTTCTTACGAAAAAAACGAAAAAAACTTTAAGGGGATCCAGCCCGGGAGATGGGCAGGTCGCCATGGCGGCCGCAAGGCTAACCTCACCGGGAGGGCGGGTCCCGCCCGCCACCGCCGCCTGGAGCATTGAACCTTATCCGGGGGGCTCAGCCTTAAGATCAATCTCCCCGGCCGCGGCCAGATCGCCTTTAAGGTGGGGCAGCGCCGATAAGATCAACACCGCCCCGGCGGCCAGGGCCACCAGGGTGAGGGAGACACCCCATTTGAGGCTGCCCAGGTCCGAAATCCAGCCGATGAGAAGGGGGGAAGGCACATCCCCCACCAGGTGAATGACCACGATGTTCAGGGCCACGGCCTGGGCCCGGCGCCAGGGGCCCGCCACGCTCACCACCACTGCGGTGAGCACCCCGGGATTCAGGAACAGGAGAAAAATCGCCCCCGCCAGGGCCGGAATATAGAGCGCCGGGGCGGCGACAAAGATGGCCACGGCCGCCAGGGGGATGGCCAGCACAATTCCCAGGCCACTCACCCACAGGGGCGCTCCCAGGGTGTAGGTGAGCAGGCGAGACCCCAGCAACCCGCCGGTCAGGGTCCCCAATCCCCCGGCCAGGGCCACGGAGCCGAACAGGAGCAGGTTGGCCTGGGACAGGCTGATCCCCTTGGCCACTTCCAGATAGCAGGGCATCCAGAACGCCAGTCCCCCCAGGGCAAAGGTCACCATGCCATAGCCCAGGGTTACCCGCCGCAGGGTGGGCACCTTGAAGAGATGCCAGGACGCCGTCAGGAGCGCCTGGATGGGCGGGGGCTTCTCGCCGGTCGCAGGCTCCGGCCGTACCTCGCCCAGGCGGTAAATCAGCCCGGCCATGGCCAGGCCGGGCAGCCCCGCCAACAGGAATGCCGGCCGCCAACCCCAATGGCTGCCCACCAGGGCGCCCACCAGATAGGCCAGGGCGGCGCCCGCCGGCAGCGCCAGGTAGAACAGGCCCAGAGCCCGGGCCCGGCGCCCCAGGGGCAGGATGTCCGCCAGGTAAGCCGGGGCCAGGGTGCCGAAAGAGGCCTCTCCCACTCCTACCAGGCCCCGGGTTACCACCAGGAAGAGATAGGACGGCACCCAGTAGGTCAGGCTGGTGGCCAGGCTCCATAACACCGCGCCGCCGGCCATGAGGCGGAGGCGGCCGCCGCGGTCCCCCAGGTAGCCGAACAGGGGCGAAGTCACTAAATATACCAGGAAAAAGGCGGTCCCCAAAAACCCAAAGGCCTTGTCGCTCAAGTTCAGGTCGGCTTTGATCAAACTGCCCAGGGAGGCCACCAGGTAGCGGTCCAGATAGTCCAGGAGATTGAGGGAGGTCAGGATGAGCAGGGATCGGGTGGTCAGGGACAGGGGCATGATCGCGTCGCCAGCAGTTAGTATTCAGTAGCCAGTATGCAACAACTACTCATCTCTGACAACCGGTATCACGCCCTTTCCGGGTAACTGATTCAGGCGTAAAGGCGGTCGAAAAACTCCCAGAAGTTTGGGAAAGACTTGGCCACGCAGTCCGGGTCGGTGATGACCATGCCGGGAGTCTTGAGGCCGGCCACCGCGAAGCTCATGGCGATACGGTGGTCGTTATAGGTTTGGATGACCGCGCCTTTAGGCGCCCCGCCCCGGATGACCAGGCCGTCTGCGGTTTCCCGGGCCTCGATGCCCAGCCTGGCAAGTTCCGCGGCCACCGCGGCCAGGCGGTCCGACTCCTTGTGGCGCAGGTGGGCCACCCCGGTGATGACGGTGTCGCCGGCGGCGAAGGCGGCCAGCACCGCCAGGGTGGGGACCAGGTCCGGCATGGTGGCCATGTCCACTTCCACGCCCCGCAAGGGTCCGCCCTGAACCGTCAGCCCCGCCGGGGTGGATTCGATGGCGCAGCCCATCCGCCCCAGCACCCCGGGGAAGGCCGCATCCCCCTGGCTGGACTCAAGGCTCAGGTTGGTGATGGTGACCCGCCCGCCGGTTAGGGCCGCCGCGGCCCAGAAATAGGAGGCGCTGGAGGCGTCGGCTTCGATCTTATAGTCCTGGGGCAGGTAGCTCTGGCCGCCGGGAACCAGGAAATAGCGGTAGCCTTCCCGGTAATAGGAGACGCCGAAGTCGCTGAGGACCTCCAGGGTCAGGTCCACGTAAGGCCGGGACACCAACTCGCCGGTGATTTCGATCTCCAGGCCCTTGGGCGCCAGGGGCCCGATGAACAGCAGGGCCGAGAGGTACTGGCTGCTCGTGCCGCCGGAGAGCTGCGTCCGGCCGCCGGTGAGGCCGCCGGTAACCCGCACCGGGGGGCAGCCGTCGCCCTTGGCGGAGACGGCCTGAACCCCCACCCGGCGGAGAGCGTCCAGCAACTCTCCCAGGGGCCGCTGGCAGAGGCGGTCCGTGCCGGTCAAGAGATACTCCCCCTCTCCCAGGGCGACCAGGGCCGTGAGGAAGCGCATGGAGGTGCCGGAGTTGCCCAGGTAAATCGGCAACCGCGCCGGCCGCCAGCGGCCAGCCCGGCCCGTCACGCGGATGGTCGTGCCCTGCCAGTCGATCCCGGCCCCCAACTGCGTTAGGGCCTGGGCCGTGAGTTCGGTGTCTTCCGCGGCCAGGGCGTTGGTGAGGACGCTCTCCCCCGCGGCCAAGGCCGCGGCCATCAAGGCGCGGTGGGTGTAGCTCTTGGAGCCGGGCAGGGTGAGAGTGGCTTGGACGGGCTTGCAGGGTTTGATTTCCTGGGTCATGGTTCCCGAAGTCATAATGCGGGTGGGCACTGCCCACCATCATCGTAATCGGCGGGCAGTGCCCGCCCTACAGTTCTACGCTTGTTCCGACTAGTGGTGTGGCGGGTTTTAAACCCACCCCTACCGTTTCATTTCCAAAGCCTGATAAGCCGCCCGGACCATGATGTCGGCGGGCGCTTGCCGCCCGGTGAAGATCTCAAACTGCGCGGTAGCCTGGTGGATGAGCATCTGGAGGCCGTCGATGGTGGCGCAGCCATGCGCCTCAGCTTCCCGGAGCAGCCGCGTGGCCAGGGGCTGGTAGACGATGTCCATGACGACCTCGAAGCGGCTCAGCAGGTCCGGGTTTATGGGAATCCCGTCCACATCGGGGGTCATGCCTACGGGGGTGGCGTTCACCAAAATGGTGGCGGGGCAGTGGTCCAGGGCCTCCGGGGCAATGGCCTCGGCCCCCAGGCCCCGGGCCAGGGTTGCGGCCCGGGCGGCGTCGATGTCCGTCAGGGTAACTTTGCCCCCCTCGTGAAAAACCCCGAAGGCGATGGCCCGGGAGGCGCCTCCGGCCCCGAGGATGAGGACGTGTTGGTCTTTGAGGCTGATCTTCGCCTGTAAAGCCGTCACCGCCCCCAGCCAGTCGGTGTTGTAGCCGGTCAGCCGCCCCTTGCGGTTGACCACGGTGTTCACCGCCCCGATTGTAGCGGCCCGGGGGTCCAGTTCATCCAACAGCGGGATAATCTCTTCCTTGAAGGGGATGGTGACACTCACCCCGCCGATCCCTAAACCCCGGAGGCCGGACACGGCCTTACGCAAATCCGTCACCGGGAAGGCCACATAGACCGCGTTCGCGTCCAGGTGGCGGAACGCGGCATTGTGCATGGCGGGGCTTAGGGAGTGGGTTACGGGTCGCCCCAGGATGCCAAAAATTTTGGTATGGCCGTCGATCATTTTGCGTGCTCAGTTTGCAACGGTCAGCCTTCCCTTTGATGGTGCGCGCACCCGACGATTAAAAAGATGGCGGGCAGTGCCCGCCCTACACTATTTCAAGGTGTTCCACACCCGCTTGAGGTCGTTCACCGTGAGCTGGCCCGGGGCCGAGGCCCCTTGCTTGCTGAAAGGCGCGAAGGTGAGCCAACTCCCTAACAGAGGCGCGGCGATCCGGGACCATTTGCCCACCGGCCCCATGCAAAACGCGATGATTTCCTTGCCCTGAGCCCGAGCCCGGGGGATGAGGGAGAGCAGCCGCAGGTTGTCGGCCGGCTCCCGGGCCAGGGCGACCATTTTCACGACGTCCGCCTCAGAGGCCAGCATCTCATCCAGGATTGCTTCCAGCCGGGCCGTCTCCGGCGTGCCGGCAAAATCGTGCCAGGAGAGGATCAATTTGGTTGGCCCCCGGCGCGTCCGAATCTCCCGGCGGAAGATCGCGTCCGCGGCCAACTCCAGGTCCAGGCAGGTCACGCCCAGATTCAGGGCCTCGGCAAGGAGGCCAAGGCGGTGGGCCTCGTCTGACTGCCAACGCCCCCCTTCCGCGGCCAGGCGGTTGGTGGCGATCACCGGCCCCGGCAACGTCCGGAACAGGCGCGATAGATTCGGGGCCGGCTCCTCGAGATAGTCCAGCCGGACCTCGGTCCACAAGCCTTTGCGGGCGGCTCGCTGATACTTGCCCCGGGCCCGGTTGACCGTGGCCTCCACCACCGGCACGCAAATCCTAAGAGACGGTTTTCGGTTTTTAGTTTTTGGTTTTTGGTTTTCAATCATTCGAAGCTGCAACCGCCATTAAAGGTTTAGAGATTCTGGTATTCAAAGCCGCCCCCAATCGCGTTGGTGGGGCAGCCGTCTCTGGCCGCCTGTTGCTGGCGGGCACGGAGGCCCGCCCCACCGGGTTATTTTATAAGATTCTTCGGTCGCTCCGCTCCCTCAGGATGACAAGCGAGAAAATTAAAGTGCAGGTATTAATTTGTGAACCTCCGCACCTGGACTTTTAACCAAAAACTAAAAACCAAAAACCCTCAACTGAGATTCTCCACGCCTGCGGACCGGGGAAAGGAGCCCAGGAGTTTAAAGTGGGCGCTGATGGCCTCCACTTCCTCCAGGGCCTGACCCAACGGTGGTTCGGTGGTGTGGCCGTCCACGTCCACGAAGAAGAGGTAGCGCCAGGCCTCGTTTCTGGCCGGGCGCGAGACGATGCGGGTCATGTTGAGGTTCCGCTCCGCCAGGGGGCGCAGGGTCTTGTAGAGGGCCCCGGGGATGTTGTCCACCGCAAAAATGATGGAGGTCTTGTCCTTGCCGGTGGGCCCGGGGGCATCGGACCCGATGACAAAGAAGTGGGTGACGTTGCCTGGATTATCTTCGATGCGGGATTCCACCACCCGCAGGTCATACAAGGGCGCCGCGAAGGCGCTGGCAATGGCCGCGGCGTTGGGGTTTTTGGCCGCCTTCTGGGCCGCCACCCCGGTGGAGGCCACCTCCAGGATGGGGATCTCGCCTAAATGCGTCCCCAGCCAACGGCGGCACTGGGCGTGGGCCTGGGGGTGGGTGTAAATGACCTCGATATCGGCCCGCTGCCCGGACTTGGACACCAGGTCGTGGGAGACCTCCAGGAAGATCTCCCCGCAAATATTCACCGAGGTCTCGGCAAACAGGTCCATGGAGATGTTCACGATGCCTTCGGTGGAATTCTCGATGGGCACCACCCCGTATTGGAACTTGCCCTTCTCCACTTCGGCAAAAACCTCCTGGATGGTGGCCATTGGACCGAAGCGGGTGGCCCGGCCGAACTTTTTCAGGGCCGCCAGGTGGGAAAAGGTGGCCTCTGGCCCCAGGAACGCGACCCCGAAAGGAATCTGGACCTCCCGGGCCGCGGAGATGATCTCCCGGAAGATGTTGCGCAGGGCCGAGGGGCTCAGAGGGCCGGGGTTCAGATGCATGAGGTGGGCCAGGACTTCCTCTTCCCGCTGAAAATCCAGGGTACCCCGGCCTTCCTGGTTCTTGATGCGCCCGATGGCCTGGGCCAGGGTCTGGCGCTGGTTCAGCAGGTTCAGGAGTTCCTGGTCCAGGGTGTCAATCCGACTTCTGATGGCTTCTTTTTCCGTTTTTTCCATAATCGTCATTTCTCCAGGATGGTTTCCTGGATTTTGTGGCCGAAGTGGCGGCCCGTATCTTCCAGGGCCACCAGCACTTCATCCCCAGGTTGTAAAGTGACAATGGACACGGCCTCGCCGCTGGCGCGGGTGAGGCGGATGGTCTCGGCGTTCTGCAAGATAGTGGCTATTTCCCGGCCGCCCGCGTCGGCGGCCACCAGCATCAAGGGGCGGCGCTCCACCTTGACCCGGCCCACCACCGCCGGGGTGGTGCGCCCCTGGTGGTTGACGACCAGGACTTCGTCCCCGGCCGCGAGTTCCCCCAGGTACCTGGTCTTATCCCCGGTGACCCGGATATAGGCGTGCACGGGCCCGGCGTTGACCCGGAAGGGCCGGGGGGCGACGTACGGATTCTTCAGGGATTCGGCATGCACCAGGAACAGGCCCCCCGAGGAGTTGCCCACCAGCATCCCCTCTCCCGGGGCCAGGTTGCTGCAGGTATCCACGCAGACCCGGTCGCCCATCCCCAAGGGTTTAAGAAGGGTGATCCTGGCGGTGGTCAGCTTAACCGGCGGCGAGGCGTCTTTCACCAGGCGGGCGATTTTTTTGATCATGGCCGGCGTCGCATCCGCGACCACCAGGCCGTCCACGCCCTTTTCCAGCACCCCCAGGGCGGTGCGGGCCGCGTCCTCATCTTTCACCTCGACAAAGATGTTGTGACTCTGGGCCACCAGGTTTTCCAAAGGGATGATGGTCCAGTCGGGGGTGTGCACCACCACCGGTCCCTGGCGGGCCAGGCGGATGACCTCGGGTTCGTCGGCGGTACTTGAAATCGCGACTTCCTGGACGTCCCGGCCCGGCACCAGGTCGCCGTCCGGCGCCACCACGGTGATGAGTCCCAGGGCCTTAACCTCTTCGGTCCGGCCCTGGGGGACCCACACCGCGTCCGCGCCGCTCTCCAGGGCAGTGGTCACGAGCTTTTTGTCCCAGGGGTCAACTCTGACCCATAGCTGTTTCATTAGTTCTTCCTTCCATAGGCGAGAGGACCAAGTAATAGATCGCCTCATGATCGGGAAGACCTAAAATTCCCTCCCCCTTGATGGGGGAGGGTCAGGGTGGGGGTGGCTCAGCATCGTCAATCCCCCTCCCCCTAACCCCCTCCCACCATGGGAGGGGGAAAAAATAGGCTTCCATTATATGCTGCTATTATGAGACATAACTCTACCCGGCGTTCGTAACCAGCTTATCCTCTCCACAATCTGAGCATATGCCAGACCCTCTAGTGAAATCGTTAGATTGTGCGAGCGACGAAGTGGTGGCCTGGGCTTGTGGTCTTCTCGCAAGTCCAAGATTATCTTTAATGCAATCATCGCAAAAAGGCTTTGGACGATTGGTCCTGAGATAATCTGCAATACCTTGCTGAACGCTCATTTAGAGATCCTAACGTTTAAACTGCCTGGAGGAACGATAATGCTTCTTCGACGCCGGAGTCTTCGTGCACCAGCATGCTGATCGCCCCCACCATGCGGCTGGGGTCACGGTGCTGGAAGACATTGCGCCCGATGGACACCCCGGCGCCCCCGGCCTCGATGGACCCCTGCACCATCTCCAGAATATCCCGGTCCGAACTCATTTTGGGGCCGCCGGCAATAACCACCGGCACCGGGCAGCCGGCCACCACCTTGCGGAAAGACTCCACCGAACCGGTGTACGAGATCTTGACGAGGTCCGCCCCCAGTTCCGCCCCCAACCGGGACACGTGCATGATCACCTGGGGGTCGTATTCATCTTTGATCTTTTCGCCCCGGGGGTACATCATGACCAACAGCGGCATCCCCCATTCCCGGGCTTCCCGGGACACCCGGCCCAGATCGGACAGCATCTCCTGATCGGAGCCGTTTCCCACGTTGACGTGAATGGAGATGGCGTCCGCCCCCAGCTTGATGGCTTCCTCCACGGTGCACACCAGGGTCTTGGCATTGGGATAAGGTGACAGGGCGGTGGAGGCCGACAGGTGAATGATCAACCCCACGTCCTTGCCCCGGCGGCGATGGCCGCTGGACACCAGCCCCTTGTGGATGAGGATGGCATTGGCCCCGCCGCTGGCCACCGCATTGACGGTGGTCTTCATGTCGATGAGGCCTTCAATGGGGCCAACCGTGACCCCGTGATCCATGGGGACGATCACCGTGCGCCCCGTGTCCCGGTTCAAGATGCGTTCCATGCGAATCTGTTTGCCTACCACTTTTTCCTCCCTCGCCGCAGTGCCCGAGAGGCCCTGAGCCCCCACGGCCGCCGATAAAAAAAGCCGTGGTCGCCTCGCCTGCGCCACGGCTTTTAAAAGATTTTTTTCTTGGTGCCTACATTCTTTTAAAAGTCGAGGCGCACTCCTGGCCCGGTAAAATAATAATAGCTAAAATAAAAGTTCGGGGTCCGGGGCCAACTGGACTGCATTGTCTTGATTTCCTCGACTTTTATAACCCTAAAATATCCGCGCCCCGGTGTCAACATAAATTTTTTGGCTTTACGGTAATTGTGATATGCTGAAATATACGGAGACGCGGATTGGCTGGGGTTAACGGGCCACAGAATGGTTCATTGGTTTGGCAGCCCTCTCCCGATTGCCGGCGTTTAATGGAAATGCAACTTTCCCTCTTATTAAACGCAACCGCACCGCCCGAATGCCGGCGGCCGTAAGAAACGCCGGACTTTGCCCGGCTGCCTGGCCCGCTCGATCCGGAGACCATGAAGGAGGCGGCATGCCCCGCAGCGATGATTATAAGGCGGCCATCGCCCTGGCCGTAGCGGAATTGAAAAACCTCAATCCCAAGCGCCTGGAAAACCGAACCGGCGCCCAACACTTTGTCGAGGATGCCCAAGAGGGCCTCATCGTCTCCTATTTCGGCCAGGCGCGGCGCATCACCTGGCCGGAGGTCCGCGTGACCCCGGGCAACGGCGCCGGCGAGATTTCCCTCCCGGAGCAGATCCTCATCCTCCACTACCTGCTCAAGGCCTCGGGAGAACCCCTCACCGGCCGGACCATCGATTTCCGCCAGGTCCCGGAAGGCGGTTTCTACTGGTCCGCCTTCGTCTCCCGGGCCAAAAAGCCGTTACTGGAGACCTTCGGCCATGACCTCACCCTCTACGGCAAGGTGGCGGCCAGCCTGGGTGGAGAATCCCTGCCCCTGGGCGATGCCGCAGCCCGGTTTATGGCCTTTCCCCGGGTGTCCATCACCCATGTCCTGTGGGGGGGAGACGAAGAATTTGCTCCCGAGGCCACCATCTTGTTCGATGAGACCATCCCCCAATATTTCCCCACCGAGGACATTGCCGCCCTCTCCGGCGCCTCGGTCTACCGCTTGATGGGGGCCGCCCACAAATTCCGGGAGAACCGCTGACGGCCGCCCCGGAATAAGCCGGAGTCCTTGTAACCGCCTGGCGCTGCCGGGAGGGCTTGCGGAAACCTGAATAATGATTATAATTATATTCACGGGGGCGTAACGGCTTCGACGTGAATGGAGAACTGTAAGTTGCATGCCGAGGTCCTGTCCGCTCGTTAAACGGGTAGGAAAACCATAAGTGCCGACAACTACGGCTACGCTCTAGCCGCTTAAGGCTAGCATCTGGGGTTCGACGCCGGGAGAGGACCCTAAGATGACGGTATCCTGGCAAAGCCGCCAATAAAGCCTGCGGGTTGGCGGACGAAAACTAAAGCGGGCTAGCCTCTAAGAATTCTGCCAGTGGAAGTCTTCAGGGGCGAAACTAAAACGCCGGCTAAGCATGTAGAAGCTTCCAGGGACTATTGGCGGACGCGGGTTCGACTCCCGCCGCCTCCACCAATTTTAATGTAATAAAACCAGAGTGTTATAAATTTTAAGACACCCAAAAAACCCGCTCCAGGACTTCCCGAGGCGGGAAAAAAGAAGGCCCTGAAAAGGGCCTTTTTTTTCTCAAAAATCATTGTACCCATCGAGGTAAAGTTCTCTTAAAACTAGGCACCCTCACCATCAAATGGATCGATCTTCTCGAAATAATGAGTCCTGGGTTCGCATCTTTCTTCCTCCAGATAACCGTCAATCATGTCATTTGGAGGTGAACTATGGTGCGTGGGTTCGAATCCTACTCCATCCGCCATCTTTGTAGTTGAAAAATCAATAAGTTAATCTTTTAGAATAGGCTAAATTTAGGTCAGTAAAAGGGCAGTAAGCGTTGGCATGAATCTATCGTCCCACTTGGCCGTTAGCCATTTTAAGGCTGGTACTGGGGACAGCTTCGGGGCATAGGAGTTCCTCTTGTGCTGACACCACTCATCCGTTCTTCTCTGCTATTTCCTGAAGCCTCTTCTCCGTGAACTTCCAAGACATAGGAATCTCATCGGTAGTGCCTGCTGCGTGTGCTCTGCGAGTCCATACCTGCTTTTCATGCAAAATCCCATTTCCTCGCCCGGCTGAGGCTTTCTTGAGCCAATCGGCAATTTCTATCGGAGTTGCGAGATATATCCTAAAGTATAATGTTTTATTTGCCGAGCAGGATGGTTCGAGATCAAAGGCTCAAATTAAAGCCTTTGAAGATACCTGGAGGTGGGATGAAGCGGCAGTAGCTACATACAAAAAAATTGTGGAATCAGGCGGCAATATCTCAAAACTTATGCAAGCGCTTCATGGTTATATTGGCGGCTGCGATATGCAGTAGCATAACGAAAAGGGTGGTTTTTTTGGGGGGGCATTGCAGAACCCCGGGGTTGCAGCAAACCAAGACCCCGGAGATAAACTTGCCAAAAAATTTCTTGGGGCCGGGCAACTCCACTGCAACCAGCCTGCCTGATGGAGCCATCCGCCGGCGCGAGGCATTTAACCTCAGGGGCGCCCCGCCAAGTTTTTACAGGTAGGCTTTCACCACATACTGCTGGACCATGCGCTGGGTGTTGAAAAAGGCGCCGTTGATGGCGATGGCCCCGTACATGGCCCGCATAAAGGCCTGCCGGTTATGGTAATACATGGGGACGATAACGCTCTCCAGTTTTTCGTAGAGGCAATTGGCATCGCCGGAGCAATCGTAGCCCTCGGGACCCCGGATCGCCGGGGAGATGATAGCCCAGCCGGTAAAGTTCTCGATGTGGCCCTCCAGCCACCAGCCATCCAGGATACTGAAGCTGGGGACCCCATTCAGGGCGGCCTTCATGCCGCTGGTGCCCGAGGCCTCGTTGGGCGGCTGGGGCGTGTTCAGCCAGATATCCACGCCGCCGGCGAGCCGGCGCGCCAGCCAGGTATCGTAATTCGCCAGGAAAGCCATCTTGATGTCCGGTTTTAAGGCCTCCCCGGCCTGAAAAATCCGCCGGATGAGGTCCTTTCCCTGAACGTCCCGGGGATGGGCCTTGCCGGCAAAAATCACCTGTATAGGGCCCACCTCCCGGGCAATCTGCCGCAAGCGCTCGATATCGTTGAACAGCAAGTCCGCCCGCTTGTAAGTCGCAACCCGCCGGGCAAATCCCACGGTCAGCACGTCCTGGTCCATGCCGGCGTTGGTCTTTCGGTTGACGTAGGCCAGAAGCTCTTGTTTGGCCTTCTGGTGCGCTTCCCACAGCTCTTCGCCGGGGATTTTGAGGACATAGCGCAGGCTGAAATTGTCCTCCCGCCAACCCGGGATGTGGCGGTCGAAGAGCGCCTGGAAGGGCTCCGTGGTCCAGGTGGCGGCGTGCACGCCGTTGGTGATGGCGTCCACCGGGTAGTCCGCGAACATGAGCCGGGACACCTCGCCGTGCTTCTTGGCTACCCCGTTGACGTAGTGGCTCAGGTTGAGGGCCAGGTAGGTCATATTCAGCCTGAGGCCGCGCTGGGCCAGTTCCGGCACGCGAGCGAACTCCCCGCTATACTGAAAGATATGTTTCTGGACATCCACGGCCAGCGTGTCCTGCATATCCATCACATATTTGAGGTTGCTTCCCATTTTCGCCACCAGCTCCAGAGGAAACTGGTCGTGTCCCGCGGGCACCGGCGTGTGGGTGGTAAAGATGCACTTTGCCCTTACCGCTTCAATCTCCGGCTCGCCGATGGCGCTCTTCCCGGCCTTCTCCGCCTCTTCGTTCAGGAGTTCGATGGTCAGGAAGGCCGAATGCCCTTCGTTCATGTGGAAGCGTCTCAGGTCCCGGTATCCCAGGGCCCGGAGCATGCGGACGCCGCCGATTCCCAGGATAACTTCCTGGCACAGGCGGTACCAGTCGTCGCCGCCGTAGAGGTGGTCGGTAAGCCTCTGGTCCCAGGGACTGTTTTCCGGAAGATCGGTGTCCAGGAAGTAAACCGGCACCACAAAACCGCTGATGCCCTTGACTTCATATTTCCAGACCCTGAGTTGCAATTCCCGGCCCTCAATGGCCACCGTGGCCCGCTCCGGCATCTCCGTCAGGAAATCGTTGATGGCCCACTCCACCGGCTCTTCGGTCTGCTGGCCCTGGGCGTCCAGCCGCTGGTAAAAATAGCCTTTGCGGTGGAGCAGGCAGACGGCCACCACGGGCACCTGGAGGTCCGCGGCCGAACGGATGGTGTCCCCCGCCAAGACTCCCAGCCCGCCGCTGTAAGTGGGCATGCCGGGGTCCAAGGCAATCTCCATGGAGAAGTAGGCGATAAAGCTGTCATTGGGCATGGTTTTCCTCCTGACGCGCTGGCCTAAAATGTTAGCCCCGTAGATAAAAACGGCCTTGAGCCTGTCCCCAAAATCGCCGCCCAGCCCGAAGAGGCCGCCTCAGTCGGCGAATTTCCCCGTGGGATAGATGTTACGGGGATTCCAGAACATCCGGCCGCGGGCGCCGTGGTCTGACTTTCCGCGCCCTTGCCCTCTTGGGCTGGGGACGCGCCGGTGACGGGTTCCTTGGTTTGGCCCTCAACGGCCTTGGGGGCCGCGGCCAGCGCCGCGCCGGCCAGAACCAGGACCCCGGCCAGAATGATCGCGGACATACAGAGTTTCTTCTTCATGCCCCCCTCTTTTAACCGCGCCCTACCGGCCCACCCAGAGTGTTTTTATTCAGCTCACTTGCCCTGAGACCAGCCGCCGGCTCCAGGGGCCAAAGAGCGCGCCTCAGCCAACCTAATAGGTTCTATGCCCCTTTTCCTGCGCCCGGCCGGTAACGATGGCTTCAAAATTTTTGATGCCGTCGCCGTTGACCATCAGGTAGCGGGGCTGGGCCATCATCTTCTCGGAGGGGCTCGCATTCCGGCGGTCGATGCTGAAGGCCGCCACGTACCCCGCCTTGGCGGCGTCCTTTTCCAAGTCGTCGTCATAGATGCCGAATGGCCAGGCCAACACGTCCACCGTAGTGCCGAACCTTTTTTCCAGGGACGCCTTGGCCTTGGAAAGCTGGGCGTCCACCAGCTTCTTGTACTCTTCGGGCTTAAGTTTCTTCTTTTCCTTCTTGAAATTGGGATGCCAGAAGGTGTGCGACTGCATGTCGAACCGGCCGGTTTGCTGCAGTTGCGTCAACTGGTCCCAGGTCATGGCATAGGAAGCGTTGGAAACGCACGACGGATAGATGAACAAGGTTACGGGAATATTGTACTTGCGCACCAGCGGGGCCATGTCGGAGAAGACCGTCTTGTGAGCGTCATCCGCGGTGATCACCACCGATTTCGGCGGCGGCGGCGGACCCTGGCCGCGCAGGTAGTTCACCAGCGTCCGGAGCGGGATGACCGTGTACTGGTGGTCCTTGAGCCACTGGAGTTGCGACTCGAACACCTTGGTGGTCACAGTCATGCCGTCGGCCACCGTGGGGCCGAAACGGTGGTAGCACAGAACCGGCACGGTAACCTGATCATCCGCCGATGCCGCAGGGCCGCAAAAAAACATGGCAAGTACAGCAATGCCGACTAACAAACGAAGCGTCCGAATCATCTTCTCTTTCCCTTAAGCTATTGAATTAGTTACTGCGATCAACGCGTCTCGCTTCACCCCGGGGGCGGCCTCACCCGGGTCAAGCCAGCCGGCGGGGGCGCAGGACGCAACCCTCCGTCCAGCCCCAACCACCCCAAATTATGCGGCAGTCTGACCGCCTCCAGTCCTTGATCGGATTTTTCGAGTCAGGCCGTTTTAAAGATAAAACCGTCTCCCCCGAGGTTGGTTGAAAGATACTATAATCGGCACCCAAAGACAACGGTTTGAAAATTTCAATTAACTACAACTCTAAAAAAACCTGGCCGCGAAGCAGGGGCCGGCGCCCGTCTGGATCCCCAGGCCGAAAGAGGATCCCCCGCCGCCTGTCCAAGCGCTCCTCGCCGACTCCGGGATACGGCGGCCCCGATGGGTCGGAACCCCCAATTATCCCGGGGGAAGTCGCCGCGCGCGCCAATTGGCCAAGATCTCAATATTTTCTTGCAGCCGCTTGGGTAAAAAAGGAAAATGGGAGGGGTTCAGAGGGTCCCAAGCCGATTCCCGGGAACCGGTGGCTGACCCCATCCCGCTATCAGCTTGCAACTATCTCAGGGACAACATAAGGACGGCTGGATGAACACCGTATGGCTCGTGGTCGTTTGTATAAGCATCGTGTTTGCGGCCATAAACGGCAGGATTGACGGGTTCACCAAAGCCATGTTTGAAGCCGGCAAAGCCGCCGTGGAAGTGTGCCTCTACCTGGTGGGCATTGTTTCTCTGTGGCTGGGGCTTACCAAGATACTTGAAGATTCCGGTCTGATCTACAAACTGTCAAATTTCTTTAGACCGGCAATCTCGTTTCTTTTCAAAAACATACCCGAAGGGCACCCGTCAATAACTTCGATGACGCTCAACCTCCTGGCCAATCTTTTCGGCCTGGGTAATGCGGCCACGCCCCTGGGCATCAAGGCCATGGAAGACCTTCAAACCCTCAATACCGAGAATGACACGATAACTTTCGAGATGATGCTTTTCATTGTCATCAATACCTCAAGCATTCAGCTGATTCCTTTTACAACCATTGGGTTGCTGGCAAGTTACGGCTCGCAGAACCCGAATGTCATTATTTTGCCAACCATCATTGCAACTGTAATATCTTCGGCAACCGCAGTTGGAATACTTTATCTATTTAAAAAATTCAGCAGGAAAGACAGGTGACATGGATACTATCAGTTTTGCGTTTCAGGGTTTAATACCGGCTTTCATTTTTTTTACGGTTATTTACGGATTTGCCAAAGGGGTGCCCGTATATGATTCGTTTGTCTCGGGCGCTAAGGATGGCATCGGCATCATAATCGGGATTTTTCCCTATGTCCTGGCAATATTCATTGCGGTCAAAACCTTCGAAGCGTCTGGAGCTCACGACTTTATCAAAAATATGTTTTCAATCGTGGCTGCTCCGCTTCACATACCGGCGGAAGTTTTTTCGGTAGCGATAGTAAAACCTTTCTCCAACGCGGCTTCCCTCGGCATTTTCACGGAGATTCTTAAATCCTCCGGCCCCGACTCCCTGGCCAGCATGATGGCGGCGGTTATCATGGGAAGCGCGGAAACGACTTTTTACGTCCTGGCGGTTTATCTCGGGGCCGTGGGCATCAAGAAAACCAAATACCTGGTCCCCGTGTGCCTGGCCGCGGATATGACGGGCGTCGTCATCGTCATCATCCTGGTAAAATTACTCTATTGAACTTTACGGGAGACTGGGGTCTCAGGTATCCTGCGGTACGCGAACCCGGCGTTGAAGAAGCGCGGTCAGATTGGGCCGGCACCGGAGAGGCCATTTGCAGACTTTAGATGTAATTACAGTGTGTTGCCCCTCAAACGCCCCCGGTTTCAAACGGCGTTCAGACGACACAATTCCTGCCCCGGCCGCCTCGCTGGCGTCCTTTCATTTGACAGGTCGACGCCGACATGGCATATTCCCACGAGAAACAGGGAGTTGGGACAGGTGGGGGGGACGCCCTGCGGCCCCTCGCCGTGCTCCCCGCTAACAATTTTATCCCGTGGAAAAGGAGAGGTGCATGGACCCGGCCCGCGCCCAGCTCTTGCGGCAGCTGCCCCAGGTGGACGACCTGCTGCGCCACCCTGAACTGGCCCCGGCCGTCGGGCCCCTGCCCCGGTTGCTGGCTGCGGCGGTGGTGCGGCGGGTCCTGGCGGCGGCGCGCCAAACCATCAACGCCGAGCCCCTGGCGGCGCTGCCCCCCCAACTGGATGCGGCGGCCCTGCTCCACAATCTTCGGGAGGCCCTCCTGGCCGCGGCCAAGCCAAGGCTCCGCCGGGTGGTCAACGCCACCGGGGTGGTCATTCATACCAACCTGGGGCGCTCGCCCCTGGGAGAGGCCTGCCTGGCGTCGTTGCAGGAGGTGGCCAGCCGCTACAACACCCTGGAGTACGACCTGGCCCGAGGGGCCCGGGGCTCCCGCCAGGACCACCTGGAGGGGTTGCTGCAGGAGTTGACGGGGGCCGACGGGGTCCTGGTGGTCAACAACAACGCCGCCGCGGTGCTCCTGGCCCTCAACACCCTGGCCGCCGGGAGAGAAGTGGTCATTTCCCGGGGCCAGCTGGTAGAGATCGGCGGCTCCTTCCGCATGCCCGAGATCATGGCGGCCAGCGGCGCCATTCTCCGGGAAGTGGGCACTACCAACAAGACTTACCTCAGGGACTTTGAGAAGGCCATCACCTCCGAGACCGCGGTTCTCCTCAAGGTTCACCCCAGCAACTTCCGCATCATGGGCTTTACCCACGAAGTGACCCTGACGGAGATGGTGGACCTGGGGCGGCGTTACGGCCTTAAAGTCGTGGAAGACCTGGGCAGCGGCTGCCTGGTGGACCTGAGCCGCTACGGTCTGGAGCGCGAACCCACGGTGCAGGAGACCCTCAAGGCCGGGGCCGACCTGGTGCTGTTTTCCGGCGACAAACTCCTGGGCGGGCCCCAGGCCGGCCTCATCCTGGGACACAGAGAAGTGGTGGAGGCCTTACGAAAAAATCCCATGACCCGGGCCCTGCGTCCCGACAAGATGACCCTGACGGCCCTGGAAGCCACGCTGCGCCTCTACCTGGACGAGCCCCGGGCCCTGGCGGAAATCCCCACCCTCAGGATGCTGACCCGGCCAGTGGCGGAGTTGGACCGCCAGGCCCGCGCCCTGGCCCGGCGGGTGCGGCGCCGCTTCGGGGCCCGTCTCCGGGTGGAAGTGGTGGAGAGCGAAGGCCGGGCCGGGGGCGGGGCTTTGCCCCAGGCCTCCCTTCCCAGCCGGGCCCTGGCCATCACCGCGCCCCCCCTGCCTCCCCAGGAATTGGAAGCCCGGCTGCGCCAGGCCGGTACGCCGGTCATCGGCCGGGTGGAACATGGGGTGATGTGGTTAGACCTGCGCACCATGCTGCCGGAGGATCAGGAGGCCCTCATGGCCGCCCTGGAGGAGGTGCTGGCGGGCGTAAAATAACCTGAGGGCGGGAACCGGTGCATTCCCGCCCTCACATCATTCTCTAAATCAAACCAATCGGTGGTGGGGCTTTGGGGGGTTCTGGTCTGGTCAACGGGCGCCCCAGGCCGGTTCGTGGTTCACCACGAACAGATGCCCCGTCGAATAATCCCCATTTATAGCCGCATTGTCTGAGGGGCCACGCCACCCATTGAGCAGCCCCCACCCTTCCGTAAACTCGTTGGGGCTGCCGGGGAACATTCAAGAACCGGCGCGGCCCTAACCCGGCGAGGCGCTTATCCCGCCGGATATGCTGCGAATGTCTTGCACCCCGGAGTAGATTTCACCAGGAAGCCGTTTTCACCTTTCCGGGCTCTACCGGGGGGAGCCGGCTGAAATCCCGGCCGTCATCTGCCACTGTCCCCAGGAGCTTACTCCCGGTTGCGCAGACGGGACGGCCCTGGTCCTGGGTCCCTATTTAACGGAATCTTTCAGCTGCTTCCCAGGCTTAAACTTCACCACCTTGGTGGCGGGAATCTTGATGGGGCTGCCGGTTTGAGGATTCCGGCCTTCCCGGGCCTTGCGCTCTGTCACCATGAAGGTGCCAAAGCCCGCCAGCGCCAACCGGCCCTGGGACTTGAGCGCCGCTGAAACAATCCTGATCAAGCTGTTAATGGCCTTTTCCGCGTCCACCTTCCTCACCTGAGCCTCTCCCGCCACTTGTGCAATCAATTCTGCTTTGGTCATAACTCTCTCCCTTCCTCCTGGTTAGCGGTTGACTACTGAACCATTAAACCTACGCCCGGAATTTGGAAAATGGGTACCCTGACGCCCATCCCCCCCTTAAGTTGTTTTTGTCCTCCGGATGCCGGGGCGAGATTTATTCTCAAAGCCCGAGTCCACCTGAGGTTGCAGTTTCCCCTTGATAGCACAAAATCTCAGAGGATGACAATAAAAATATTAAAAAATTCTTGGTCTATCGAGATATTTTCCAAAACTATCCCGGGCCGGCATGAGAAGTGAGGGCGCTACCATGCCGAGACTCCGCCGCCCAACCACTTAACCACCTTAAATAACACCAAATTCATGGTGCGGTTGACGTTACGGGCCGCTAAGCCTCATTTCCGCCCTCAGTCGGGCCGGGGAAACTCATCCGCGGCATAATCCGAAGCAATGATTCAACTCCTTGGGAGCGCGCGCTGGATAACCCCTCGGTGTCTTTAAGGGCGGCAGGAGGCCCGGCGGCATCCCCTCGGGTTAGGGTCAGCCCCGGATAATCTTATCCACCTGGATGTCGTGGACCTTGAGGAGCTTCCACATGGTCACCCGGCTGATGCCCAGGAGGCGGGCCGCCTGGCTTTTTTTGCCCCCCGCCTGGTTAATGGCGTCGATGAGGCGCTGGCGCTCGTCCAGCGCCCGTCCGAACCGCCCCACCCGGCGCTCCCGGCGCGGGGGCGCCGACCTCGGGGCGAACGTGGCCGGGAGGTGCTCCGCCTGAATAACGCCTTCGTGACATATGACAAAGGCGTACTCGATGACATTGATGAGCTCCCGGACATTGCCGGGCCAATCGTGGCCGGTGAGCAGGTCCAGGGCCGCGTCGCTGATGCCGGTGAGGGGTTTGCGGGTCTGACGGCGAGCCCGGTCGATGAAGGCCTTGACCAGCAGGGGGATATCCTCCCGGCGCTCTCGTAAGGGGGGCAAATGAATGGGAATGACGCCGATGCGGTAGTAGAGGTCTTCCCGGAACCTCCCCAAGGCCATGAGCCGGTGGAGGTCCTTGTTGGTGGCGGTGATGACCCGGACATTCACCTGGATCGGGGCGTGGTCTCCCACCTTTTCGATGACCTTTTCCTGGAGCACCCGGAGCAGCTTGGCCTGGGTGGACATGGGCAGATCCCCGATCTCGTCCAGGAAGATGTCCCCGCCGTTGGCGGCCTCGAAGCGCCCCACCCGGGTGCGGTCGGCCCCGGTGAAGGCGCCTTTGACGTGGCCGAAGAGCTCGCTCTCCAGTAAGGATTCGTTGAGGGCGGCGCTGTTCACCTTGATGAAGGGCCCCTGGCCCCTGGGGCTCAAGCGGTGGATGGCCGCGGCCACCAGCTCTTTGCCGGTGCCTGACTCGCCGTAGATTACCACCGGCGCCTCGGATTGGGCGGCGCTGGAAATCAGAATGAACAGCTGCACCATGACGGGCGACTTTCCGATGATGCCTTGAAAGCCATCTTCTTTGTTAACTTCCTGGCGCAGGCGGGAGATGAACAGCTGCATCATGTCCGGCGACTTGACCGGCGGGTCGTAAACCGGCTCCTCCCGGCTGAGTTCCAGACGCAGATGCGAGATGACCCGTTCTTTGGCCTCCACCTCACTGAGATCGGTGAAATTTTCCACCCCGGCCACCACCTTGCCTCGGCTGTCCTTCAGGATGGCGGCGTTCTTGAGGATCGGCAGGGGCGTGCCGTCCTTCTTCTCCATAACGCACTTGCGCCGCCGGACAAACCCCCGCCGGAAGAGCTCGCACTCTTTTTTCTGGCCCAGCATCACCGAATCCAGGCAGGTATGGCACTTGAGGATGGTGCAGGGCTGTCCGACGAGCTCCTCCCGGGTGTAGCCGGTGATGTGCTCCATGGCCTGGTTGACGGACAGAATCACGCCCTCCACATCCACCACCAGCAGGCCGTCCATCATGGTGTCAATAACGGTCTTCCAAAAGTGCTCCTGGCCTTCTTCAAACAGGGCCTCCGGCGCTTTCGACAGCTTGTCTGCCAAAGGTTTTCCGGCCATGGCGACCTCCAAGCGGTAGGATGGGCCCGACAAGGGCGTGATCATAACTGATTAAAATCAACCGGATAAAGCCGCTAACCGTAGGGGCGGTGAGCGCCCCGGCCCTCCACGGGCAACAGCCCAGGGCGGCTGTTGCCCGTGGTTTGTCCCCAAGGTTCGGCAACATTTCTCAGCCGTCGCCTCCCCCGGAGGAGTCGATTCGGTTCAGGTTAACAGTTAACGCGCTTACACTCGTTAAGTATAAACCATTAACATGTTCCCTCAAGAAAAATCTGGAAATCCCCCAGAGGGTCTTAAATTGCTGTATATATGAACATTGGCTATATTAGCTTGGCTTGGCAAGCTTCTTGCTCAAAGTGACTCCGTAAAGATCGGAGCAATCATAAAGGAGGATTATCAATGATCGGAACTGCGAAAAAGCCATTTGACGAAATTCTGGCCGCCTTGAAAGGTTTCCAGAAAATCGGCATGGTGGGCTGCGACGGCTGCGCCAAGGTCTGCCTCACCGGCGGCAGTGACGAAGTGGCCGCGCTGGCTCAAGAACTCAAAACCCAGGGTAAAGAGATCGTCTTTGAAGCCAGTCCGGAGCGCACCTGCAACATGGCCAAGGCTAAGCCGGTACTGGATCCCCTGAAGGACAAAATCCAGGCAAGCGATGCCCTCCTGGTGTTGGGCTGCGGTGGCGCCGTCCAGATCGCCCGCTATGTTACCGAGACCCTGGGCCTTACCCTCCCGGTCAAAACCGGCCTCAACTCGGTGGGCCACATGGACACCACGGTGCCCGGCCAGATAGCCATAGAGCAATGCCAGGAGTGCGGCGACTGCATCTTGAACGACACCGGGGGCATTTGCCCCGTCACCAAGTGCGCCAAGGGCCTGCTCAACGGCCCCTGTGGCGGCTCCGAAGACGGCAAGTGCGAGGTCGACCCCGCCCGGGACTGCGCCTGGGTCCTGATCTATAACCGCATGGTGGCCCTGGGGGAGGTGGACAATCTGAAGAAATTCGTCGGCGCCAAGGATTACAGCAAGGCGGCCAAACCCCGGACCCTTTACATCAAGGAAGGGAGGGTAGCATGAAGCTAACGCAAGCCTTCAAGAAAAAAGAGTTTGTCATCACCAGCGAAGTGGGGCCGGTCAAAGGCTGCGCCCGGAACGGCCACAATGCCGCCTTCATTGCCGAAGCGGCGACCATTCAGCCATACGTCCACGCCTTCAATGTCACCGACAATCAGAGTGCGGTCATGCGTCTGGGGTCGCTGGCGGCCAGCGTGCTCCTCAAACAGGCCGGCCTCGAGCCCATCTACCAGATCACCTGCCGGGACCGCAACCGCATCGCCCTGCAGTCGGACCTCTTGAGCGCCTGCACCCTGGGGATCGACAACGTGCTCTGCCTCACCGGCGACCATCTGAAGATGGGCGATCACCCCACGGGCAAAGGGGTCTTCGACATCGACTCGGTGCAGCTCCTGGACATCGCCCGGGGTTTGAACCAGGGCCACGACATGATGGGGCACGAGCTCACTGCCGCCACCGATCTGGCCCTGGGCGCGGTGGTCAACCCCAACTTCCAGCCCCTGGACCTCCAGCTGCTCAAGATGGAGAAAAAGATAGCCGCGGGGGCGGAATTCTTCCAGACCCAGGCGGTTTACGACCCCAAGCTTTTCGAGGCCTTTGTCCGCAAAGTCGAGGGCGTCGGGGTGCCCATCCAGTTCGGCCTGGTGCTGCTCAAGAGCCCCAAGATGGGCACGTTTATGAACGAGCGCATCTCGGGGATCAAGGTGCCCCAGGCCCTCATCGACGAAATGGCCAGCGTGCCGCCGGAGGGCTACAAGGACAAATCCTTGGAAATCGCCACCCGGCTCCTTAAGGAAATCTCCCCCATGGTTCAGGGGATTCACTTCATGCCCCTGGGCTGGTCCGACCTCGTCCCCCAATTGGCGAGCACGGCCAGGGACGCGGCCCGCTAAGGCGAAAGCTTCAAGGCAAACCGGCGCCACCCGGTAAGGGATTAAACCGGTGGGGTTAGGGATGGGGCAGGCTCAGGGCCTGCCCTGCTCCGGTGCTGTTGTCGGAAAAAGTCTAATTAACCAAATATGTTAAAGCAATGTGTACGCCATATGTTGTAAACAAATTATTTGTCGCATTTGGCATCATACTTGCTATTTAAGGGCAGGTGAACGGGGGCGAAGTCTCCCCCAGGCCAAGCCGGATGGCCTGGAAAGGTTCGACGCGACCCCCCCCTTGAGGGCCGCGCCCTGAGCAACCTGAGGTCAGCGGACCGATAAGATCACCGATCATCCGGTCAGGCGCCGGCGCATTTGACCATATTATTTATCCAGGAGGATTTCATGCGGAACAGAACCATACTCATCATCTTTTTCCTGGCCGCCCTGGCCGCGGTGGCCACCCTGGCCCTGGCGGAGCCGTCTTGGGCCGGCAAGCTGGAGGAGGCCATTGCCAAGACCCCCCAGGGCACCGGCAAGGGCATGATCGATCCCAGCGCCAAACCCGGGTTCATGGGGATTCCCGGCGCGCCCACGACTTTCTGGCTGTTCTACATTTTGTGGGGCATCTGGGTGGGCTGGATCTTCTCCTCGGTGGGAGCCTTCGGGGGCATCATGGCCGGGGTGGGACACATCACGGTTTTTGGACTGGCGGATTACGGGAGAGCTTTTAAAAAAACCAGCCCTGAACTGAACAAGCTGCTCACCGACTCCATCCGGACCTCTAACCAGTATCTGGTAGCCCTCTCGGCCACAATTTCTTCCATAACTTATTATCGGATGGGGCGGCTGGTGCTGCCGCTGGGAATCTGTCTGGCCGGCGGCGGCATCCTGGGGGCCTACCTGGTCCCGGTGCTCACCGCCGGGAAGATTGATCTGAGCATGTATATCGGCTACTTCGGCATCGTGGTCTTTGCCGTGGCCTTCGTGCTCTTCTATGAAACCACGCCCAAAGGCCAGGCCAGCAAGAAGGCGGCCAAGGCCGCGGCCAAGGCCTTTGAGGACATCCACATCCGGAAGTGCGCCGTGGATGAGGGCGGGGCCCATGCCTGCGGCGTCCATGTCAAACATTGGGGTCTGACCAAAATCGTCTTTACCTTTTATGGCTCGGAATTTTCCTTTAACCCTGTCTGGCCCATTCTCGGCGGTTTCGTCATCGCCGCCATCTCCGCCTTTATCGGCGTGGGCGGCGGCTTCCTGTACGTGCCGTTCCTCACCTCGGTGGTGGGACTGCCCATGTTCATCGTGGCCGGCACTTCCGCCCTGGCCGTCCTGGTGAGCATGATCACCTCCATTTTCACTTTCATGTTCATCAAGAGCGTGCCCGTAGACTTCTTGCTGATCGGCACCGAGCTGGTGGGGATTGCCATCGGTTCCGTCCTGGGGCCCATGACTTCCAAGTACATCCCGGACATCTGGCTGAAACGCCTGTTCGTGGTCCTGGCGGTGTACGTGGGCCTCGGCTACCTCACCAAAGGCTTCCTGGGTTCTTCGATCATGCCGGGTATGTAATCGGCAAATGGTTCATGGGGCCAGTCAGACTGGCCCCCTAACGAGGTTCGTCTTTCAACCATGGAAATGCATCCGGTTTTTCTGTTTCTGGATCCCCACCTGATCTGGTTTTTCCGGATCACGGGATACCCCTGGGCCGATTTTCTCATCGGCACCCTGGTGCTGGCGCTTATGGCCGTGGTCATTGGCGAGTTCACCATTTCCCTGGCTTTCCTGGCCGTGAAGCAGCGCATCGACCGGGTCACTGAGGAGTCGCACCGGTACCAGAACCTGTCGCTGGAAGCCTTGAAGGCGGGGGATAAGCAAGCCTATAACGCGATCAACAAACTGGCCAATGACGCCTTCGGCAAATCGTTTTTTATGCAGTTCGCTCTATCTGCCGCCTTTTTGTGGCCCATCTTTTTTGTGCTGGCCTGGATGCAGCACCGCTTTCTGGAGATGGAGTTCCCCATCCCCGGTACCGACTGGTCCCTGGGTTTCATCGGGGTTTTCATCATCATATATGTGGCGGCCTACTTCCTCTGCAAGCGGGTCAAATACAGGCTGCCGTATTTTCGCAGGGTGAAAGCCATCCTGGAAACTGCCCAGACTCAGATCCAGGAGCGGCAGGGCCCGTCTGCGCTGCCACCCCCGATTCATACATCTGATAAACAAAGATAAGGAGAACCTGGACATGCCCCGGAAAATCGCCATTGCCTTCCTCTGTGGTCTTCTTGCTATAAGCTTCACCACCTCGCTCTTGGCCCAGGCTCAGGCGCCGGAAAAGCAAGCGCCGGCAGCCGCCGTCCCCGAAAAGAAACCGGCTGAAGCCACGGCCCCTGAGAAAAAATCGGGAGTTCCCGAAGACCCGAAAAAACATACCGCGTTAGGCCTCTATGTCACCCCCAAAGAAGCCTATGACATGTGGCAGAAGGATCAGGACAAGGTAAAGATTCTGGATTGCCGCACCCCGGAGGAGTACGCCTTTGTGGGGCACGCGCCCATGGCGGTGAATATTCCCAGCCAATTCATGGCATATAGCTGGAATCCGGAAAAAAAGGAATACGCCATGAAGGACAATGAAAAATTTGTCCAACAGGCCAAAAAGACCTTTAAGCCCACGGACTCCATCCTGGTGATGTGCCGTTCGGGCCACCGCAGCGCCAAGTCGGTGGACAATTTGGCCAAAGCCGGTTTTAAAAACGTGTATAACATCTTCGACGGCTTTGAAGGCGACAAGGTCAAAGACAAAAACGATCCCAACTTCGGCAAGCGCACGAAAAACGGCTGGCGCAATGCCGGGGTGCCCTGGACCTATGACCTAGACCAAAAGCTTATGTATTTTCGGAAATGAAGGCATTAGCCAAGAAGCGCAGCCCGGACGAGAACTCTAGAGATTCGCCCGGACTTCATCTGGTTGGTGGTCCTGTTCTGCCACCTCTATACCAATTGATATCTATGCATTTATTATGATAAAATAATTTATAAAGAACCTTGAAAAGGACGTAATTATGGCACAAGAAGTCTTCAGTATCTGTTTCATGTGCACGATTCGCTGTCCCATCCGGGTCCTGGTGGAAAATGACGACGTGAAGTGGATTGAAGGCAACCCTCACGTGCCGGGCATTGAAGGGGCCCTGTGCGCCAAAGGCTCCGCGGGCCTGGCCCTGCTCCACGACCACGAACGGCCCCAGCACCCCATGATCCGCACCGGCCCCCGGGGCGCCGGGGAATGGCAAAAGGCCACCTGGAACGAGGCCCTGGATTACGTAGGCGACCGGCTCAAGGAGATCATCAAGCAGCACGGCGGGCAGAGCGTGGTTTTCGGGGAGCGCACCAATCTCAACACCCACATCAGCAAGACCTTCGTGAAGGCCATCGGCTCCCCCAACCATTTCACCCACGACGCCCTGTGCAAAGGCTCGGTAAACACCGCCTTTAGGAGCCTCACGGGCTTTACCGACGCCCAGGTGGGGGTGGATTACGCCAACACCCGCTATATCGTCATGTATGGGCGTAATATCTTCGAAGCCCTGGAGATCAAGCCCATCAACAACCTGTTGAACGCCATGGAAAAGGGGGCCAAGCTCATTTATATCGACCCCCGGGTGAGCATCACCGCCACCAAGGCCGACCGCTACCTGATGATCCGGCCCGGCGCCGACCTGGCCCTCAACTACGCCCTGATCCACACCATCCTGAAGGAGAAGCTGTACGACGCCCCGTATGTCCGCCGCTGGGTCAAGGACCTCAAGGAATTGCAGGCCTTTGTTTCGCCCTACACCCCGGAATGGGCCGAGGCGGAATGCGGCATCCCGGCTCACGAGATCGTCACCCTGGCCCGGGAAGCCGCGGCGGCCAAACCCGCGGTGGTCTTCCACTACGGCTACCGGGGGGCGCACCATCCCAATGAGATCTACTTCCGCCGCTCCCTCATCATCCTCAACGCCCTGATGGGCAGCATCGAAGCTAAGGGGGGGATATTCTTCAAGAAAGGCCCCAAGGCTTTTGGCTTGGGCGACATTAGGAAATACACGGAACAGGAATTGCCCAAGGTCAAGGCGCCGCGTTTTGACGGGTCCGGCCATGACAAGTTTCCCATCGCCGACGCGTCCCACGGCAATCCCCAGATGCTGGCCCACGCCATCCTGAACGAAGACCCGTACCCCATCAAGGCCCTGTTCGCCAACCGCTTTGAGCCCCTCCAATCCATTCCCGACGCGGCGGCGACCCGGAAGGCCCTGGACAAGCTGGATCTCATCGTCGCCATCGACGTCAATTTCAGCGAAATCGCCTGGTACGCCGACGTCATCCTGCCGGAATCCATGTACCTGGAACGGGCTGATTCCCTCCAGTTGGTGACGGGGTTGAAACCCCAGATCTACATGCGGCGGCAGGCGGTCTCGCCCCGCTACGATACCCGGCCCGCCTGGCTCATCCTCAAGCAGATCGCCCAGCGTCTGGACTTGGGCAAGTACTTCCCCTATGAGACCATCGAGGATATCTGGAACTTCCAGCTCCAGGACCTGGGGGTGACTATCGAGGACTTCGCCGCCAAGGGATTTGTGGCGCTGACGGATCAGACCCTCCTGTGGGACCGGGAGAAAGGCATCAAGTTCAAGACCCCGTCAGGGAAGTTCGAACTGGTCAGTGCGCTCATGGAGAGCGCCGGCTTTCCGTCCTTCCCGCCCTACACCCCGACGCCTAAGTCAGACAACGGCGCCTTCAAGCTCATGGTGGGCCGCGGCGCGGCGCACACCCACATGTCCACCCAGAATAACCTCTACCTGAATGAGCTGGCGCCGGAAAACTTCTTGTGGATCAACACCGGGGCCGCCAATCATTTGGGCATCAAAGACGGCGAGGTGGTGGAGGTGGTCTCCCCCATCGCCACTGCCCGGATCAAGGCCAAGGTAACGGACTTCATTCATCCCGAGGCGGTCTTCATGCTGCACGGGTTCGGAAAAACCGTGCCGGCCCAAACCCGCTGCTACCTGAAGGGGGCCTCCGACGCCTTGCTCCAGGAAAACATCTCGGACCGGGTGGGCGGCAGCCCGTGCCTGGACGCGACCATGGTGCGGGTGCGGCGTCCGAAATAGTCTCAGAGCGGCCAGGCCCCCGGTTTATCCCGGACCTGCCCCTGGCTTGATAGAGCTTTGTGGAGGAGGAGATGAGTCAATACTACCTGTTGCAGGACCAGAAGAGATGCATCGGCTGTCTGAGCTGTGAAGTGCATTGCAAGAGCAACAAGGGCCTCCCGCCGGGCCCCCGGCTGGGCCAGATCATCGCCGTCGGCCCCAAGCTGGTGGGCGCAGCTCCCCGCATGGGCTTTGTGTTCATGCCGTGTTTCCATTGCTCCGATCCCTGGTGCGTGCCCGTCTGCCCCACGGGGGCCATGCGCACGCGCCCCAAAGACGGCATTGTCTATGTGGAGCAGTCCCTGTGCGTGGGGTGCAAGAGCTGCATTTCCGCCTGTCCCTGGGGCGCGCCCCAATGGCAGCCCCAGATCGGCAGGGTCGTCAAGTGCGACTACTGCATGGACCGCATCGACCAGGGGCTGAAGCCGGCCTGCGTGAGCAAGTGCGTCACCCACTGCCTCCACTTCGGCCTGGCCGACCAGATGGACACCAGCCGCCGGGAACGCCTGGCCAAGGCCGTGGCCTTTACCCTGGACACCGTGGTCAGCGCCCGCTAGGAGATTCAGCCGATGATCGCCAGCCAATCCCCCCTGCTACAGGTCAATATCTTCACCTTCCCCGGCAAAGCCATCGAAGAGGCCGAAGCCGTGCGCCAAGCCTTTATCGACACCTTGAAACAGCGGGCCTTCGACGAGCTGGGCCCCTTGGATGTCCAGCTGGTGGGCTGGCGGGGCATCGAGGGCCGGGACGTCATGGTGGAAGTGCGCTATGAGGGGGTCTCCAGCCTTTACGAACTGGTCACCCCGGATATGGTCCCCCGGATCATCCAGAGCCATCTGGACGAACACCGGCCCGTGCGCCGCTGGGTGGTGGGCAAGGATTATGAGGCCTACTACGAACCCCAGAAGATGTACATCTCCGAACTTCTGGGCAAGATCGACCCCCAGTGCCTGGAAGAATATCAGGACTACGACGGCTACAAGGCCATTCGGTCCTTTTACAGCCAGGGGTTCGACTCGTTTCTGCAGAAGGTGGTGGCCGCAGGGTTCTGTGAATTTTCCCGGACCACCAGCACGGCTTTCGGCGCCGCCTGGTGTGAACTGCGGGTGGAGAAACAACGCCCCGTCCTGGTGGTGAACGCGGCGCCGCCTTATCCCCAGGCCACCGCCGAGATGCTGCTGCTGGAAGGCGTGCCCCACCAAGTTTTAGAGGGCATCCTGCTGGCGGTCAACACCCTCAAGGCCGAAGCGGTGATCGTCTACCTGCCCGCCGCGGCCACCCTGGCCCGGGAACGCTTGCGCTATTGTTGGGAAAAGTTGTTACAGGGCAATATTCTGCCCGCTTCCCAGAAGCCCATCGATTTGGAAATTCTCGCTGGTGAGTCCAGGTTTTTGGTGGAAGACGAGGACCTGTTCACCCAGCATCTCCACACCACCCTGCCGAAGTCTTTCTGGCAGAAGTACCCCAACCCCACCTTCCTGTTCCACGGCCTGGCCACCATCGCCGCGTTGCCCTTCATCGCCCAGACCCCGGTCTCCTGGTTCCGGAGACTGGGCATTGCCTGCGCCCCCGGCACCATGATCTTTCGCCTCATGGGGGCCGTGGAGCAGCCCGGTTTTGTGGAGATCCCTCTGTCGGCCACCCTGGGAGAAGTGATCAACGGCGTGGGCGGGGGCTTCCGCCACGGCCGGACCCCCAAGGCCATCCTGGTGGGCGGCACCCTGGGCGGAATCTTTCCCGCCCACTTCCTGCAAATCAGCCTGAACCACGACACCCTCCGGGAACTGGGGGGCTCCCTGGCCCTGGGGACCATTCAGGTCCTGGATGAAAAAGATTGCATCATCTCCCTGGTCCGCCGGCAGATCGACTTTCTCCTGGATCAACCTGGAGCCCAATGCCCCTCCTGCCACCAGTCCCTCATCCGGATCAAGGACATGCTAGCGGAGCTTGCCGGCGGCGAAGCCACCGGGGACACCCTGGCGGAGTTGCAGGCGATCTGCGAGCACTTAAGGCTCAAGGGGTCCTGCCACCTGGGGCGCCAGGCGGTCAATCCCATTCTCACCTCCCTCCAGTACTTTCCGGATGAATACCGGATGCACACGGACAACAAGACCTGTCCGGCCCGGGTCTGCCCCAAGCTCCTGCCCGCCCCCTGCCACACGGCCTGCCCCGCGGGCATCGACATCCCCAGTTATATGGCCCTGGTGGGACAAGGGCGCTTTCTGGAGGCCCTGGAGGTGATTCGCCAGGACAACCCCTTCCCCTGGATCTGCGGCCTCATCTGCCCCCACCCCTGCGAGCGGGCCTGCGTCCGGGGCCATCTGGATGAACCCCTGAATATCAAATACCTCAAGGCCTTTGTGGCCGACTGGGCCACCCGCCACGGCGAGTATCTGCCCCTCAACCCGGCGCCGCCCAACGGCCGGAAGGTCGCCATCGTGGGCTCGGGCCCCGCGGGGCTGTCTTGCGCCCATTACCTGGCCCTGAAGGGCTACCAGGTGACCATTTTTGAAGCCATGCCCGAGGCCGGCGGCCTCTTTGTGGCTGGCATCCCCGAATACCGCCTGCCCCGGGAGGTGGTGCGCAAAGAAATCGAGATCATCGGCTCCCTGGGGGTGGAGATCAAAACCGGGGTTACCGTGGGCCTCGACGTCACCCTGGAGGAGCTGCGGACCCAGGGCTTTGAAGCCTTCTTCCTGGGGATTGGGGCCCATCTGGGATACAAGCTGAAGATCGAAGGGGAAGACGATTTTCCCCAGGTCTACGATGTCATCACTTTCCTCAAGAAGGTCAACCTCGGGGATAAGCGGCGGCCAGCCGATAAGGTGGTGATCATCGGGGGCGGCAACGCCGCCATGGATGCGGCCCGCACCTGCGTGCGCCTGGGTTGCCAGGAAGTCCACGTGTCCTACCGCCGCACCCGGAGAGAGATGCCGGCCCATCCCGAAGAAGTGGAACAATCCCTGGAGGAAGGAGTCAAGATCCATTTTCTCACGGTCCCCATCAAGATCGGAGGCGTACCCGGGCAGGTCCGGTATCTGGAATGTCTCCTGGCCGAGTTGGGCCGGCCCGACGCCAGCAGCCGGCGCCGGCCCATCAGCATCCCGGACAGCAACTTCAGTCTGGAAGTGGGGGCGGTGATTACCGCCATCGGCCAGCAGCCCGACCTCTGTCCCTTCCCGACGCCCCCGGTCAACACCAGCCCCTGGTGCACGATTATCACCCACCGGGGGAACACCCGCACCAACGTCACCGACATTTTCGCGGGCGGCGACTCGGTGACCGGCCCCGCCACCGCGGTGGAGGCCATTGCCGCGGGCAAACAGGGCGCCCTGGATATTGACTATTACCTGACCGGGGCCGCGGGGCCGGCCCCCACCGTCAATACCCAAAAGCGCCGGCGAGTCCCGTTTTTGGGCATCCCGGCGGAGACCAAGATCACCAATCACCGGGTGCCCACGCCCTTCCTGGACATGGAGCAGCGCCGCACCAACTTCGACCGGGTGGAACTGGATTACACCCCGGAGCAGGCGCAAAAAGAAGCCCAGCGCTGTCTGCGCTGTGACATCTGCATCCGCTGCGGCGCCTGCGAGCGGGTCTGCCGGGACACGATGCAGGTCTACGCCTTGAAATTCACCCAGATCAGCACCACCGAACGGATGCTCAGCGATTATGGGCGAGCCCAGGAACGCTGCATCGCCTGCGGCGCCTGCGCCCTGACCTGCCCCACCGGCGCCATCGAATATATCGAGGCCCCGGACCGCCGGGAGGTGCGTCTCTGCGGCACGATCTTGAACGAACTGGAAGTCCACACCTGTCAGGGTTGCGGCGGCCCGCTGCCGCCGGCCCGCTACCTGGGCTACGTCAGTTCTCACAGCGACACGGTGATGGGCAAGCAGGTGCTGCGCCGCCTCTGTTCCGTCTGCGCCCGGGAAAAACGCGCCCAGGAGTTTGTCAAGTTTTAGCATATCCTCTCTGTGGCTCACACTGACCCGGAGTCGGCCTGGATTTAGGGGAGCGCCCTTTTTCCCAGCACTGTCCGGTTAGAAAATTGCCTGCTGGTGTCCTGCCGCTCACCCCAACCCTTCCCCCGAAGCGGGGGGGATACAAGGGTCAGGGTGAGCCAGGTAGATGAAATTGTCGGGGCGGGTTGCTGACCGCTCCCACGTCAAAGCTTTGGATGTCCTCAGATCAAACCCCACCTGCCTGGCACCCGCCCATTTAAGCAAGAATTCATCTCGATAATTGCAACTCGGGCGCGGACCGCAGCCAAAACTCTTTAAGGAAAACCCGAATAGCAGTATAATCCAAATGAGCAGCTTAACCATTTGGTGGGAGGACCCGGATGAAATCCAACCTGAAATGGACCGCGGCCATGGCGGTTATGTTGGCAGCCTTGCTCTTTCTCCCCTCGGCTTGGGGACAGGTAAGAACCACCTCGGGGGCCTTGTCCAGATCAGGCGGCATCCGGCATCCTAAGGAATTGGAACGGCGGATCTTTCAGCTCACCAACGAGGCCCGACGCAAAAACGGCCTGCCCTCGCTTGATTCGGATAATGATCTGGCGGTAAAGGCTCGGGCAAAAAGTGACGATATGCTCACGAATAATTACTTCAGTCACACCAGTCCTGAAGGAAAAACCCTGAAGGACCGCTTCCAGGAGGAAAAACCGGCGTCCATCAGGAACATATCCCGGATCGGCGAAAATATTTACATGGGGGCCAAGCTGGATTATTCCACCGACATTAAGACTCAGGCCCGGCTCATCGTCGATGGCTGGATGACTTCTCCGGGGCACCGGAAGAATATCCTTGACCCCAGATATAACCGCATGGGCGTGGGGGTGGCGGCCAAAGACAAAATGTGTTACGCCACCCAGATTTTCGCCCAGGTAAAATAGCGCCCTGGGTGAGCCTTTCTCCCCCCATCTTGGTGGCATTCGCCTTGCCTAAGCCTGGCTGAGTGGGGCGAATTGCTTTCATTAAATCGCCCCGCCACTAAGACCCAAACAAATGACCATCAAAGACATCAACTGGTCCGACAAAATCCTTCTAGAGTGCATCGGCGAGGAGCCCCCCCCTTGCCAGGCCGCCTGCCCTCTGAACATCCGGGTGCGGGAGAAGCTCCGCCTCATGCGGCAAGGCGACCTGGCCGAGGCCCTGGCCGTAGTCCTGGAGCGCTGCCCCTTCCCCGGCATCCTGGGCCGCATCTGCACCCGTCCCTGCGAGGGCGCCTGCGCCCGCAACTCCCTGGACCAGCCAATTGCCATTGCCGGGCTTAAACGCTACCTGGCGGACTTGGCCCCCGACGCGGTTCTGAACGTCGCCCCGGGCCCGGACCGGCCCCAGCGCGTCGCCGTGGTGGGGGGCGGCCCCGCCGGGCTCATGGCGGCGTACGAATTGCGCCGCTTCGGCTACCCGGTCACCCTCTTCGAAGCCGAACCTTTTCTGGGCGGGGCCCTGCGGCTCTACATCCCCCCCTACCGCCTGCCCCGGGAAGTCCTGGAGCGGGAGGTGAGCGTGGTTGCGAAGCTGGGGACGCACGTTCAGCTCCGCACCCGCCTGGGCCGGGACGTCCACTTGGAAGACCTGCGCCGGGATTTCGCCGCGGTCTTCCTGGCCCTGGGCGCCCACAAGGGCCTCAGCCTCCAGATTCCCGGGGGAAACTTGTCCGGGGTGAGGGACGGCCTCAGTTTCTTAAAAGCCTTCAACGAGGGGACTCCGCCTAAAGTAGGCCGCCGGGTGGCCGTCATCGGCGGCGGCAACGCCGCGGTGGACGCGGCCCGCTCCGCCTGGCGGGCCGGGGCTGAGGAGGTGCGCCTCCTCTATCGCCGCACCCAGGACCTCATGCCGGCCCTGGCCTCGGAGGTGGAGGAGGCTCGCCGGGAAGGGGTTCAGTTCCATTTCCTCACTCTGCCGGTGCGCCTGCTGGGGGACGGCCGGGTGCGGGGATTGGTGGCCCAAAAGACCGAGTTGGGAGAGCCTGACGCCGGCGGCCGCTCTTGCCCGATGCCGGCGCCCGGCTCCGAGTTCACCCTGGAGGTGGACCTGGTGATCCCGGCGCTGGGCCAGACCGCGGATTTCAATTTTTTCGGGCCCGGCCTGGCTTTTGACACCGCCACCATCTTCCGGCTGGAGGCGGAGCCGGTGACGCTATCGACCCGGATTCCGGGGGTCTTTGCCGGGGGCGATCTGGTCACCGGACCCCGGAATGCCGTGGAGGCCTTTGCCGCCGGCCGCCGGGCCGCCCTGGCCATCCACTGCTCCCTCAAAGGGGAGCCGCGGCCCCAGGAGTTGCCGCCCCTAACCAGCCGCACCACCAACCTCATCGTGGATACCCTCGGCGCCGAGGTCACCTACCGCCAGCCGATGCCCGGCCTCAGCCTGACGGCCCGGACGGCTCAACCGGACGCCGAAGTGGAACTGGGTTTCACCGCAGCCGCGGCCGAGGCCGAAGCCGCCCGCTGCCTCGCCTGCGCCTGCTCTCAGTGTGTCAAAAACTGCACCTTTCTCCAGCATTATGTGCAGCAGTTTCCCTACACTGAAAAAGAGCTGGTCCATCTCCTCCGGGAACGGGGCCTGGCTGACCCCCTGATTCCCTACTCCTGTCATTACTGCGGCCTTTGCCAGGCAGTCTGTCCCCAGGGCCTCCACGCCGGCCGCCCCTGCCTTTCGGCCCGGGAAGCCCTGGTGGCCCGTGGCAAGGGGCCGTTGCCCCCGCATCAGGGCATTCGGAACTACGTCAAGTGGGGGGCTTCCCCGACCTTTGCTCTGGGCCGCCCGGACCCCGCCACCGGCAAGGCGGCCCGGGTCTTTTTCCCGGGCTGCTCCCTGGCGGGCCACGCCACCCAAGTGGTGAAGGCGGCCTACGCCCACCTGCGCCGCCGGCTGCCGGATACGGGCATCATGCTCAACTGCTGCGGCGCCCCCAGCTATTTCATGGGGGAGACCGACGTCATGCTCCGGGTCATCCGGAAGGTGGCCGGGGAAATCGCCAAGCTGGGAGCCCGAGAAGTCATCGTGGCCTGCCCGCACTGCTACCAGACTTTTCAGGAATTTCTCCCGGAGGTCAACACCCGCTCCATCTACGAAGTGCTGAGCGAGGTGGGTTTACCGGACGCGGCCCCCGCCGGGCCGCCCTGGACCTTCAACATTCAAGACGCCTGCGGCGCCCGCCAGGCCCCCCCCATCCATGCGGCGGTGCGCCGCCTGGTCGCTGACCTGGGACACAACGTCGAGGAGATGGCCCACAACCGGGAGCGCAGCATCTGCTGCGGCTCCGGCGGGATGGTGCCCGCCGTGGCCCCGGAGCTGGCCCAGAAAATGACGGACTTCCGGCTGTCCGAGGCCACCCGGGACCTGGTCGCCTACTGCGCCTCCTGCCGGGCCCGCCTGGCCAAGGCGGGGCACCCCACCCTGCACGTGCTGGATCTGGCGTTCAACCCGGCCTGGCAGCAAAGCAAAACTCAGCCGCCGCCCCACTCCCTGCTGCGCTGGTGGCGGCGCTGGCGGTTGACAAAGCATTTTCTTGGGGGAGGGGGATAGTGTCGCTATTCATAATGTGTATTGTATAAAACGAGCTATATCTTGAATACCGGGCATTTAAAGTCCCCCTTTTCTAAAGGGGGATTTAGTGGCAATACTGTTCACTTAATATTAATTCTGTGGTATCCTGTGTCAGGCTATGACAGGAGGACCGCAGATGGCACGGACACTTGCAGAACTCCCCAAAGGCAGCCGGATCACGGATTACATCAGCCTGGGGGTTGTGGCCAAGACCTTCCCGGTAGCCACCGTGAAGTCGGTAT
>VGSJ01000024.1 GCA_016875015.1 Deltaproteobacteria bacterium | reverse complement strand
TCTTGATTCTTTCCTGAATCTCCTCTTTGGAAAGGTGGGGGATGCTCTTGGTTACTTTTCCCATGACTGCCCCCTTATAAATTTTTGGAGCAGTCTATCATATTACTCGTTAGATGGCAACTTGGTATAAATTTATGTTTTTCTACCTAATAACTAGCAAAAGCCAAACCCGCCGCGAGGCGGGGGCGGAAAGCCACGGGTCTCTGAATTAACCTGAAATGAGACAGCCGGGTTGCCTGGGTTCAAGGCAGTTCGGCTTTTTATTGGGAAAGGAAAAACTTTGGACATGGTGCTGCCGTCAACTTCACTGCGCCGACAGCCATTAACTATTCTCACCTTTGTTTGATGACCATTAATTGGAGGGTGTGTTATGAAACGTTTGCTTTTAGTCGCCGCGTGTGTACTGATGCTGGCCGGGCCGGCAGGAGCCATCACTTTTGACTTCGTTGATTTACAAACTTACAACGTCGCATCATGGATCACCAGACCCGATATAAATCGATTCGTTCTAGGTGTCAGCTCTGACCCCGGGGGGCCTCTGCTGGGTCTTAACAGCAGCGGTGAGCTCAACCCCCTCTTGCAGGAAGGCAGCGTCTACTACCTGTATGCCGGGAATCTTAATTTCGGCAATTGGACGCCGGGCACTTGGCACATGTTAAACATTTATACAGACTATTTGCCCAGTTTAGGTGGCGTTTCTCCTTTCATCAGGGCAGACTTCTATGTCACCGGCACCCCCGGCAGCTTTAGCCTATGGGATAATTTTATGACTTCTTATCATAATGGTATTGTCAACCAGCCCTCCATATATCTGGGGTGGGCCCAGGGGACCGCAGATATGGTGTCGCCTAATGCATTTGCTCCTGACGGTGTCAACGATATATACCTGGTCCTGGGCATCGGGGTCCAACCCACCCCGCCCAACCCCGTCCCCCTCCCCGGCGCGGTCTGGCTCCTGGGCTCCGGCCTCCTGGGCCTGGGCGGATACTCCCTGCGCCGCCGCCGTTCCTGATCCCTGCCTTCCCGCCGCCGGGGCGCGGTTTCCCGCCCCGGCGGTTTTTTTCGGCATTGTCGTATCTTGTCCGAATTCCGCCCAAAAATCCAGCACTGTCCGGTTAGGAAATTGCATGCGGTTGTTCTGCCCCCCTCACCCCAACCCTCTCCCCCCGAAGCGGGGGGAGAGGGAGTAGGTGATGTCGCCGGGTCTATTAACCATAAGGCATTAAATCGGTCCAACTTTACCCCCTCTCCCCCAATGGGGGAGAGGGTTGGGGTGAGGGGGAAGTAATCTTCTCGGAACAAAAAGTGCGTCAGCGAATTTATGAATTGTTGGACGACGTATAACGAGCAGCCTCCTTTGCAAAAACCAAACCGGACACTGCTGCCCAAAATCCCCTTTGTAAGAAAATCTTTGACAGAGAAATCAAAGTTTGCCTGATTTTCCAGCTTCTTCGCCCCTGATAGAATTTAGCCGTTAATCTCGGAGAACTAACGGTTGCCGCCCCCCAACCTCTGGGCCGCCGGCGGGAGAAAATCTTTGACAACAAATTCTTCTTGAAATATATTTATAAATTGGGTTTGCGTAAAATTTCACATATATCTAGCAGGTGACCCGGTGATCTTACAAAAACTTCTGGCGAAAAGTCCCCGGCTGGAAGCCCGCCTGGAACTCCTGGAGCTGGCCACCGGCTTGATGCTCTTCGGTTTCCTCCAGTTCCACATGTTCGCGGTCTCCAGCATTATTCTCGGCGTGGACGCCTTCAACCGGGATTCCGCCCGCATGGATGAGTACTATCTCTCCTACATCGGCATCCCCCTCGTCATCCTGGCCATCCTCGTCCACGGTTTAGTGGCCATGCGCAAGGCCCCCTGGAAGTTCCAGGAAATGCGGGTCTTCGTGCAGCATTCCCGCCGCCTGGCCCACCTGGACACCTGGGCCTGGGGCGTCCAGATATTAACCGGCCTCATCGTCCTGGTCCTGGCCGCCACCCATATCTGGAGCGTGCTGGTCACCTGGCCCATCGAGGCCGCCACCAGCGCCGCCCGAATCCAGGGAGGCTACTTTTCCAGCTTCGTCCTCCTGATCCTGGCCGCTGAAATCCACGCCATGGTGGGTCTGTACCGCATCCTGGTGAAGTGGAGTTGGATCCACCGGAAAAAATTCACCAAATACCTGGTCTACGCCACCATCGGTATGGTGGGGCTGGGTTTTCTCACCCTCCTGGTTTTTTACTTCCGCAGCATCCCCAAAGGCCTCTCATGAACTGGTCCGACGCACATATATCTGACGTCCTGGTCATCGGGGCCGGCCTGGCCGGCGAACGCGTGGCCATCGAAGCCGCCATGAACGGCCACCGGGTCACCATCCTGAGCCTGGTGCCGCCCCGCCGCTCCCACAGCACCGCCGCCCAGGGGGGCATGCAGGCGGCCCTGGGCAACGTGGCCATGGGCTACGGCGACAACCCCGACATCCATTTCGAAGATACGGTCAAGGGCTCCGACTGGGGCTGCGACCAGGAGGTGGCCCGCCTCTTCTGTGAACTGGCCCCCGTGGCCGTGCGCCAACTGTCCCATTGGGGCGTGCCCTGGTCCCGGGTGGTCCCCGGCAAGCGCACCCTGCCCGACGGCGTCGATATCGAAGACCTCCAGGAAAAAGCCGGCCTCATCGCCCAGCGCCAGTTCGGCGGCACCGCCAAGTGGCGCACCTGCTTCGCCTCCGACGGCACCGGCCACGTCCTCCAGTACGCTATGGATTCCGTGGTCATCAAGCTGGGGGTCGCCGTCCATGATCGCTGCGAGGCCATCAGCCTGATCCACAACGGCGACACCTGTTTCGGCGCCGTGACCATGGATCTGCGCACCGGCGAGATTCGCCCCTACCTGGCCAAGGCCACGGTCATCGCCACCGGCGGCTACGGCCGCATGTACGGCGTCTCCACCAACGCCGTCATCAACGAGGGCACCGGCATGGCCATCGCCCTGGATACCGGCGTTGTCCCCCTGGGCAACATGGAGGCGGTGCAGTTTCACCCCACCGGCATTGTCCCTGCCGCCATCCTGGTCACCGAAGGCTGCCGGGGCGACGGCGGCATCCTCCTGGATAAGAACCTCCACCGTTTCATGCCCGACTATGAGCCGGTGAAAAAGGAAATCGCCTCCCGGGACGTGGTCAGCCGCTGGATGCTGCACCACATCCGCCAGGGCTTCGGGGTGGACAGCCCCTACGGCCCCCACCTCTGGCTGGACATCCGCCACCTGGGCCCCGGCCACATCTGTACCAACCTCCGGGAAGTCCACACCATTTGCCAAAATTTCCTGGGTATCGACTGCGTGGAAGCCCTCATCCCGGTCCGGCCCACCCAGCACTACTCCATGGGCGGGGTCCGTACCAATAAACATGGCGAGGCTTACGGCTTGAAAGCCCTGTTTGCCGCGGGCGAAGCCGCCTGCTGGGACCTCCACGGCTTCAACCGCCTGGGGGGCAACTCCCTGGCCGAAACCATCGTCGCCGGCATGGCGGTGGGAGAGCGGGTCGCCGATTTTGCCGGGGAACAGTCCCTGATCTTCCCCTTCTCCCTGGTGGAAGAAGCCATGGCCGCCCAGGCCCAGCGCCTGGCTGACCTCCGCAGCCGCAAGAACGGCGCCGAAGACGTCTTCGTCCTGCGCCGCCGGATGGAAGAAACCCTCCTGAATAACGTGGGCATCTTCCGCACCGGTGCGGATCTCCAGGAAGCCGTGACCACCCTCCAGGGCCTTTATGAGCGGGCCCAGCACCTCCGGCTGCGCTCCAGCGGCCTCGGGCCCAACCCGGAACTGCTGGCCGCCCTGCGCCTCCCCGGCATGCTCCGCCTGGCCCTGTGCATCTCCTTCGGCGCCCTGCAGCGCACCGAATCCCGGGGCAGCCACTATCGGGAGGACTACCCCCGCCGGGACGACGACCACTGGCTGAAACGTACCCTGGCCTACTGGAAACCCGGCGATCCCATGCCCGACCTCCAGCACGAACCGGTGAACATCACCGAGCTGCCCCCGGGCTCCCGGGGCTACGGCGAAATGCCCATCGAGGCGGGCGATTAGTGTTCAAGAGATCAGGTAGCACAGGCTTCCAGCCTGTGGTCAATGGAGTTTAACGTATCAGGGTGCGCACTGCTCACCAACCAATAAAATTCTTGTCATTCTGAGCGCAGCGAAGAATCTCCCGCGGCTCCGAGATAATCAACCAAAGGAAGTCTAAAATGGCCGACCGACTCCTTACTTTTTCTGTTTTTCGCTACAATCCCATCACCCCCGAAATTCCTCCCCGGATGCAGGAGTATCAGCTGGAGGAGACCATGGGCATGAGTCTCTTTATCGCCCTGAATCGCCTCCGGGAGGAGATGGACCCCTCCCTGATGTTCGACTTTGTCTGCCGGGCGGCCATCTGCGGCTCCTGCGCCATGCTCATCAACGGCCGGCCGGGGTTGGCCTGCAAGACCCTGACTCAGGATATGCCGGACCGGATCACGGTCATGCCCCTCCCCGTCTTTAAACTGGTGGGCGACCTCTCCGTGGACACCGGCGTCTGGTTCCGGCATCTCAACGTGCGCACCGAGGCCTGGATTCACACCGACAAGGTCTTCAACCCCAAGTCCATCGAAGCGCGCATGGACAACCCCACCGCCCAGGCGATTTACGATGCCGAGCGCTGCATCGAGTGCGGCTGCTGCATCGGCGCCTGCGCCACCGCCAATATGCGGGCCGACTTTATGGGCGCCGCCTTCCTGAACCGCATCGCCCGCTTCATGATCGACCCCCGGGATGAGCGCCCCACGGCTAAATACTTCGACGTGGTGGGTACCGACGAAGGCGTCTTCGGCTGCATCGGCCTCATGGCCTGCGACGACCTCTGCCCCATGGAAATTCCCCTCCAGGGCCAGCTGGCCTTCGTCCGCCGCAAAATGGCCCAGATGGCCCTCAAGTGCAAAAAATCGGCCTGAGCGCGGTTTGACGCGCATGTTTGACGGCCTCAACTATATCAGTCTGTATTGGCTGTCCGGGTTTGGCGACCCCAAGTATGAAATCTGGGAGGCCAAGAAGGCCAGCATCAACCGCTCCCCTGATTCCTTGAGCTTCAGCCTCTATCTCGCCTGGCCCCTGGAAGTCGCGGACGAAGGCCACGTCATGATCCGGCAAAAAGAGGCCGGTTTGACCCTGGAGACCGATTGGTTCCCCGACGAGGAGTTCGAGCTGCAGACCTTCTTTTCTCAAGATCACCTGGAAGTCTTCTTGAAGGGAGCCTTTGAACGGGAAAACATCTTCATCCATTTGCACCAATAGCTGTGTGACTCGCGGCGGCATCTTCTCCATTGACTCCGCCGTCAAAAATTTTTTCCTCCCAACCGCCCCCATCTGAGGCCTTTTCCATTTCCTGACTATGTGATAGTAATCAGATAAACCAAAGTTCAATTACCACTGCTTAAAAAAATTCGTGAACCCCCAGAAAAATACCAACCTCAGAAACCACCTCCTGGCCATCTCCGCCTCCCTGCTCATCGGCGCGGGCCTGATGGCCGTAAAATTTATTGCCTTTTATCTCACCAACTCCGCCGCCATCCTCTCCGATGCCCTGGAGTCCATCATCAACGTGGTGGCCGCCGGCTTCGCTCTGGGCAGCATCATCATCGCGGCCAAGCGCCCCGACCCCGATCACCCTTACGGCCACGGCAAGGTCGAATATTTCTCCGCCGGCTTTGAAGGGGCCCTCATTGTCCTGGCGGCCTTAGGGATCTTCTACGCCGCCTGGCCCCGTCTCTTTCACCCCCAGGCCATCCCCAAGCTGGAACAGGGCATGCTCCTCATCCTGGGCGCCGCCCTGGTGAACCTCGTCCTGGGAATGGTCCTGGTGATGGTGGGCCGGCGCACCAAATCCATCGTCCTCATCGCCGACGGCAAACACGTCCTCACCGACGTCTACACTACCGTTGGGGTCGTCCTGGGACTGGTGGGCGTTTATTTTACCGGCTGGAACTGGCTGGACGGCGCCGTGGCCATCCTTATGGGCCTCAATATTCTCTTTACCGGGTCCCGGTTGGTCCACCAGGCCGCGGCCGGCCTCATGGACAAATCGGACCCCGAGCTCTTAGAAGAGATCTGCCGGGTCATCGCCGATAACCGCCGCCCCATGTGGATCGACATCCATCAACTCCGGGCCCGCCGGGCCGGCGCCCATGTCTTCATCGACTTCCACCTCATCCTGCCCCGGGATTTCTTACTGGAAGCCAGTCACTCTGAGGTCAAACAACTGGAAAAAATCCTCAACGATTACTTTGAGGGGCAGGCGGATATCCTCATCCATGCCGACCCCTGCATGGAACCGGAGTGCCCCATCTGCGGGCATGAACCCTGCGAGCACCGCCAGGCCGGCACCAGGATGCAGCGCCTCTGGCGGACGGACACCCTGACCTGCAACGGCCCCCATAAAACTCCGGACCAGTCAGATCAGGAAGAAAAAGGACCTCTGAAGTAAGAAATTATAGGGGCGATATCTGTCCTCTAATCATAGTGAAATACCGGGGTCTCGATTAACTTTTGGAAGAAGGTTAATGCACCCCCTCACCCAAACCGATAGTGCTTCTTCACGTCCTGGCTGATCTTCCACGTGCAAGACAGGCCGGCCGGAAAGGTCACCAGGTCGCCCCGGCCCACCCTGGCCGTCTCCCCGTCCGACGCGGTGACCGTCACCTCCCCTTCCAGGAAATAGCAGGTCTCCGGTTCATCGTAAGTCCAGGGGAACTCCGAGGCCTCTTTGGTCCAGATGGGCCAGTTGGAGACCCCCAACTCCTTCAAGCGCTCGGGGCTGGGCCGCCGTTCCACTTTGATGGTGCTCATATTTTTCTCCTGCTTAGAAAAGTTCTTGGTGGCACCGGTATCTTATACCAATCTGCGCTCAAAAAGGTAATTTCCCTTCGTAGCGTCTTACGCACCAAGAATGGCGCGTGAGACGCGCCCTACGAATTTTAGCGCCTTGGGAAACTATTCTCCGGACCTGAAAATACTTTTCTGATAGCAACCTGGTATTACCGGTGCGGGTGCACAGGCTGGAAGCCTGTGCCGCGCGTGCTTCCGCCTGCCGCTGGAAAAAAATCCTCGGCTATTGTAATACGCAGTTGCAGTCAAAAGATATTGAATATTTATGTCATTCTGAAAGAAGCGAAGCGGAGTGAAGAATCTCGGCGGCTAAAAACAGATATTCTTCGCTACACTCAGAATGACAAATAATAGTCGTTTGATTGCTTTTTATAAGCGGTCCGCGCCATTAAAGAAAACTTTTTGTTGAGGCTTGACAATAGGCCATATGAACCAAATTTGTTATAAATAAGGTGAATCCGTGAACCCCATATAAGGAGAATCTCGTGAAAACCATCCAAGCCCTGATTCTGGCCCTGACCCTGACCGCCTTTGCCGCCGGGAGCCTCTGGGCCGCCGACCCCAAGCCCCAGACCCTCTGCCCGGTCCTGGCCGGAAATATTGATAAGAACGTCTATGTCGACTACCAGGGCAAACGTTTCTATTTTTGCTGCAAGGGTTGCGATGCGGCGTTCAACCAAGACCCGGGAAAGTATATGAAAAAGCTGGAAGAACAGGGCGTCACCCTGGAACCCTCCCCGGCTGGCGCGGATAAGAAATAACCCTCTCCAGGGCCCGGGAATTACGGCTTAAAATCCAGAACGAGGCTCGCAACCTCGCTGACCATTTCCCCGGCCCCCATGATCTCAATTTCCATCATTCATCACCTTGATATTCAGCAACTTAACCGGCCAAGGCTGAATAATAATCGCCGGAGAGGGCAAAAAAGGATTGCTATTTTAGGTAAATCAAGGCATTGAAAATTAAAGAACCGAGTGAGAATCTCTTCCTCACCCCTTGATGGGGTGGGGGGAGGGAATTGGGGGCAGGAGTGGTGATAGGGCCGCTTATGGCAAGGCCCCCGGGCCCCTGACCCCAAAACCGAACGTTCACCATGGCCAAAAGCGAGACCCCGAAACCCAAGACCGCCAGCCGGAAGCCCAAGGCCGCCCCGGCCCCTAAGCCCGTGGCGGCGCCCGAGGTCTCCTGGCCCCGGCGATTGGGCCAGGAGATGGCGGCCCTGCTGCTTTTGGGCCTGGCCGGGTTTTTCGCACTGGCCCTGGGCAGTTATGCTGCAGCCGACTACCAGGGGCTTGTAGCCCTGTGGCAGGCCGCGGCGGTCCACAACGCCGCCGGCAAGGCCGGGGTCCTGACGGCCCATTACCTCATCTCGGGGTTGGGCCTGGCCTCCTACTGGGTGCCCTTGATGTTCCTGGGCCTGGCCTGGCAGTCCCACCACGAAGGGCTGGAGGACCTGGGCTGGCTCCAAACCCTCTCGGGTCTGGGGGTCTTGCTGGCGTCAGCGGGGTTGTGGTCTCTGGGGTGGGGCGGCAGCCTGCTTTATGGCGGCGGCTACCTCGGGAGTCTCCTGTCGGCCATCTTGCTCCCCAGCCTCAATCAGGTCGGGGCCGCTCTGGCTTTGGCTCTGGCCCTGCTTGTCAGTATCATGGGGGCCACCCGCCTGTCCTACGTGGGGCTCATGGCCCTCCTGGCCCAGGCGCTTAGGTCCGCCTTTCGCCTGGTGCGGCGGCGGGAAGAGGAACTGCCGGAGGCGCCTCCGTACCACCCCCGGCGGCCAACCGTGGGGCGCCAGATCGTCACCCAGACCGTGGGCGAGGCGGAAGTCCCGGTCCTGACGCCGTCAGTTTCTACCCCGGCGCCGGAGGCCCCCGGCCCCAAATCCCGCCAAGCCGTGCCCACCACAGGGGCCTATACCCTCCCGAGCCTGGACCTCCTGGACCCGTCCCCCCCCTGGAACCACCAGGTGCAGGAGAACATCATGCTGGTCCAGGCCGAGAAGCTGGAGAACACCCTGCGCCATTTCGGGGTGGAGGGCCGGGTGACCGCCATCATGACGGGGCCGGTGGTGAGCCGCTTCGAATACGAACCGGCCCTGGGAGTCAAGATCAGCAAGATCACCGGGTTGGCCGACGACCTGGCCCTGGCCCTGAAGGCCCTGTCCATCCGCATCGTGGCGCCGGTGCCGGGCAAGGGGGTGCTGGGCATCGAGGTGCCCAACCCCAAGCGCCAGGTGGTGGGCCTCCGGGAGATCCTGGCGGACGGGGCTTACCAGAAGTCCGCCTCCCGCCTGACCCTGGCCCTGGGCAAAGACATCATGGGCGCCTCGGTGGTCACCGACCTGGCCAAGATGCCCCACCTCCTCATCGCCGGGGCCACCGGCAGCGGCAAGAGTGTGGGCCTCAATGCCATGATCCTGAGCATCCTCTTTAAGGCCACCCCGGAAGAGGTGCGCTTCCTGATGGTGGACCCCAAGCGCATCGAGCTGTCCATGTACGAGGACATTCCCCACCTCCTCCACCCGGTGGTGTTCAACCCCAAGGAGGCCACCATGGCCCTGCACTGGGCCGTGGGGGAGATGGAGCGCCGCTATGCCCTGCTGAGCGATTTGAGCGTGCGCAACATCGAAGGCTACAACGTCAAGGCCAAGGCCAAGAAGGCGGACCCCCGGATCGACGAGGGCATCCTGCCCCGGGGGCTGCCGTACCTGGTCATTGTCATCGACGAGCTGGCGGACCTGATGCTGGTGTCCTCCCGGGACACGGAAGAATACCTGATCCGCCTGGCCCAGAAGGCCCGGGCCTCGGGCATCCACCTGATCGTGGCCACCCAGCGGCCCTCGGTGGACGTCATCACCGGCCTCATCAAGGCCAACTTCCCCACCCGCATCTCCTATCAGGTCTCGGCCCGGACGGACTCCCGGGTCATCCTCGACGCCATGGGGGCCGAGCGCCTCCTGGGCATGGGGGACCTCCTGTTCATGCCGCCGGGCACCTCCCGCCTGAAGCGCATCCACGGGCCTTTTGTCACAGAAGAGGAAGTCACCCGGGTCACGGACTTCTTGAAGGCCCAGGCGGCGCCGGATTATGAGCCCGGGATTACCGAGATGCGGGAGCAGGACGAGGAGATCGCTGAAAACAACGAGAAGGACGAGAAGTACGCCGACGCCGTGGAACTGGTGGCCGAGACCCGGAACGCCTCCATCTCCATGCTCCAGCGCCGGCTCCGGGTGGGCTACAACCGGGCGGCCCGCATCATCGAAACCATGGAGAAAGAGGGCCTCATCGGCCCCTCCGACGGCATCAAGGCCCGGGAGGTTTACGTCCAGAGGCGGTGATTTTGCTTAGGCCCTGACATAAGCGTCTCTCATAAGAAACGTGCCCTAACCCCAATACGGTTCACTTAAGGCGCAGAAAAATTTTTTGTCATGCTGAGCGAAGCGAAGCATCTCATTTGGAGATTCTTCGGTCGCTTCGCTCCCTCAGAATGACAGGAGAGGCGATCTCGCAGAGCTTTCTACGATTAAGTGAACAGCATTGGCCCTAACCCACCTTTAACAGCCCAAACTGTTTGCCCTCTTCGCTCCCACCTTTTCAATCCCAGGGCACTGCTATTGTAAACCAATGAATTGATTTTGGTTGACATTCGGCTCCCTCTGGGTGATTTTATTAAAGATGAATTATTCGGATTGGGAAGAGCTGTTTAGCCTGTCGGCCGCGGCGTTGTGGCCCCGGCTGGGGGAGGCCAGCCTGCTCCGGGAGCGCCATTTCGGGCGGCGGGTCAGCCTCTGCGTCATCATCAACGCCAAGTCCGGCATGTGCTCCGAGGACTGCGCCTTTTGCTCCCAGTCGGCTAAGGCGTCCAGCCAGGCCCCCCAATATCCCCTGCTCCCCCAAGCCGAGTTGGTGGCCGCCGCCCGGCAGGCGGCCGCGGCCGGGGCCTCGCGCTTCTCCCTGGTGACCGCGGGCCGGGGGATCAGGTCTCCCCGGGAGCAAACCGCCATTCTGTCCGCAGTGGCCGCCATTAAAGAGGCCGTGCCCATCCGCGTCTGCGCCTCCCTGGGAATTGCGGATCGGGGCTTCCTTACGGAGTTGAAGGCCGCGGGGCTGTACCGGTTTCACCACAACCTGGAGACCGCGGCCTCTTTTTTCCCCCGGATTTGCACCACCCACAGCTTTGCCGAACGGGTGGCCACCATCGAGCACGCCCGGGAGGCCGGGTTGTCCGTGTGCGCCGGGGGGATCTTCGGGTTGGGGGAGACCTTGCCCCAGCGTTGGGAGATGGCCCAGACGCTTAAAACTTTGGCCGTGGACGCCATTCCCCTCAATTTTCTCCACCCTCTGGCTGGCACTCCCCTGGCGCACCTCCCATTGCTGGACCCCCTTACGGCCCTGAAGATCGTCCTGGCCTTCCGCCTTACTTTCCCGGAGCGCTCGGTCATCATCTGCGGCGGCCGCCAGGTCACCCTGCGCTCTTTGAGTCCCCTGCTGTTCGCCGCCGGGGCCGATGCCCTGATGACCGGGGATTACCTCACCACCCGGGGCCGCCTGCCCGATGACGATCGGCAGATGCTGGCGGATTTGGGCCTGGAATTGGTGCAGGCCCTCCCCGGCAGGAAGAGCCGAAGTGATGCCGAGTTTCTGTTCAAATGATAATTTTTTTGTAGGGGCGGACTGTTGTGTCCACCCGCCAGAGGGCCGACACTCAGGGCGGCCCCTGCGGATAAATCCGCATTTTTTTGAACGGGACTCGTTATGAATCTGACATTACCCAGCCTCACCCCGCTCCGGGGGGTCTTTATCACCGGCACCGATACCGACGTGGGCAAGACTTGGGTGGCCGCGGGGCTGACCGCGGCGCTCCGGCAGCGGGGGGTTAAGGCGGTTTATTTCAAACCGGTCCAGAGCGGCTGCCCCCGGGAAGGGGACCGCCTGATTCCCACGGATGCCAACTTTGCCCGGACCCTGGCCGGTTTGACCGAGCCCCTGGAAGTCCTCACTCCCATCGCCCTGCGCCTGCCCCTGGCCCCGGGAGTGGCCGCGGCCCAAGAAGGGATAACCGTGGATCTGGAGCGCATTGCCGCCAGTCTCCGGGACCTGGCGGCGCGGTATGACTTTTTCGTGGTGGAAGGCGCCGGGGGGCTGTATGTCCCCCTCGTGGGCACGCACTTCCTGGTCCTGGACCTGATCCGGTGGCTGGGTTTACCCCTGGCGGTGGTGGCCAAATCCGGCCTGGGGACCATCAACCACACGGTCTTGACCGTCAAGGCGGCGCAGGCGGCCGGGATCGTAGTGGCGGGGGTCCTCCTCAACCGCTACCCCGATACCCCGGGGCTGGCGGAAGAAACCAATCCCGGGGTGATTGAGGCGCTCACCGGGGCGCCCGTCCTGAGCCGGCTGCCGGAAGTGCCGGACCTTACGTCCCCGGCGGGCCGGAAGGTTTTTCTGGCGGCGCTCTCCCCCATTGCCGAGCAACTCCTGGGGGGACCCAAATGAGACTGCGGCTAATATCACGATTGAGTTATCCTGGGCTGATATAAAACCGTAACCGTCGTCGGGCGCAGCCGGAACCACAAAAATGAGCGGGTAGGGGCGGGTTTAAAACCCGCCCCTACAGCACCGGCGAGACGCCGGTGCCACCAAAGAGACATAATGGATGCGTTAACCCAAGAACTGGCCGCCCTTGAAGCCCGGTCGCTTAGGCGGCGCCTGAAGGTGGTGGACGAGGTCTTGCCCGGCGGCAAGGTCAGGATGGCCGGGCAGGTCCTCCTCAACTTATCCTCCAACGATTACCTGGGCCTGTCCCAGGACCCCCGGATTATCCAGGCGGCCCAGGCGGCCGCGGCCCGGTGGGGCGCCGGGGCCGGGGCTTCTCGCCTGGTGGTGGGCCACCTGGCCCTGCACGAGGCGGTGGAGGCCCGCCTGTCCGACTTTAAGGGCGCCGAAGCCGCGGTGATTTTTCCCACCGGCTACATGGCCAACGTGGGTACGCTCGCCGCCCTCATGGGACCGGGGGATGTGATTTTCAGCGACCGGCTCAACCACGCCAGCATCTATGACGGCATCAAACTGTCCGGAGCCGCGTTGCAGCGCTTTCCCCACCGGGACCTGAACCGCCTGGAGCAGCTGCTGCGCGGGGCCGGGGCCGCCCGGCGGCGTCTTATCGTTACCGATTCGGTGTTTTCCGTGGACGGCGACCTGGCGCCGCTTGCGGACCTGGTGGCGTTAAAGGCGCGTTACGGGGCCTGGCTGATGTGTGACGAGGCCCATGCCACCGGCGTATTGGGAGCGAAGGGCGGCGGTCTGGCCGATGCTTTGGGTCTGACCCGGGAAGTGGACATTCATATGGGCACCTTTTCCAAGGCGTTGGGTTCCCAGGGGGGCTTCGTGGCCGGGGACCGGCGCCTGGTGGACTACCTTCACAACCGGGCCCGGTCGTTCATCTACTCCACCGCCCTGGCCCCGCCGGTGCTGGGGGCCATCCACCAGGCCCTCAAGCTGGTGGTGCAGGAGCCGGAGCGCCGGATTTTTCTGAGCCGGGAATCCCAGGAGTTTCGCCAGGGCTTGCTGGCTGCGGGCCTGGATATACTCGGGAGCGAAACCCAGATTGTGCCGGTGCTGGTGGGAGAAAACGACCGCACCCTAGAGTTCGCCGCCCGTCTCATGGGCCAGGGGCTCATGGCGGTGGCCTTGCGTCCCCCCACGGTGCCGCCGGGCCGGGCCCGGGTGCGTTTTTCCCTGTCCGCCGCCCATGTCCGGGATGACCTGTCCCGGGCCCGGGAGATCATCGTGGCCACAGCCCGAACCATGGGTCTGGGGTCATGACCACCCTGGTCTTTTTCCACGGCTGGGGCGCCTCCGGCCGGGTTTGGGAACGGCAGGTAGCGGCCTTCGGCGACCGGGTGACGGTCTTGACGCCCACGGTCCCGGCCTGGGAGGCAGGCTGGTTTTCAGACTTCTTGAAAAGCTTACGAAAATTACGAGAAATGACGCTCCGGGAATGCTGGCTGGTAGGCTGGTCCCTGGGGGGCATGCTGCTCCTGGAGGCTTTGAGCAGCCTCCCGGGCCCGCCCCCGGGGGGGGTGGTCCTGGTCGGGGTGGCCCCGGTCTTTACCCGACGCCCGGATTATCCCTGGGGACAGCCACCCGCCGTGATCCGGGCTATGCGCCGGGCCCTTGCGGAAAACCCGCCGCAGGTGCTGGCGGAGTTTGCCGAACAATGCCTGGCCCCGGGGGAAGCGGCGTTGGTCTCCCAGGCCCGGGAGGCGTTTGCGGCCCCGGCGGCCGCCGGGACCCTGGCGGCAGGCCTCGATTATTTGCTTAACCGTGACTTAAGGCCCCTGCTCCCCCGCCTCCCCGCCGGGGCAGTCGTCATCCAGGGGCAGGAAGACCGGATCGTGCCCCCGGCCCAGGGGCGGTTCCTGAAGGAACAGCTTTCCGGCGCCAGGCTAAATCTTTTGCCGGGGGCCGGGCACCTCCCCTTTTTGACCAAGGCGGCGGCCTTTAACAGGATACTAGAGAAATGCTTGAGCCCCGCGAGATAAAAACCCAGTTCGAGGCGGCGCCTGTATCCTGCATGCAGGACGTTATGGAAGTCAAACAAGGCATCAGACGCAATTTCGCCCGGCGAGCCCAGTCCTATGATCGCCATGCCGGCATGCAGCGCCTCATGGCCCATAGGCTGGTGGCGGCGGTGGGAGGCTCCCTGGCCGGGGCCCGGTGCATCCTGGAGATCGGCTGCGGTACTGGCTATCTCACCGGCCTCCTGCGGCAGGCCAACCGGGAGGCCCGGCTGGTCGCTCTCGACCTGGATGCCGCTTTGGTGGCGGCGGCCCGGCGGCGCTTGGGGCCCGAGGCGGGGGTTGCGTGGCTGGTGGCGGACGGGGAGACCCAGCTCCGGGGCTCGTATGACCTGGTCATCGCCAACGCCACCTTCCAGTGGTTCACGCGCCCCGGGGAGACTCTGGCCGCCTACTACCTGGGTCTGGCTCCCGGGGGCGTCCTGGCTTTCTCCACCCTGGGACCCCAAACCTTTCAGGAACTGGCCGAGGCCATGAACCGGGCCGCCCGGAGCCTGAAATTACCCGCAACTCCACCGATTCCCGCCCAGGGGTTTGGCGACCGCCAGGCCTGGTCCGACCGCTTGTATCAGGCCGGATTCAGTCAGGTCCGGCTGGCCCGGGAAATGGTCACCGCCACCTTCCCTTCGGTGCCGGAGTTTCTCAAAGCCCTCCAGGCCACGGGAGCCACCAATCCCCGGCCCGGCCCCATTTCTCCCCGTCTTCTGACCGCCCTCATGGAGGCCTATCAGACCAACTACGGCAGAGACGGCGTCATTCCGGTAAGCTACGAAATGATCTGGGCGGTGGCCGAAAAATCCTGAAAGCAGTTTTTGAGGAGAGGGGCGGGGGAAGCCCTTACTAAAAATTCCCCCGCCCGCCCCGCAAATTATTGCGTGCCGATGAAGAACGGGCGGAAGGTTGACTCATCTTGCCGCAAGGCCCGGCGCAGTGCCTCGAGCATGGCGTCCCGGTCCTCGGGCAACTGGCCGGCCACTTCGAGGTAGTTGGTGTAGTGATCGCTGGTAACCTGCGTGGGCGTCGTGATTTGCGACAGGAGAGCCATGGTTTCCGCGAGCACCTTGTGGGGGCTGAGCATCTTAAACCGCCCGGCCTGCACCTCCGCCAGCAAGGGGGTGTTGATCTTGGGGACGAAGGTCCTGAGGCGCACCACGGCCGGCTGCATTTCGCTGATGACCCGGGCGGTCTCCCGGGCGTGGGTCTCGGAGCGGTCCTGGCCGCCGATCCCCAGGATGACGTAGGCGTTGATGGCAATGCCCGCGGCCCGGGCCATTCGGCCCGCCATGACGTGGTCCCGGGCGGTGGCGCCCTTCTTAACCCGGGTCAAGATGACGTCATCGCCGGACTCCACCCCCACGTGAATCCGCCCCAACCCGGCCTGGCTCAGGGTCTTAAGCTGATCCGGCCCCTTACGGTGGATATACTGGGACGAACCGTAGACGGTGATCCTCTCAAGCCGGGGAAAGAGGGCGTAGCTGTAGCGGCAGAGTTCCGCCAGAGACGCAGCCGGCATGGCGATGGTGTTGCCCGCGGGAAAAAACAGGGTCCGCACCCGGCGGCCACAGGTTGCCGCGGCCTCAATCAGGTCCGCCTTGATCTCCGCCACCGGCCTCAACTTGAACTTTACTCCGTCTTTATAAACCATGCAAAAGGTGCAGAGGTTGTGGGGGCAGCCCATGGTGGCCTGGACGAGCAGGCTGTCGGCTTCACTGGGGGGCCGGTAAATGGGGCCGTCGTAGCGCATGGAGCTGGGCCGGTTTTCCTTCAAGAAAAGTGATTAATCAGTTAAGTAGCACAGGCTTCCAGCCTGTGCAGCAGTAGGGCGCGTTTCACGCGCCACTATATGGTGCGTAAAACGCACCCGACATTTCTTCGTTGAGTAGGTTCCTTGATATTATAGCATATGCGGAACCTGCGGCTTAGACCTCCGGCGCCCTCTGGCAAAGGCGCCAGGGCGGCCCTTGCCTTGATTATGTGCTGGGCAGCTCCGGGGAATAATGGTAGTATGACTTTGTCTAAACCAAGTTAGGTGCAAGCAATACGTGGGAGTCAGGCACGAATCCATCATCTGTCCCGGTTGCGGTTGCCTCTGTGATGATCTTGATGTCACCGTCGAAGGGGACCGGATCGTCGAGGTCACCAATGTCTGCCTCTGGGGTGTGAGCCGCTTTTTCCACGCCAAGAAATTTCATCCCAAGAAAGAGCGTCACCGCCTGCTGACGCCCCGGGTTCGCCATCAGGGGCGCTGGGAGATGGTGTCGTATGACGCGGCCCTGGCGGAGGCGGCCCAGGTGATGAGCCGGGCCCGCCGGCCGCTCATCTATGGGCTGACCAATTCCGGTTCCTTCGCCCAGGAGGCTGCCCTGAAACTGGCCCGCACTTTGCGGGCCCGGCTGGAACCGGCGGATCTGGCCTTCAAGGCCCCCTATTACCGGAGCATCCAGCAGCACGGCCTCGACTGGGCCCCCCTGGAGGTCATCCGGGATGAGGCCGACGCCGTGCTGTTCTGGGGCGCCAATCCCATCCACTCCGCTCCCCGGCACGTGGTGCGCTATGCCGCCTTTGCCCGGGGCCGCTTCACCGAACGGGGGATAGAAGACCGGCAGGTGGCGGCGGTGGACATCTACCAGACCGAACTGGCCAGGTTCTGCCCCCTGTTTATCAAGATCAACCCCGGGCAGGAACTGGACCTGGTGCTGGGCGCCGCCGCCATCCTGGCCGGGGAGCCGCCGCCTGATCCCGTGGTCCGGGGCGTCAGGCGTCTGGCGCAATTTTTGGCCAACGCCTCCTGCGGGGTCATCTTTTGCGGCCGGGGGGTCAGCTATGGCCCGGCCCTGGAACTGTTTGACCGGCTGGCCCGCCTGGTGGGATTCCTCAATCGGGAGAAGCGGTTTTTTCTGTTCCCCCTGTCCGGCGACTTCAACTCCAGCGGCCTATACCACCTGCTGCTCAACGAAGTGGGCGGTGCCGGCGCGCCGGATTTCGGGGCGGGGGAACTGGCGACCCACTCTCTCCCGGTGAATTTTCGGGAGGTGGACGCAGTGCTGGTCGCCGGGGCGGATTTATTGTGGTTCCTGCCGGAGGAGCAGGTGGGGGACCTGAAGCGCCGCCGCGTCCCTATCGTGGTCTTGAGCCCGTTTGCCAACCGGACTACCGGCCAAGCCGCGGTTATTTTGCCGACGGCCCTGGCCGGAATTGAAACGGTCGAGGTGGCCTACCGGATGGATGGGTTGCCCCTGGTCCTGAAGCAGTTGGTGCCCTCGGCGCTGCCCCCGGATCACCAGGCGCTCACGGACCTGCACCGGTTGATCGGGGCGCAAGATTGAGGCTGACCGGGGTGAAATAGCGATCATGGGGGTCTGTTTGGCAATTAACGCTACAAGAGGAAACAACTTTTTCCCTCCCCCTTGATGGGGGAGGGTCAGGGTGGGGGTGAAAATATATCGAGATTGCGCTTAATTCCCCCTCCCCCCAACCCCCTCCCACCAGGGGAGGGGGAGAAAAACGACAGAAATTAAATGGATAGCTAATTGTGAATCGTACCCCTAGGGGCTGACACGACCCGCCATCCGTGGCCGACGTGCGGTGGCTCAATAGGTCAACCTGAACCTGAGGGCTGGGAGCTGACTGAGCGTTCATGACTATAGACTTCGGAGCACCGCGCCATGCGCCTTAAGATTGCCGGGGGACGCCTTTATGATCCAACCTGCGGCTGGGACGGGGAGGTAGGCGACCTCTACATCCAGGACGGGCGCCTGGTGGCGCCGCTCCCCGAGGTGGACCGGGAGATCGAGGCCCGGGGCCAGTTCGTGGCCCCGGCGGGGATTGAGCTCCGGGGGCAGGTGGCCGCCTACGGCCTCAACTTCCTGCGTTTGACCAACGGGGCGCCCTCTATCCGGGAATTGGGGGAAAGCTATGCCCTCCTGGGATATACTCATGTCCACGAGCCGTTTTTGACGGCCTGGACCGCGGGCTACGTCCAGCGCCAGTTGGCCGGCCTGCCGGTGGTGGACACCTCCGCCTCCCTGGTCCTCAACCTGCGAGACTTCGACCTGTGGCTGCGGTCCCCGGAGCACCTTAAGGAGGTGGGACAAACTCTCTTGTATCTGCTGGAAGAGACCCGCGCCCTAAATTTCCGGGTGGTGGAGCCTTTTGTCCGGTACCGGCAGGGTTTTTATGCCCATCGCGCCATCGAACCGGAGAAGGTGTTGGAGATATTGACCGACCTGGCCCGGATGACCGGGGCGCCCCTGTCCCTGGAAGCCTCCCCCGAGGTGCTGCGGGCTAACCTGCCGGAGCCCGCCGCCTTCCATCTGGCCGCCCTGGGCCCGGCGCTGGCGGAGGATGATCTGGTTTCGGCCGCCCTGGCCCACCTGGAGGCGGGCGCCACCGGGGACCTGGGGCTCATGCTCCCCGGCCCTCAGACCGGGCCGACCCGGCTGCCGGTCCGGATAGACCTGGGGTGGTTCCGCCCCCTGGACCTCAACCCGCCGGTGGATGAGGCCGCGGGCCGGAGGGCCATGACCCTGGCCCTGTGCTGCCCTGGCTCCCAGGCGGCCTTTTCCGGGGCCGGCCTGGCCCGGGCGCCGGTGACCGAATACCCCCGTCTGTTCTCCTGGCTGTGGGACCACGCGGCCCGCCGGCAGGATTGGCACGATGACCTGGGAGCGCGGCGCTATTCGCTGTCGGAGTGGGTCTGGACCACCCGCGCCCTGCCCGCCCGGCTGCTGGGCCTTGAGGACCGGGGCCGGCTGAGCGTAGGCGCCCGGGCCGACGTGGCTATCTATGACGTGCCGACGGATGCCCCCCCCGGCCAGTGGCGCCGCTACCTGGGCCGCTGCCGCACCCTGCTCAAGGCCGGGGAGGTCGTGGTGGACAACTTTAGCCTGGTGAACCCGGAGGTAGCCCGGGCCACGTATTACCGGCAAACCGGCGCCGAGGCCACCCCCATGCTGGCGGAAATCTGCCAGTTCCAGAGTTTGCGAAGGGAAAACCTCTGGGTTCGGGAAGGCCTGGGCGGACCCTGGGTGGGGCGGTAAGCCATGGCCGCGGTGGAAGATCTCCTGGAATTTTTGCCCGGCGCCGATTGCCGGCAGTGCGGCGCCAGCTGCGCCGAGTTCGCCCGATTGCTCCTGGCCCGGGAACTGACGCCGGAGGACTGTCCGGTCTTGCACGAGCCCGACTATGCCGGGTTCATCGAGGCCCTGCACGAGCTCTTGGGGCCTTTGGCCGCGGCGGCGGGGATGCGCATCGATCCGGAAAAATGCAACGGCTGCGGCATCTGCGTGGCCATGTGCGAATTTCATCTGGGAAATTGCGCCGCGGCCCGGCTGGGCAAGGGACCCCGCCCCCAGGACCAGGTGGTCTTCCGCGTGGTCAACGGCACGGTGGTGGTGGTCCGCCAGGAACTCTGCACCCGGTTGGTCCAGGCCGCGGAGAAGTGCAGCAAGTGCGCCCAGTACTGCCCCACCGAGGCCATTGAGTTGTTTTGATGAGCAGTTAGCAGGCAGCGGTTAGCAGTAATGACAATAGAGGTTACCACACATTTGCCATGGTTGGACCAAGCTGCTTCGACACCAAAAATTGGGGCCAATGGTCATGCCTCGGGCGCATGTATAGACAAAAGTCCTAGTGGCACAGGCTTCCAGCCTGTGTGGGTGAACCGGCTGAAAGCCGGTTCACCCAATGAACAGCCGAGGGCGGCTGTTCCACATGTTCTCTCCTTTGTTGTAGCTGACAGCCCATAACCAGTTTTGTATGATAACCTTGTATGTCATTACAGCTAATAGCTAACTGCTGAAGGCTCCATATGACCGAAACCGTAAACCTGCAGGATCTGGCCCCCCAGTTTAAGGACGAGGTGGCCGCCGAACCCGGTTGTCAGCACCTTTTGCGCTGCTTTGCCTGCGGGGTCTGTACCGCCACCTGCCCGGTGAGCGAATTGGCGCCGAACTTCAGCCCCAGCCTGATCATTCGCCAGGTGCTCTACGGCCGGCGGACGGCCCTGCTAAGTTCTCCGGCCCTCTGGCACTGCGCCCGCTGCGCCCGGTGCTCCTTTCAGTGTCCCCAGGACGTGCGTTTTCTGGATATTATCCAGGGTCTGAGAAATTTGGCTCTCCGGGACGGCTTCATCAGCCCGGTGCAAGTAGCCCGGTTGGAGCAGGGGGAGCGGCTTATCCAGGAACTTAGGCGGCGCCTCATCGGCGCACTCCTGTCCGGGCCTGAAGAGCCGGAGGTGAAAAACGCCCTGGCCCGGATAGCCGGTGAACCGGAGTAACCTGGCGTTTTTCACGCCAGCCTGAAATATGTTCCAGCCCCGTAGGGGTGCCCCGGCGGATCGCCCCTATGGGGACTCGACGATTTGTCCAAAGGAGCGCGTGCGTGTGATGGCCACGGTTCGGCCATTAGATCGGGTGGCCCACCCCCGGGTGCTGGTAGTGGGCGGCGGCATTGCCGGCATCCAGGCCGCCCTGGAGGTGGCTGCCGCGGGGCTGCCGGTGACCCTGGCGGAAGCAAACTTCTCCATCGGCGGCCTGATGGCGCAGTTGGACAAGACCTTCCCCACTAACGACTGCGCTATGTGCATCCTGAGCCCCCGGATGCTGGAAATCTCCCGCCATCCCCTCATCACGATCCAGACGTCCACCCAGGCCATAGAGGTCAAAGGCCGGGCCGGGGATTTTCAGGTCCTCTTAAGCCGGAGGCCCCGGTTCGTGGACGTGGGCAAGTGCACCGGCTGCGGCGAATGCGCCCGGGTGTGCCCCCAGAGTCTCCCGGACCCGTATAATCTCGGGCTCAGCCAGACCAAGGCCATTCACCTGCCCTTCCCCCAGGCCATCCCCCAGGCGGCGTATATCTCCCCGGAGGCCTGCCGGGTGTTCCGGGGGAAAAGTTGCGAGGCCTGCATCAAGGTCTGCCCGGCTAAAGCCATAAATCTTAAAGACGCGGCAAAGGAATGGACGGAGTCCGTGGGGGTCATCATTTTGGCCCTGGGTGCGGCCCCGGCGCCGGCCGAGGATTTCCCCGGGTACGGGCATCCCGACGTGGTGACCAGTGTCCAGTTCGAGCGGTTGCTGAGCGCCACCGGCCCTCATGGCGGCAAGCTGCTGCGGCCGTCGGATCACACCGAACCCGCCCGCCTGGCCTTCATCCAGTGCGTGGGGTCCCGGGACCCCCAGGCCGGCGCGGCATATTGCTCGACGGTGTGCTGTATGGCCGGCCTCAAGGAAGCCCTGGTGGCCCGGGAAATCAGCGCCCGGCGGGTGGAATCCACCATTTTTTATATGGACCTGAGGGCCCAGGGCAAGGGGTATGAAAGTTATCTGGAGCAAGCCCGGGGGCACGGCGTCGGCCTGGTCCGCTCCCGGGTGACCGCCGTGACTCCCCGGCCCCAGGGCGGAGTACTGGTGCGCTTTGCCGACGCCCGCGGCAGGCCCCGGGAGCAGCCCTTTGATATGGCGGTCTTGTCCGTGGGGCTTCGGCCCGGGCGAGCGCTGCCAAGGTTCCCCCGGCGCCTGGGGGTGGGGCTCAATGAGCACGGGTTCATTAAGACCTCGCCGTTGCTCCAGGTGACCACCGCCCGGACCGGCGTGCTCGTGTGCGGCGCCGCCCGGGAACCCATGGACATCCCCGAATCCGTGACCACCGCCGGCGCCGCGGCCGCGGTAGCCTCCCAGCTGCTCACTACCGCCAACCGCACCTGGGCCACCAAGACGAAGCCGGCTTTAAGCCGGGTGGCGGAATTTCCTCCCCGGATCGGAGTCTTTCTCTGTCACTGCGGCGCCAATATCGCCAAGACCATTGACCTGGCGAAACTATCGACTGCCGTAGCGCAGCTGCCCGGAGTCGCCTTGGTTGAAGACAACCTGTTTTCCTGCGCGGTGGAGTCCACCACCCGGATGCGGGAGGCCATCCAGACCCTAAGGCTCAACCGGGTGGTGGTGGCCGCCTGCAGTCCCCGGACCCACGAAGGGGTGTTCCGGGAGGTCTTGGCCGCCGCCGGCCTGAACCCGGGCTACTTTGCCTTTGCCAATATAAGGGAGCAGTGCGCCTGGGTCCATCAGACGAACCCTGCTGCCGCCCTGACCAAGGCCCTGGACCTGGTCGCCATGGCGGTCTCCCGGGCGGCGGTCCTGACGCCCATTCAGCCCCGGAGCTTTCCGGTGATTCCCCGGGCCCTGGTGCTGGGGGGCGGCGTGGCCGGGATGAACGCCGCCCTGACCCTGGCGGACCAGGGCTTTCACACCTACCTGGTGGAACGGGAGAACTCCCTGGGGGGCCTGGCCCGGGAGCTGTTTTTTACCCTGGAAGGCCCGGACCCGCAGGAATTTCTCCACGAGCTTCAGACCGCAGTCTACAACCATCCCAACCTCGAAGTCCGCATCCAGACCGAACTGCTTAAGCTCACGGGGCACGTGGGGCAGTTCAGGAGCACCGTGCGCCGCTTCACCCTGAACGGCTTTAAGGATCGGGAACTGTCGCACGGGGTCATCGTCGTGGCCACCGGGGGCCGGGAGTTTCGGCCCCAGGGCCGCTATCTCTACGGAGAGGACCCCCGGGTGCTCACCCAGCGGGAGTTGGAGGGGAAGATCAATTTTGGCGATCTGGATTTGCCCAAGGTGCGGCGCCTGGTGATGATCCAGTGCGTGGGGTCACGGGAACCGGACCACCCCTATTGCAGCCGCCTGTGCTGCTCCCAGGCCCTCAAGAACGCCCTCCTGCTCAAGGAACGCTATCCCCTGATGGAGATCACCGTCCTCTACCGGGACCTCCGGGCCTATGGATTTCGGGAAAGTTACTATGTGAAAGCCAAAGACCGGGGAGTGACGTTCATTCCCTTTGAGGCGGCGCGGCCCATCCGGGTGACCGCGGCCCGGCGGCGGCCCCTCACGGTCTGGGTGGAAGATGAGCTTTTGGGCCAGGAAGTGGCTTTGCCCGCGGACCTGGTGGTTTTGAGCGCGGGGATCGAACCCGCGGAGGGGAGCGATAACCTGGCCCAGCAATTGCGAGTCGCCCGGACCCTGGACGGGTGGCTCCAGGAGGCCCACCAGAAGCTCAGGCCGGTGGACTCGGCTACCGAAGGGGTGTTTCTCTGCGGGGTGGCCCACTATCCCAAGAGCCTGGGGGAAACTGCGGCCCAGGCCCAGGCCGCGGCGATTCGGGCCGCCGGGATTCTGTTCCAGACGGAACTGCTGGCGAGCGAAACGGTGGCCAGGATCACCCCGGAGGCATGCCGCCGCTGCCTGGCATGCGTTGAAATTTGCCCCTTCGGGGCGGTGGCGCTCTCGGATGCGAAGCCGGAGGTGCGCCTCGAGATCTGCCGGGGCTGCGGGGTCTGCGCCGCGGAGTGTCCGGCCGGGGCCATCCACATGAGCCGGGGCGCCGAGCCGGAGTTGTCCGCCCAGATCGAGGCGGCCTGCGGCGGCGAGATGAGGACCGGCGGCGCTTAATGGTCGGCAAAATTTTTCCGGAGTAGTAAACTAATATCAAGGCTGACATAAGTCGTTGGCGGCTGTGGTAGGGGCGGGTTTAAAACCCGCCCCTACAGAACAATTGAAGAATTATGGTGGTCAGGGCGCACCCCCACGAACAGCAGCAGCCCTTTGATCATCAAAGCTGCCGGCTGCCGGCTGAAGGCTTCTTACAGGAGAAAGGCCATGAGAGAGAGTTATTGCGGTCTGTGTGACGATTGCCAGTTGGGCAACCCCGGTTTCCTGGAAACCGTTGCCCGGCTGAAGGGCTACCTGGACCAGGTCCGGGCCAACGTTTGGCTCCACTGCTTTCCCGGGCCGGACGGCTTCAGCCTGCCGGAGTTCAGGCAGGGGCTGGAATGGTTCCTGGCCCACGCGGAATGCCCCGGCTGCAAGGACGGTCGGGGCCTGGAGGATTGCCCCATCCGGGTCTGCGCCCAGGCCCGGGGCCTGAACCACTGCTATCAGTGCCCGGACCTTTCGCCCTGCGACAAGTACGAACTGCTCCTGGTGCAGTTTCCCGACGTGAAGCTCAACCTGCGCCGCCGCCAGTTGAAGTTCACGGCGAAGGAGTACCACCGGAAGCTGGAAGGGAAGAAGAAGTGAGGAAGTAAGGGGAAAGGGCTAAACAGGTTAAAAGATTAGGGGTGAAAAGGGGAAAAGGAAAAACGGCGAAACGGGAGACAAGCAAGAGTTTCCTCAGGTTGACAGGCTCTTGCCTTGAAAGTTTTTGGTGGCACCGGCTTTCCAGCCTGTGCTGACGCAGGCCAAAGGTTCATGACCGATATCGGTCATCAGCAGGGGATGAAAATCCCCCCTGCCCCCCTTTGGCAAAGGGGGATTTAGGGGGATTTGGGTTTTTACGGTAAAGCCTGCGGCGACAATTGATAGAATCCTGACTTAAAGCTGCGTGAACCATTAATAGTACCTTTTGAAAATGACATGATCCCCCGGGTTATCAAACGCGAAACCGCCACGCAGCTGGAATTGACGCTCGCGCTGTTCGTCGATACGGTGCAGTTGCGCCTGGACAAGGTTGTCTGCCTGAAGTGCGACATCTGCGCCAAAGTCTGCCCCCGGGAGGCGGTCATTATTATTTGCGGGGACGATGGCCTGGACATCACCATCGACCCCCGCCTCTGCCTGATGTGCGAGATCTGCGCTCATTTCTGCCCGGTGGCGGCGGTGACCCTGAGCTACAACGGCGAAGCCAAGACCATCATGGCGGACCATCAGGGGCTGGCGCCGTTTCTCCCCAAGATCGACATGGACAAGAGCCGGTGCCTCCTGCCCTGTCCGGCGGCCCCCGACGGGGAGGAGCACTGGTGCCGCCAACAACTCAAGCTGGCGCCCAACGATCTGACGGAGTGCCCCAAGCAGTGCCACAAGTGTCTGGCCGCCTGCCCCCGCCAGGCCATCGTCTTGGATGAGGCCGCGGGCCAGACTTGGCCTTCTCCCGACCTGTGTCTCCGGTGCACCCAGTGCCTGACGGTGTGCGAGTACGAAGCCATTGCCGTCAACCCCCAATTCCGCGGCCGCCTGGTCATCGACGACCACAAGTGCCCGCCGGACTGCGTGAAGTGTATCGATCTCTGTCCGGTGAAGGCCATCGTTCGGGAGGGGAACCGAGTCGGCTTCCGGGTGGAGAACTGCGCCTTCTGCGGGGTCTGCGTCAACATCTGCGACGACGAGGCCATCACCCTGGTCCGGGAGGAAGTGGTGGCGGAACCCGGGGAGTTTTCCCACGCCTGGGAAACGGCGGTGGCGAAACTGGTAAATAAATAAGGGCGAAAAGGGGAAAAGGCGAAAAGGGAAATGACAGAGAAGCGAAAAAAGGTGGAAAGATTTGAGGATCTCCTGGTCTGGCAGAAAGGCATGGAGATCGTCAAGCAGGTTTATCTTATCAGTAGAGAGGGTGAGCTATGCAGGGATTTTGCCCTGCGGGACCAATTGCGCCGCGCGGCCATCTCGATTCCCACCAATATCGCCGAAGGGTTTGAACGCTCCTCCAGGAAGGAATATCTCAGTTTCCTGAATTATGCCAAGGGCTCAACCGGAGAGGTTCGCAGCCTCTTAAATGTGGCTGCCGAACTCGGTTATCTGAAACCGTCTCAACATGAGGCCTTGCGCCAGGCGGTGTTAGAATTAAGCCGGTATTTATCGAATCAGATTAAATCATTGAGGGCATCGGACCGATGAAAATCTGGTTTTTTATTTTCCCTTTTCGCCTTTTCGCCTTTTCGCCTTTTCCCCCCAAATTTTTATGAGCGACGACCTCCGAATCGGCCTCTATATTTGCCACTGCGGGCACAACATTGCCGGGGTCATCAGCCCTGAGGCCCTGGCGGACGCGGCCCGGGGTTGGCCGGGGGTGGCGGTGTGCCGGGATCATCTCTACTCGTGCTCCGAGGCGGGCCAGAAGGATATAGCCAAAGATATCCAGCAGTTCGGTTTGAACCGCATGGTGGTGGCGGCCTGCTCGCCCAAGCTCCACGAGCCCACTTTTCGGCGCCTGTTGGCCGAAAACGGCGTCAATCCCTATCTCCTGGAAATCGTCAACATTAGGGAGCACTGCTCCTGGGTGCACGCCCGGGAACCGGCCGCGGCGTTGGTGAAGGCCCTGGAGTTGATCCGCATGGGGCTGGCCAAGGTGCGGGACGCGGTCCCCCTGGCCCAGCGCCAGGTGCCCCTGACCCGCGCCGCCCTGGTGATCGGCGGGGGCCCGGCGGGTCTCCGGGCTGCCCTGGACATCGCCCACGCCGGGATCCCCGTGACCCTGGTGGAGCGCGCCCCGGTGCTGGGAGGCATGGCCAACCGGTTGCACAAGACCTTTCCCCAGGGCCAGAGCATCGTGAGCCTCATCAGCCCCATGATGGCCGCGGTGACGCTCAACCCCGGCATCGCGGTGCTCACCGACAGTTCCGTCACCGAAGTGGGCGGCCACCTGGGCAACTACCAGGTGTTGGTCAGGCAAGCCCGGCCGCGGGTCACCCAAGACTGTGACCTCTGTGGCGAGTGCGCCGCGGTCTGCCCGGTTGAGGTCCCGGATGACCGGGGACCGGGCCGAGGTCTGAGGGCGGCCATCTACCGGCCGTCGCCCACGGCCTTTCCGGCCCGCTATGTGGTGGATGCGTTGCACTGCGACCGTTGCGGGCTGTGCGTCCTGGCCTGTCCCCGCCAGGCCATCACCTTGGAGGCCGAGGGGGAGATCGAGCATACCCTAAAGGTGGGGAGCATCGTGGTGGCCACGGGCTTTGCGCCCTTTACGCCGGCGGGCAGCCGTTACGAAGCCTGGGCCGCCCAGCCCCAGGTCATCACCACGGTTACCCTGGAACGACTGCTGGACCCCCGGGGGCCTACCGGGGGCCGGGTGCTGGCAAATGGGGCGACCGTCGAGCCCCGGGACATCGCCTTTGTCCTGTGCGTCGGCTCCCGGGAAGCAGAGGGGAACCGCTACTGCTCCCGGGTCTGCTGCCCCACGGCCTTGAAGCAGGCCCTAGAACTGAAGGCCCGCCTGCCCCAGGCCCGCATCCGCATCTATTACCGGGATATCAGGACGGTCAAGAAGGAGTGGGAGGCCCTTTACACCCAGGCCCGGGAGGCGGGCATCGGGTTCATGCGGGCCCAGGTGCGGGATATCCGGCCGGGTGAGGCGGGCCGGGTGGTGCTCGAGGCGGACCAGGAACTGGGGCAGTGGGTGAGCCGGGACCGGGTGGACCTAATGGTCCTGGCGGTGGGCATGACGCCGGGGGGCGGCGCCGCCCTCAGGGAGGCGCTGAAGCTGCCGGTGACGCCAGACGGTTTTTTCATGGAAGCCCACCCCAAGCTGCGCCCCCTGGAGACGGTGCTGGACGGCATCTACTTGGCCGGGGCCTGTCAGGGCCCCAAGGACCTGGCCGAGTCCATTACCCAAGGCTCCGGGGCCGCGGGCAAGATTTTGGCCCTCATGGCCCACGACACCATCACCCTGGACGGCCTGATTTGCGCGGTGGACCCGGGCAGGTGCATCGGCTGCGAGAGCTGTTACCAGGAATGCCCGTTCCAGGCCGTGGAAATGGTGGGAGAAGGGAAAACTCGTCAAGCCCGGATCATCACCGCGGCTTGCAAAGGGTGCGGGGTCTGCGCCGGGGCCTGCCCCAGCGGCGCTGTCATCGCCCGGGGCTTTACCGACGAGATGATCCTGGCCCAGATTGATGAGGCCCTGGCGGCTAATCCCCAGGAGAAGATTTTGGCCTTCTGCTGTAACTGGTGCTCCTATGCCGGGGCGGATTTCGCCGGGGTTTCCCGGCTGCAATACCCACCGGCGGTGAGGATTATCCGGACCATGTGCGCCGGGCGGGTCCATCCCAAGTTCATCCTCCATGCCTTCGCGCAAGGCGCCGGCCAGGTGCTGGTCTCGGGCTGCCACCCGCCGGGGGACTGCCATTACATGGCCGGGAACCTCAGGGCCCAGGCCCGCATCGAAAAACTTGCGCCTAAGCTGGCCAAGCAGGGCATCGACCCGGCGCGCCTTCGCCTGGAGTGGATTTCCGCCACGGAGGGCAAGAACTTTCAGCAGGTCATCCGGGAGATGGACGAGAAAATTGCGGGGGAAAAGGCGAAAAGGGAAAAAGGCGAAAAGGGAAAGTCGCAAGATCCGACAAGCGGCTTGCCTTAATTCGGAGAATCAGGAGGACGGTATGCCGTTCGTAAATATCAAGATCACCAGAGATGGGGCGACGCCGGGACAGAAAGCCGAACTCATTAAGGGAGTTACCGATCTGTTGGTTAAGGTGCTGCGGAAAAATCCCGCCACCACCGTGGTCGTGATTGATGAGGTGGAAACCGACAACTGGGGCATTGGCGGAGAGACGGTGAGTGTCATCAGGCGGAAGAGCAAGTGAGGGTGCGTTTTACGCACCATACATTCAAATGCAACCAACTCGATAACTAACTTATTGATATTAACAGTTTTTTTAGCAGAAAACCGAAAACCGAAAACGGTATTATGACCCGGCAAAAAGTGCTCATATGCGCCTGCCCCGACCTGGCGATGGATGGCCGGGAGCTGGCAGCGCGGCTGAAACAGGCGGGGGTGCAGGCCGACCTGGCGCCGCCCCTGTGCACGCCGGACGGACTGGCGCGACTAAAAAAACTGACGGCCGCCAAGGCCCGGCCCTGGCTGGTGGCCGCCTGTGGGCCGGAGATCCATGGCGGATTCTTCCAGGCGCTGGCAGGCGATAAGCTTCTGGTGGTGGACGTGCGGTCTGCGGCTGATCTGGAGGCCGCGCTGGGCGCCCTTACCCTGGCCCTCGGAACGCCGGAGCCGCCGGAAATCCCCGCGGTCCCGGTCTGCCGGGAGGTGCTGGTGGTCGGCGGCGGCGTGGGGGGCTGCCAGGCCGCCCTGGACCTGGCCAACGCCGGTTTCAAGGTTCACCTGGCCGAGTCCTCCTTGAGCATCGGCGGCGCCATGGCGCAGTTGGACAAGACCTTCCCTACCCTGGACTGCTCCATCTGCATCCTGGGGCCGAAACTGGTGGAGGTGGCCGCCCATCCCAGCATCGAACTGCTCAGCTATGCCAGTCTCAGCCGCATTGCCGGGCAGGCCGGGAGCTTCGAAGTGGAAGTCACCATCAGGCCCCGCTACGTGAACATGAGCAAGTGCGTGGGCTGCGGGACCTGCACCACGGTGTGCCCGGTGATCGTGCCCAGCCGCTGGAACCTGGGGCTCAAGCCCCGGAAATGCATCCGCATCATTTTCGCCCAGGCGGTGCCGCTCCGGGCAACCATCGAGAAGGACTGCTGCATCGACTGCCAGATGTGCGTCCAGGCCTGCGAACACCAGGCCATCAATCTCCTCTACCGGCCCAGCCAGCGCCGGCTCACCGTGGGCGCCATTGTCCTGGCCACCGGGGCCAAGCCCTTTGACCCGGCCATCAAAAGCGAATACGGCTATGGCCGCATCCCCGGGGTGGTGACCAACCTGGAGTTCGAGCGGATCGTCTGCGCCACCGGCCCCACCCTGGGCAGCCTGATAACCCCCGGGGGCCAACCGGTGCAGCGACTGGCCTTTATTCAGTGCGTGGGCTCCCGGGACCGGCGGTTTTTGCCCTATTGCTCCGGCTATTGCTGCACCGCCTCCATCAAGGAAGCCATGCTGGCCCTGGAACATGAGCCGGACGCCCAGGTCACCATTTTCTTTAACGACATCCGCACCTCCGGCAAAGGCTTTGAAGAACTGTACCTGCGGGCGAAGGCCGCGGGAGTCCGGTTCATCAAAGGGCTGCCGGGGCGCATCCATCAGGGCGACGATGGCCGTCCGGTTATCGGCTTTGAGGACCAGGAGATGGGATGGCGGGTGGAGCTGGCCGTGGATCTGGCGGTCCTGGCCGTGGGTTTGGAGGCCCCCGGGGAGCCGCTGCCCTTTGCGGACCTGGCGCCGGCCCAAGACGGGCTGGGCTTTTACCAGGAGCGCCACCCCATCCTGCACCCCCTGGAGTCCACCCTGCCGGGGGTCTTTCTGGCCGGCGCCTGCCACGGGCCCCGGGACATCGCCGAGACCGTGTGCCAGGGGAGCGGCGTGGCGGCCCGGGTCATCCGTCTGTTGACCGCGCTGGCCGGGAAAGGCTGAGGGCCCGTGGCTGGCCGGGTATTGTCCTGATTTGATTTATTTCGGCTAACTAATTGAAATAGCATGTATTATTAGGCAATAGAATTGCGTTGAATTCCGAATATGCATGTCCAAGATCTTCTCCTAAGGTAAGAATTCTCGGGTCATGAATTTTAATCTATCTGGCTTAATGACCCGATAAGGTTTATGAATTTGTCAACGTGGGCTACCAATTTTTTCCTTTACTTTTTGCAAAGAGGCGATGTATACTGCGCAATTGAGGGGAATGTGAATAATTTCCTAATCTGAAATTAGGTAAAAGTACCCATTTGCACTTAGGCGAAATTACCTATAGTCATCAAAATTTGCATACTTACATTTGCAAAGGAAACCAATTTCTTATAAAGTCAGAATGACCCACTAATGACCAACCTCTGCCGGGGAAAATTGGGGTCGCCAAGCCCTATTTTGAAATCGACGATCAAGAGATTAGGATTAATTTTATGTCAAACCTTGTTTCGATAAAGACTGCTCGGAAACTTTTGAAGGAACACAACCTCTCCGAATTACGGGCGGCTATAAACTACATAAATGCTTTTTCGGGGAAGCGGTTTGTTCTAAAGATTGGGGGGTCTGTTTTAAATGATTTGAGCCTATTGCCCTTCCTTGTTAACGATTTGATATTTCTGAAAAAAGTAGGGATAAGTGTTGTCTTGGTTCATGGCGGCTCTCGGCAGCTTAACCTTGCGATGACGGAAAAAAAATTTCAAGTTCAATCAATCCGGGGGTTGCGGGTAACGTCGGCAGACGTGCTTGAATTGGCCGCAATAGTGTTCTTCGAAATTAGCCATGAGATAAAAAATGAAATCGAAAAGCATGGATACCATTCCCAAATTTTTGGGCGGGAGACCGGGCTTGTAAAATCAGCACAAATAGATATCTCGGAATTAGGTTTTGTGGGTGTTCCACGGACCGTTGAGGTTTCGTTATTAAATAACCTTGCGGATAATGTTATACCAATAGTCTCATCAGTGACCGCCGGCACAAAACCAAGTGATATTGGATTTAACGTTAATGCTGATGATGTTGCTGGTATTATCGCGTCTAAAATTAAGGCAGAAAAACTGATCCTTATGACCGATGTGGACGGTGTTTTGGATGAAAATGGTACGCTCTTGTCGAGCTTGACTGTGAGTCAAGTTGAAGAATTGATAGAAAAGAAGGTAATTCATGGTGGTATGATACCAAAGGTAGCGACCTGCCTCAATGCCTTAAAAGCTGGTGTTCAAAAATGTCATATTGTCAAGGGCAGTACGCATTCTTTTATTGAAGAAATTCTAACAGATGAAGGAGTAGGGACAGAATTTGTGAAGGATGGGTTTGCTAAGAAAGCTGTTAATTAACTAAAATGGTAATTATATTTGAACTTGATGCAAAATTATTGGGGGAATTTGAAAAAGATGCAAGTAGTTTTTTGGATAGAGTAATTGACATATCAAATGCTCCTCCCAAAGTAGCAAGTAAATTAAATATTCAGCTAGCCGGTATTTTAGGTGTAACGCAAAAGGAATTGGCTGTTCAGTTGATCGAAAATCATATTCGTGACCTATCATCAGAAGCCAACATTGAAGTTATCTGCTTGGTCAAAGAGCAAGTTCAAAAAGAACCTGAGCTCATAGATAAATTACGGCCAGGTCGGATTATATTACTAAAATAAAAGTCTATTTTAAAATGTTATTCTAAGCGGCCTCTGGCCACTCTTTTATTTTAATTTCCCCGCATTATGATCATGAACGATGGAACCCCTAACCGGCCCTGACCCGATTAAGGTTGACAGCCCCGGGCTAACTTTATATATTCAAGCATCCGGGTACCCTTCGGGGTTTAATGGGGAAGACGGTGTGAGCCGTCGCGGTCCCGCCGCTGTGACCGGGGACGAACCCTGCACGAGGCCACTGTTCCACCGAAGTGGGATGGGAAGGCGCAGGCACTAGGTTGATCCGGGAGCCAGAAGACCTGCCCGGAGGTTTGGAGCCTGAAGCGAGATCAGGGTCCAAACATAAGAGGTCGCTCCGGACAAGCGGTCTCCTCAATTAAGGATAAAGAAGCTGGGTGCATCCTTAAGTCCATTGGGGCTTAAGGATTTTTTTCGTTTTGGCGGGGCGGCCGTCCCTGGCCGCCATATCGGTTGGCGGGCGGGGACGCCCGCCCCACTGGGTTATGCTCATATAAAGCGCAAAGGCGCAAAATCCATGAAAGAAAGTTCTCTGCCCGCCGATAACCTGAACCGGACCGTGGACCTGGCGGAAGCCAGGAGCCGGCATAATTTAGGGGCGCGCCGGTTTGCCGTCGCCTGCCTGGTTTTGGGCCTGGGGCTGGTCGCCTCGGTGGTCCTGGCCACGGGCATTGGCCGAATGGACGTGGGGTGGGGCGCCATCGCGGCCGTGGTCCTCAGCAAGCTGGGCTTTCACACCGGGGCGCTGGACCGCACCACGGAGGTGGTCATCTGGGGCATCCGCCTCTCCCGGGTGGTGCTCTCCGGGCTGGTGGGCGCCTCACTGGCCACCGCCGGGGTCATCTTCCAGGGGCTCCTCCTGAATCCCCTGGCCGATCCTTTCACCCTCGGCGTCTCCACCGGCGCGGCCTTCGGGGTGGCGCTCCTGGTCATGCTGGGGGTAGGCGGCAGTTTCCTGGGCTTGAGCCCCCTGCCCCTGGGGGCCCTGGCCGGGGCCCTGGGGGCCATGGCCGCGGTCATGCTCCTGTCCCGGGAGTCCGGCCGCATCCGCAAGGAGACCCTGATCCTGGCCGGAATCGTGGTGAGCACCTTTCTCGCCGCCCTCATCAGCCTCATCAAGAGCCTGGATGAGGAGTCCCTGTCGGCCATCGTTTTCTGGATCATGGGGAGCTTCTCCGGTCGGGGCTGGATCCACGTGGGTTTTCTCCTGCCCTATTTGGCGGCCGGCCTGGCGCTGGGCGCAGTTTATCACCGGGAACTGGACATCCTGGCCCTGGGGGAAGAGCAGTCCCACCACCTGGGGGTGGCGGTTGCCGCGGTCAGACTGAAGCTGTTGCTGGGGGCGTCGCTCCTCACCGCCGGGGCGGTGTCCGTCTCCGGGGTGATCGGCTTTGTGGGCCTGGTGGTGCCCCACCTGGTGCGAGTGCTGGCCGGCCCCTCCCATGGCCGCCTCCTGGCCTTGTCCGCCGCGGCCGGCGCCCTGATCCTGATCTGGGCCGACGTCCTGGCCCGCACCCTCCTGGCCAGCGGCCAGGAACTGCCGGTGGGCGTGGTCAGCGCCCTGCTCGGCGGGCCGTTTTTCTTTTATCTGTTGAAATCCCGCCGCTCCCGGGGGATGTGGTGATCCGGGTAGAGGCGCTGGACCTGGGCTACGAGGGCCGTCTGGTCCTCACGGGCCTCAATTTCCAGGTGGATCGGGGGGAGTTCCTGGGCATCCTGGGCCCCAACGGCAGCGGCAAATCCACCCTGCTCCACGCCCTCTCCGGCCTGCTGCCGCCCAAAAAAGGGCGGATTATCGTCAAGTCCGAGCCCTTGGGGGGGTTGCCCAGCCGGCTCCGGGCCCAGATCCTGGCGGTGGTGCCCCAATCCACCGACGTGCGGTTCCCCTTTTCCTGCCTGGAGATCGTGCTCATGGGCCGGTACCCGCACCGGCGCCGCCTGGGGACCCTGACGGACGCGGACCTGGTCTGGGCCCTCAAGTCCATGCGCCGGACCACCACGGCGCACCTCAAGGAAAGGCCGATTATTGAGGTCTCCGGGGGGGAAGGTCAGCGGGTGGTGATCGCCCGGGCCCTGGCCCAGGACCCGGAAATCTTGCTCCTGGACGAGGCCACGTCGTCTTTGGACGTCCGCAAGAAGCTGGAGATCTTCGAACTCCTCAAGTTTATGAGCGAGACCCGGGGGCTTACGGTGCTCTGCGCCATGCACGACCTGAATCTGGCGGCCCTCTATTGCCGGCGCCTGATGTTCATCAAGCATGGGCGGGTCGTGGTGGACGGCCCCACGGACCAGGTGTTTACCCCGGCGATTCTGAGAGAGGTTTACGAAACGCCCATGGAGGTCGTCCGGCACCCCGGCCACCAACGGCCCTACGCCGTGATGCTGCCCCTGTCGCCGGGAACCCGGGAGGATGAGGCCGCAATGGAAGCCCTGGAGGCGGCCCAATCATGAGAGAAAACTGGTCAGGGCGCCAAAGAGAATTTTCCCTCCCCCATCAAGGGGGAGGGAAATGCCGCGGTGCGGCTGCGGTCTTATTCTTCGGCTTGGTGATGATCTTCCTTATTTGTGTACCTCACCACCTACACGCCGCCCAGATCGTGGACGACCGGGGCGCCGGCGTAACCTTAGCCTCCCCGCCCCGGCGGATCATCTCCCTGTACGGCGGCTTGACGGAAATTTTGCGCGCCTTAGGGATGGCCGACCGCGTGGTGGCCTGTATTCAGGGAGATGAGACCGTTAAGGGGATCCCAACCGTGGGTACCCACCTACAGCCTAACGTGGAAATGATCCTGGCCCTGAAGCCGGATCTGGTGGTGCAGGGGGGGGTTGCCAAGGGGATGCCGGCCTTGACCAGACTGGAGGCGGCGCAGGTGCCGGTGGCCATGTTTGCGCCCCATGATTTTGCCGGCCTGTTCAGCACTATCGCCCGGCTGGGGACTCTCACCGGGCGGGTGGAGGCCGCCGGCGCCCTGACGCGTTCCATGGAATCCAAACTCGCCGACGTGGCCCAACGAGTGGCGAACCGCCCCAGGCCCCGGGTCTTTTTCGAGGTGCGGGAACTCAACCTTTTGGCCGCGGGACAAGGCTCCCTGGTAAATGACATCATCACCCGGGCCGGGGGGGGGAATCTCGTTACCAGCCCTCAAAAGCTGATTTTATACAGCCTGGAAGCCCTCATCCAGGCGAACCCGGAGGTTTACCTTATCCAGAAAGGGGCCATGAACCGCAGCCCCGAAGACATTTACGCCCGGCCTTATTTTCAGGAACTCAAGGCGGTGAAGGAACGCCGGGTGCTGGTGGTGAGTGAGAGCCTCTACTCCCGCCCGGGACCCCGGTCGGCGGAGGCAGTGGAGGACCTGGCCCGGTTTCTCCACCCCGAAGCCTGGGAAAAGCAGGGCTCAGGGGCCAGGGGTCAGGGATCAGAAAAAGATTAACTGGAAACCGGCAACTGACAACTATTAAATGTTTACAGAGTTATCACCATGAATCAACAAACGCGCGGGCTGGTGATCGCCGGGACTCAGAGCGGGGTGGGCAAGACCACCGTCACCCTGGGGCTCTTGTATTCCCTGGCTCGCCGGGGCTTGAAGGTCCAGCCCTTCAAGGTGGGGCCGGATTTCATCGACCCCGGGCATCACACCCGGGCTGCGGGCCGCGTCTGTCGGAACCTGGATGGCTGGATGCTGAGCCGGGAGGCCAATCTGGCCCTGTTTCGCCGCCAGGCCCGGGGCGCCGACGTGGCGGTGGTGGAAGGGGTGATGGGGTTGTTCGACGGCTATGACGGGGCCAGCGAGGCCGGGTCCACGGCCCAGATGGCCAAGTGGCTGGGGCTCCCGGTGCTGTTGGTGGTGGATGCCCGGGCCATGGCCCGGAGCGCCGCCGCCCTGGTGCATGGCTTCGCCAGCTTCGACCCCGCCCTGGGTCTGGCGGGGGTGGTCTTTAACCGCATCGGCAGCGCCGCCCATCTGGAATACCTGAACCAGGCCCTGTCGTCCCTTAAAGGGGTGCGCGGCTTTGGGGGGCTTCCCCGGGACCAGGAACTGGCCATCCCCGAGCGGCATCTGGGTCTGGCCACCGCCGAGGACCATCCGTTGGACGACGCGTATCTGGGGCGACTGGCGGACCGGCTGGAGACCCACCTTGACCTGGAAGGGCTGCTGGAAGCGCTGCCGCGGCTCACCCTGCCGGAGGCGCCGGCCCCGGAGGCCACGCCGTCGCGGGTGCGCCTGGGGGTCGCCCGGGACCGGGCCTTTTGCTTCTACTACCCGGAAAATTTGGAGTTGCTATCAAGCTTTGGGGCGGAGTTGGTCCCCTTCTCCCCCCTAAAAGACCGGGAGTTGCCCCCCGATCTTCAGGGGATCTACCTGGGCGGGGGGTATCCGGAGCTCTATGCCGAGCAACTGGCCGCCAATGCCGGGCTGAAGCAGTCGCTGCAAGAGGCTGCCGCCGGGGGGCTGCCCATCTACGCCGAATGCGGCGGGCTCATGTATCTGGCCCGGGAAATCCGCGACCTGGAGGGCCGGGTCCACCCCATGGCCGGAGTCTTCCCGTTCGCAGTGCGGATGCTGCCGCGGCTCAAGGCTTTGGGCTACCGGGAAGTCACCCTGACGGCTGCCGGCCTCTTGGGCCCCGCGGGAACCAGGGCCCGGGGACACGAATTCCACTACTCGGAAATTGTGGGAGAGCCCGACGGCGTGCCCCGCCTCTATCGCCTGACGCCCCGCCGGGGCGGCGCGGCCGTGAGCGAAGGCTATGGCGACCGCAACGTCCTGGCCAGCTACGTCCATCTCCACTTCGGCAGCAACCCCGAGGTGGCCCGGCGCCTGGTGGAGAGCTGCCGGGCGTATAAAGAAAATTTGGGAAAAGGGGCCAGGGGCGTGAGCCTGTCCGGTCATCCGGCAGAACGAAAATCCCCCCTATCCCCCCTTTAATAAAGGGGGGAATTGCGGGAGGCTCCCTTTAAAAAAAGGATGTTGGTTGGAAGTCCCCCTTTGTCAAAGGGGGATTTAGGGGCAATGCTGTTCACTTAGCACCCGAGCTTTCAAAAAATCCGGGAACGCATTTATCAACGACAGGGAGAAAGTGATTAATTCCCCCTCACCCTAACCCTCTCCCCCATTGGGGGAGAGGGAATAAAGAAGGAT
>VGSJ01000023.1 GCA_016875015.1 Deltaproteobacteria bacterium | reverse complement strand
TAAAAGACCGGGCTTTCCGGCCAGTGCCGTGCTCGGTTTCCAGCTTGCCCAAAACATGTCTCGGAATAAGTTTAAGCATCTGATGAAAGATTGTGTTACAATGGGCCATAGTCCGAAATCTCCTTTCCGTTTAATGGGTTATGGCTAACACATTTTAACAGATTCACAGGAGATTTCGGGCTTTTTTTAATCCGTTAACCGGACAGAAATGAAACGGCATAACTAATGCCATCTTAGTTGCCTCTTCATTGGTCACTTTATCTTTATTAGTATCTAATAGTACCACTAACTTCTTAATCTGCTCGGCAAAATCCATGACAACCTCCTGTTAAGTCCTTCATTGCACAAAAGGAGGATCATTGTCAAATGTAAATTTTCCAAGAAAGGAGATAAACCCGGTAGGATGAACACTGCGCACCAGATCATGTTTGCATTATGCTGCCAGAGAAGAAATTTTGGCCAAGGCTCAGCTTTCCCTTCCCTCAGAGAAAGATTGTGATATAATTCTCTAAAAGCCTGCGCGGCAGCATCCTGACCTGTCAACCGATCCCCCAAGGAATATATGGAAGCCGAGCGACCCCAACCCGACGTCGAGTCCAAACCCGAACTGAATATTATTCAGGCTATCGAACTGGCCATCGCCCACGAAAACGAGGCCCGGAAGAGCTACCTGTCCCTGTCCCAGGAGACCGACGATCCGGAGCTCAAGACCCTCCTCAAAGAAATCGCCATGGAAGAGGCCAGCCACGAGGCGTCCTTGCGGAGCCGCCTGCGCCTCTACCAGGAGCGGCACGTGCTCCGGGACACCTTTTCCCGTTATGTGAGTCCGGAGTTGTGCGAAGAGATCTTGAGGAATCCGGGGCTGCTGGCCTTGGGAGGGCGGCGCCAGATAGTGACGGTCCTCTTTGCCGATATCCGCAATTTCACCACCCTGTCGGAATCCATGGCCCCGGAGGCCGTGGTGGAGGTGCTCAACACCTACTTTACCGAGATGGTGGATCTGGTCTTTAAATATCAGGGGACCCTGGATAAATTTGTGGGGGACGCCCTGATGGCGGTGTTCGGGGTGCCGCTGCCGCTGCCCCAGGCGGCCAACCATGCGGTGGAATGCGCCCTGGCCATGCAGCGCCATTTGAGGCAGATGCAAGCCGCGGGCCAGACTCCCATCCAGGGAATGCGCATCGGCATCAACACCGGGGAGGCCATCGTCGGCAACATCGGCTCCAACAAGCGCATGGACTTCACCGTGGTGGGGGACGCGGTCAACGTGGCGGCCCGGCTCCAGGAACTGGCCAAAGAGGTGGAAGCCGACACCCTGATCAGCGAGGCCACTTTCCGGGCCCTGGAGGGGCAGTTTAAGGCTACGCCCGAGTCGGCGGTAGTGTTGCGGGGTCGCCAAGAACCCACGATCGCCTATCGTCTCAACGCTTGATCCCGAAAAAGGCTGAGATTCATGGTCGCAGAGAAAAAAAGTTCGTGAAAAATCTTCTTGACAAGCCTTGAGAGATGATTTATCGTGAGAAACTAGATGGCATGTGAAATATTTCACAATTATGCAAGGATGTCAGCGCTTTTGACAAAAAACTCATTAACGCCCGAGGAGGGAAATAGATGGCTTTAGTAAATCCGCTTGGTAAAGAGAAGAAATTAAAACCCTTGCTGCTTTCCCCGGCCCAGGTGGCCGAAGAGAAAAAGCGGGCCAAGGAACTCACCGTGGTCACTCTGACCTCCCGGGAAACGGCCGACCTCATCATGATGGGCATCGGCGGCTTCACCCCCCTGGATGGCTTCATGGACCAGAAAAACTGGAAAGGCTCCGTCGGCGACATGAAACTCACCGATGGCACCTTCTGGCCCATCCCCGTCACCATGTCCGTCAACCAGGGCAAGGCCGACTCCATCAAGATCGGCCAGGAAGTCCTCCTGGTGGACGAAGAGACGGAAGAGATGATGGGGACCATGAAGGTCACCGATAAGTACAAAATCGACAAAAAGTGGGAATGCAAAGAGGTCTTCACCACCGATGACATGGACCACCCGGGCGTGCAGATGGTCATGGGCCAGGAGGAGGTCAACCTGGGGGGCGCCGTCAAGGCTTGGAGTGAAGGCCCCTTCCCGAAACAGTATCCCGGCCTCTACATGCGGCCCTGGGAAACCCGGAAGATGTTTGAGGACAAGGGATGGGAAACCATCGCCGCCCTGCAGCTCCGGAACCCCATGCACCGCTCCCACGAGTACCTGGCCAAGATCGCCATCGAGGTCTGCGACGGCATCCTGATCCATCAGCTCCTGGGCAAACTGAAACCCGGCGACATCCCCGCGGAAGTGCGCACCGAGGCCATCAACGTCCTCACCCAGCATTACTTCGTGAAAGACACCAGCATCCAGTCCGGCTATCCCCTGGATATGCGCTATGCCGGTCCCCGGGAAGCCCTGTTCCACGCGGTGTTCCGCCAGAACTTCGGCTGCTCCCACCTGATCGTCGGCCGGGACCACGCCGGCGTGGGCGAATACTACGGCCCCTTCGACGCCCAGAAGATCTTCCTCCAGATTCCGAAAGACGCCCTGGAGCTCAAACCCCTGAACATCGACTGGACCTTCTACTGCTTCAAGTGCGACGGCATGGCCTCCATGCGGACCTGCTGCCACGGCAAGGAAGACCGGCTGATGCTCAGCGGCACCATGCTGCGGAAGATGCTCTCCGAAGACATGGAAGTGCCGGATCACTTTAGCCGGCCCGAAGTCCTGACCGTGCTGCGGAAGTACTACCGGGGCCTGACCGAGAAAGTGGAAGTCAAGGTCCACGGCTTCGCCACCGGGGACATCCCCGGGAAAAAGTAGGCAGAGTAAGGTGGTGCCGGGGCGGCAGTCGCTTCCGCCTCCCGCCACGCGATGCAGGTATATTGAAGATAACTGCTTAACCCTAATGAGGAGGTTTTACGTTATGCCGAGTTTCGTAATCGTGGAAAAATGTGACGGCTGTAAAGCCCTGGACAAGACCGCTTGTCAGTACATCTGCCCCAATGACCTGATGGTCCTGGAACCCGTACAAAAGAAGGCTTTCAACCAGGAGCCGGAACAGTGCTGGGAATGCTACAACTGCGTGAAGATCTGCCCCGTGCAGGCCATTGAAGTCCGCCACTATGCGGATATCATGCCTCTCGGCTCCAGCACCATCCCCATGCGGTCCAGCAACGATATCACCTGGACCATCAAGTTCCGGAATCAGAAGACGGTGAAGCGGTTCAAGTTCCCAGTCCGCACCACGCCGGAAGGTACCATTGATTGCTTCAAGGGCTTTACCCTGCCCAGCGACTTGGCGGATCTTAAGAAACCCGGTTTCTACACCGGCCCGGCGCGCACCGAGTAGTCTGCACCGCAGCGAAAATTTAAGGAGGACATTGAGATATGGCTCTGGAAAGAGAATTCTGTAAATGGTCTTTTTGTGCGAAACCGGAAGTCGTCACCGTTGAAACCGACCTGCTGCTGGTGGGCGGCGGTATGGCTTGCACCGGCGCCGCGGTTGAAGCTATGGCGTGGGCCAAAGCGACCGGGCTGAAGGTCACCCTGGTTGACAAAGCCGCCCTGGATCGTTCCGGCGCGGTAGCCATGGGTCTGTCCGCCATCAACACCTATGTCGGGGCGGAAAACAAAATAGCTGACTATGTGGGCATGGTGCGCACTGACCTCATGGGCATCATCCGGGAAGACCTGGTCCACAGCGTGGGCGCCCACGTCGACCAGTCCGTGCATGACTTCCAGGATTGGGGCCTGCCCATCTGGCAGAAAGACAATGAAAACCACACCGTGGACGGCCAGGTGGCCAGAGACGAAGGCCTGCCGCTGCTGAAAGACGGCGGCAAATGCTGCCGCTCCGGTAAATGGCAGTGCATGATCAACGGTGAGTCCTACAAGGTGATCGTGGCGGAAGCCGCCAAGAACGCCCTGGGGATGGAAAACATCTACGAGCGCGTGTTCATCGTCAAGCTGTTGACCGACAAGAAGAACAGCAACCGCGTCTGCGGGGCGGTGGGCTTCAGCGTCCGTGAGCACAAGACCTATGTCTTCAAATGCAAGGCCATGATCGTGGCCTGCGGCGGCGTGGTCAACGTCTTCCGGCCCCGGTCGGTGGGTGAAGGCCAGGGTCGCGCCTGGTACCCCGTATGGAACGCCGGCTCCACCTACGCCATGCCCGCGGAAATCGGCGCCAAGATGGTGCTGATGGAAAACCGTTTCGTTCCGGCCCGGTTTAAAGACGGTTACGGCCCGGTCGGCGCCTGGTTCCTGTTCTTCAAGGCCCAGGCCACCAACGCTTACGGCGAAGACTATATGGCCAAGAACTGGGATAAGGTCAAGGAAGAGTATCCCGGCTACGCTGATGCCCCGGGCACCTGCCTGCGGAACCATGCCGCCATGATGGAAATGCGGGCAGGCCGCGGCCCCATCATGATGCACACCGACAAGGCCATGCAGAAACTGGCCGAGACGCTCTCCAAGAAAGAGCTCAAGCATCTGGAAGCTGAAGCCTGGGAAGACTTCCTGGATATGTCCATCTCCGCCGCCTGCCTGTGGGCCTCCTTCAACATGGAGCCCGACAAGGTGCCGTCGGAAATCATCCCCTCCGAGCCGTACCTGCTCGGTTCGCACGCCGGCTGCGCCGGTCTGTGGGTCTCCGGTCCCTCCAAGAACTACATGGGCGCGCCGGACAGCTGGTTCTGGGGCTATGACCGCATGACCACCGTTGAAGGTCTGTTCACCGCCGGTGACGGCGTGGGCGCCTCCGGGCACAAGTTCTCCTCCGGGTCCCACGCTGAGGGCCGCATGGCCGCCAAGGGCGCCCTGGCCTTCATCCTGGACCACAAGAACGACAAGCTGGAAGCGGCGCAGAACATCGACGAGGTCATCGCCGAGATCTACCTGCCCTTCGAGATCTACGAGAAGTACAAGGGCTACACCACCGCGCCGGAGATCAACCCCAACTACCTGCTGCCCAAGCACGTCCAGACCCGCTTGCAGAAGCTGATGGACGAGTATGTCGCGGGTTGCTCCACCATGTACCAGACCAACGAAATCATGCTGAACGAAGGCCTGAAGCGCCTCACCATGCTGAAGGAAGACGCGACCCGGTTGGCCGCGCCAGACCTGCACGAATTGATGCGGGCCTGGGAACAGTATCACCGGATTCTCTCCGGTGAGGCCCACCTGCGGCATATCCTGTTCAGGAAAGAGACCCGTTATCCCGGTTACTACTACCGCTCTGACTTCCTGAAAATCGATGACAGCAAGTGGAGGGTGTTCACCATTTCTCAGTATGACAAGAACACCAACGAGTGGAAGTTTGAGACTGAGCCTTACAAACAGCTGGTTAAGTAAGAACGGCTAGGTTCCGGGGCTTCGGGTGATCCCGAGGCCCCGGGCTGTTTTTTGGCCGTGGTCTTAGGCCCCCCGGCCAGCCACGGCCAATTTTTTGCGGGATGCATCACCATCCCCCCACCAGAGCGACGTTTTTCCTTGAACCCATATTCACAATGTATTATAGAAGGAGAAAGTGGGTCTCAGGGCCTGGGCCGGAGACGAGCCCCGGCCAATGCTCTGGATCGCTTCAATGTCCCCAAGGAGGACTTGTGTGAACGCCGATAACAAAATTCTGGTCATCGGGGGAGGCATGAGCGGCCTCACCGCAGCCCTGGAGGCGGCGGAAGCCGGGTCTCAGGTGATCATCGCCGAGGCGGGCCCCTACCTGGGCGGCCGGGTTGCCCAACTCCACCGATACTTCCCCAAGCTCTGCCCTCCCACTTGCGGTTTGGAAATCAACTTTCGCCGGATCAAAGAAAATCCCAACATCAGCTTTTACACCATGGCGGAAGTGACCCAGGTCAGCGGCAGCGCCGGCAATTTCGACGTCACCGTAAAGGTGCACCCCCGCTATGTCAATGATCGCTGTGTGGCGTGTCATGCCTGTGCGGAAGCGTGCCCCCAGTGGCGGGTAAACGATTTCAACTACGGTCTGGACAAGACCAAAGCGGCCTATCTGCCTTATGATCTGGCCTTTCCCCAACAGTATGTCATCGACAAGAGCGCGTGCCGCGGCGACTGCGGCCAGAAGTGCCTGGAGGCCTGCGCCTACGACGCCATTGAGCTGCACATGACCACCAAGACCTTGAACTTCAACGTGGGCGCGGTCATCATGGCATCCGGCTGGGAACTCTACGACGCCACCAAGATGGACAATCTGGGGTTCGGCCAAGTGGCCAACGTCATCACCAACATGCAGATGGAGCGCCTGGCGGCGTCCAACGGCCCCACCGGCGGCCAGATCCTCAGGACCAGCGACCAGCAGCCGCCCAAGCGCGTGGCTTTTGTGCAGTGCGCCGGCTCCCGGGATGAAAACCATCTGGCGTATTGTTCCTACATCTGCTGCATGGCTTCCCTGAAGCAGGCCACCTATGTGCGGGAACAAGACCCGGAGGCCGAAATTTATATCTTTTACATCGATATCCGCACCCCGGGCCGCTATGAGCAGTTTTACTGGAAGGTTCGGGACGATGAGAAGGTCCATCTGATTAGGGGTAAGGTGGCCAAGATCACCCAGGAACCCGGAACCGACAACGTCGTGGTGGTGGCGGAAAACACCGCTACGGGCAACAAGCAGAGCATGGTCTTCGATCTGGTGGTCCTGGCGGCGGGCATGGTGCCCTCCACCAAAGCCTCCCCCTTCCCCCTGCCGTTGTCTTACACCCCGGATGGCTTTGTCATTCAGGAACTGTTGCCGCCGGGAGTCTACGCCGTGGGAACCTTGAAGGGCCCCCTGGATGTGACCAAGTCGGTGCAGGATGGCACCGGGGCCGCCCTTAAGAGTCTCATCGCCCTGGGCAGGAGGTCATGATGGAAATAGAAAAGAAATTCGGTGTCTATTTGTGTAAGGGTTGCGGCATCGCTGAGGCCGTCAAATTTGAGAGCCTGATCAAGGTGATCAAAAAAGAAGGCAAGATTCAGCATATCCAGGAGCACGACATCCTGTGCAGCCCCGAAGGCCTGGCGATGATCAACCAAGACATCGCCCAGGAAGGGATCAACTGCCTGGTCATCGCCGCCTGCTCCCCCCGGGTGAAATACGAAGAGTTCGATTTCCCCAATGTCATGGTGGAGCGCTGCAACATCCGGGAACAGGTGGCCTGGACCCAGGACCCCGCTAGCGAGGAAACCCAGGCCCTGGCGGAAGACTACCTGCGCATGAGCTGCGCCCGCGTCAAGAAGACCGACCTGCCGGAGCCGTACGAGACCGAATGCGACAAGACCATTCTGGTCATCGGCGGCGGCACTGCGGGTTTAAGCGCCGCCCTGCAAGCGGCCAACAACGGCTACCAGGTGGTCCTGGTGGAGAAAGAGGCCCAACTGGGCGGGTTCGCCGCCAGGATGTACCGGCAGACGCCTTCCAGCTACCCCTACACCACCCTCCAGGAGCCGGTGGTCTTCAAGCAGATCCAGGAAGTCCTGAATCACCCGAAAATCAAGGTGATGACCGCGGCGACCCTGGAGAAGCTCGATGGGCAGCCCGGGTTGTTGGACGCCGACATCAGCGTCGGCGGCGACGTGGAGACCCTGCGGGTGGGGACCGTGGTCCTGGCCGCGGGCTGGAAGCCTTACGACGCCACCAAGCTCGTCAAACTGGGCTATGGTTTGTCCAAGGACGTGATCACCAATATCGAGATGGAGGAGATGGCCAAAGCGGGCAAGATCGTGCGGCCCTCCGACGGCAAAGCCCCGGAAGCGGTGGCCTTCATTCAGTGCGCCGGTTCCCGGGACCCGGACCATCTCCCCTACTGCTCCGACTTCTGCTGCACGGCCGCCCTGAAGCAGGCCCTGTATGTCCGGGAGCGGAACCCCAACGCCATCGCCTATCTCCTCTACAAGGATATCCGCACCCCGGGGCAGACGGAGTTGTTCTACAAGCAGGTGCAAAGTGATCCCGGCGTGATGCTCACCAAGGCGGAGATCGCCGAAGTGAGTCTCGGTGACGGCGGCAAGCTGCGGATCAACGCCACCGACACCCTGCTGGGCGCGAACGTCATCTTCGAGGCCGATCTGGTGGTTCTGGCCACCGGCATGGTCCCCGCGACCGCGGACGAGCCGGTGCTCAACCTTGGCTACCGTCAGGGGCCAAATCTGCCTGATCTGGAGCTGTTCAACGGTTTTGCCGACTCCAACTTCATCTGCTTCCCTTACGAAACCCGGCGGACCGGCATCTACGCCGCCGGCTGCGTCCACCAGCCCATGAACATGGCCATGGCCGTTGAAGACGGCGTGGGCGCCGCCTGCAAGGCCATCCAGGCCGCGGAGCATGTGGCCGCGGGGATGGCGGTGCACCCCCGGGCCTGGGATGAGACCTTCCCGGACCCCTTCATGCAGCGCTGCACCTCCTGTAAACGCTGCACCGAGGAATGTCCTTTCGGCGCCATTGAGGAAGACGAGAAGGGCACGCCCTTTTTCAAGATCAACCGCTGCCGGCGCTGCGCCACCTGCATGGGGGCCTGCCCGGAGCGCATCGTCTTCTTCAAAGATCTGAACGTGGACATCATGGGCTCCGCGATTAAGGCCGTGGACGTGCCCGAACTAGAGGACGAGGACGATCCGAATTTCGTGGTACGGATCATCGGCCTGATCTGCGAAAACGACGCCCTGCCGGCGCTGGATGCCGCCGCGGTGCATCGCCTCAAGATAAACCCCGCAATTCGGTTTCTCACGCTGCGCTGCATGGGTTCCTTCGCCATGGAGTGGATCAAAATCGCCCTGAACAATGGGGTGGACGGCATGATCCTCCTGGGCTGCAAGTACGGCGACGACTACCAGTGCCACTTCGCCAAGGGCAGCGAACTGTGCGCCTACCGGCTCACCAAGCTGTCGGAAACCCTGGACAAGCTGGGACTGGAAGCCGACCGGGTGCAGCAGTTCCAAATCGCCATCTCCGAGTTCGACAAACTCCCCCAGGTGTTGGACGACTTTGTGGCCCGGGTGCGAGAGATCGGCCCCAACCCCTTCAAGGGTTTATAGGAGGTAATGTTCCATGGCAGGTGAAATTCTCATTAAACCGGACCTCCAATTCGTGAAGCGGGTGATGGCCGCCGGGGGGGACACGGTCAAGAAGTGCTATCAATGTGATACCTGTTCGGTGGTGTGTAACCTCACCCCGGACGAAAAACCCTTCCCCCGGAAGGAGATGCTTCAGGCCCAGTGGGGGCTGAAAGAAGTGCTCAGCGCCCCGGATATCTGGCTGTGCCACCAGTGCAGCGACTGCACCGTGTATTGCCCCCGGGGCGCCAATCCCGGTGAGGTCCTGGGCGTCCTCCGGCAGATGGCCATCGAGAAGTATGCCACGCCGCCGTTGTTGGCCAAGGCGGTGGGAGACCCCAAGTTCCTGCCCCTGCTCATCGCCTTCCCGATGCTCTTGTTGCTGTTCCTGCTCAAGATTATGGGCGGCATGGGCATCAAGGTGGGGGAAAACCTGGTTCACCAGGGCATAGCCATACCCGAAGGGAAGATCATCTTCGCCAAACTCTTCCCCACCCTGGCGGTGGACTTCATCTTTGTCCCCGCCTTCTTCTTTGCCGTGGCGGTTCTGGGCAAAGGGGTGCTGGCCTTCTGGCAGGACATCAACGCGCCGCATCCGTGGCGGGTCAAAGTGGAAGGCAACCTGGTGTGCAACCTCATCGCCACTTTGAAAGATATCTTGTTTCACAACCGCTTCCGGACGTGTGAAACCACCTATACCCGTGCCACCAACCACCTGTTCCTGGTGTTCGGGTTTATCTTTTTGCTCATAGTCACTACCTGGGGGTTCATCAATGAGTGGGTGTTGCATCACGACCCCCCTTACTTTCTCTTGTCACCCATAAAACTGCTGGCCATGGCAGGGACCGCCTCTTTGCTCTATGGGATCTGGAACCTCATTAAAGAGCGCCAGGCCAACGCCGAAAAGGCGGGGTACGGGTCCTACTATGACTGGTTCCTGATCTACGTGATCTTTGTCGTGGGCGCCACCGGTCTGCTCGCCTGGCTGTTCCGCCTGATGCACCTCCAGATTCTGGCCTACCCCACGTACTTCCTGCACCTGACCGCGGTGTTCATGCTGTTCTTTTATGCCCCCTACACCAAGCTGGCCCACTTCGTCTATCGCACCGCGGCCATGCTCCACGCCCGCATGTCGGGCCGGGGCTTCTAACGGCAGCAGCAGGCACGGGAAACCCAGCCGGCCCCCATTCGGGGGCCGGTTTTTTTTGTGGGGGTGGGATAAAGGGTCTATGGCAGAATTTCAGGAGGATGGGCAAAAATCCGATAGGTAATGCATCAGGTGATAATTTATGGGGCGCCGTGCGCATCCTGCCTGGGAACGGAGTTTTTCGCCAAGCTCCTGAGCGGCTCGACGCATTTTTACGGGAACTTGAAAAGTTATCTGGACGACAACCACGGCCTCCGCCGGGATATGGATGATACCCTGAGGGAAAAAGAATCATGACCGTTGCGGTGCTCCTGGCCGTGGACGACCGGCCCGATAACCTCTTAGTCCTTTCGCAATTGCTGGCGGCCCATCTGCCGGACATCAAGCTGCTGGCCGCGCCGGGCGCCGAGGCCGGCCTGGAGTTGGCCGCGTCCGAGCCCTGCGACGGCGCCCTCATCGACGTGGAGATGCCGGGCCTGGACGGCATCGAGATGTGCCGCCGGCTCAAAGCCGATCCCCGGACCGCGTCCATCCACGTCATCCTGGTGACCGCGCCCCGGGCCGCCTCCGCACTGAAGGCCCGGGGGCTGGAAGCCGGGGCCGACGACTTCATCGCCAAGCCCATCGACAGTGTCGAACTGGCCGCCAAGCTCGGGGTCATGCTGAGGCTCCGGGCCGCGAAGCACGCGCTCCGCCGGGAGCGGGGCCACCTGGAAGAAGCGGTCCAGGAACGCACCCAAGCAGTGCAGGATGCCGAATACCGCTACCGGACCCTGTTTCACGCCGCCTCGGATGCCATCTTCATCAGCGACCTGGAAGGACGCCTGCTGGAGGTGAATGAGGAGGCCTGCCGCCGCCTGGGCTACACCCGGGAAGAACTGCTGCACCTCACCGTGCGCGACGTGGTCTCTCCGGAGTATGTCGCCCGGCGGGCTGAGATCCTGGAACAACTCCGGGCCACGGGCCGTTTCGTGTTTGAAACGGAGATCATCACCCGGGACGGGCGGATTATCCCTACCGAGTGCAGCAGCCGCCTGATGGACCTCCAGGGCCAGCCCGCGGTGCTGTCCATTGCCCGGGATATCAGCGAGCGCAAGCGGGCGGAGGAGGCGTTACATAAGGAGCGGGACCAGGCGCAGCAATACCTGGATATCGCGGGCGTGGCGTTTGTGGTTCTGGACGCGGCCGGCCGAATAACCCTGATTAACAAAAGGGGCTGTGAGATTTTAGGATACGAAGAGCAGGAGATCTTGGGACAGAACTGGTTTGAGGTATGTTTGCCCCCAGATGTATGCAACGAAGTCAAAGCGGTTTTTCAAAAACTTATGGCCGGCGACATTGAGCCGGTGGAATGCTATGAGAATCCGGTAGTGACTAAGACCGGAGAGCGACGCATCATTGCCTTCCACAATGCCGTCATCCGAGATCAATCCGCTCAGATCATCGGCGTCGTCTCTTCGGGAGAAGATATCACCGCGCGCCGGCAGGCCGAGGAGGGACTGCGCACTGCGGCCCAAAAGTGGCGCACCACCTTCGATGCCATCGGCGACGCCCTGTTCCTGCTGGACCTGGAGGGCCGGATGCTGCAATGCAATCAGGCCATGGCCGACCTGGTGGGGAAGCCCATCCCCGAGATCATCGGGCGACGCTGCTGGGAAGTGGTTCACAACACGCACGGACCCATCGGCGGCTGTCCCTTGGAACGTCTGCGGCAGTCGCGTCAGAGGGAAGAATTAATCCTGCCGGTGGGCGAGGGCTGGTTTAAGGTGGCGGTGGATCCCATCCTGGATGAGGCCGGGAATCTCACCGGTGCGGTCCATATCATCGCGGACATTACCCAGCTCAAGCGCACCGAAGCAAAACTGTTAAATGCCCTGGGGGCATCCATTCAGTGCCAGACGGAGTCCAGGGCCTTGCTGAAGGCTTCCCAGGTAGTCTTAAGTAAACCCTCCTCTGAGGCCGCGGTTAAAGACATCTTCACGCTCTGCAAGTCGCTGATCGGCGCCACGACCGGTTATGTGGCCCTGCACCCGGAAGATGGGCAGGGGGACCTGGTGGTCTTCAGTGACTTCGGAGAGGCGCCGGGTGCGGGTGAACCGAGCCTCCCCACGCCGGTCTCCGGGCTTCAGGAGGAGGCTTATGGCCGGGGGAGTCCGATCTTTTACAATGACCTGAACCACCGCGAGGAGGCGCCGCTGCCGCCGGGAGGTCCTTTAGGACTGGACAACATCTTGTTTGCCCCCCTGCAGGCGGGAGGAAAAATCTTGGGGCTCTTGGGGCTGGCCAATAAACCCGGGGGGTTCAGCGAGGACGATGCCAATCTTGCGGCCGGCTTCGCCGAGTTGGCTACCGTTTCCCTGGTTAATCAACAGGCGGAGGAAGCCCTGCGGCAGAGCGAAGCGAAGTACCGCCTGCTGATGAACCAGGTCCCGGCGGTGGTGTTTAAAGGATATGCCGATTGGAGTATGGATTTCTTCGATCAGAAAGTTGAAGCCTTGACCGGCTATAGCCAGGAAGACTTTACCACCCGCACGTTAACCTGGAAAGACCTCATCCTGCCGGAAGACCTGACTGATGTCCGGCGGAATTTCCTGGCAACCCGGCAATCTGACCAGTCTTTTGAGTGGGAGTATCGAATCCGGAAAAAGGATGGGGAAATTCGTTGGATCCATGACTTGCTCCAGATATTCAAGGACTCCTCCGGCAAAATTGACCATGTCAGCGGCATCCTGTTTGATGTCACTGACCGCAAAGATGCAGAAGAGAAACTTTCCCGGACTACCCGGGCCCTCCGGGCGTTGAGCGCCTGCAACCAGGCGCTGGCGCGTGCCACTCATGAGCAGGATTTCTTAACCGACGTCTGCCGGATCATCGTGCAAGAGGGTGGCTATCCCCTGGCCTGGGTGGGATTTGCCCGGATGGATGAGGCCAAGTCGGTGGTCCCGGCTGCTTATGCGGGAAGCGGGGATGAAAATCCTGACTGGCTGAAAATCACCTGGGGAGAGGATGAACTCGGGCAAGGCCCCGGCGGCATGGCCATCAAAACCGGCCAGACCCAGTTAGCCAGAGATCTTCTCCATGCCCCGGCTTTGGCCCCATGGCAGGAGAAATTGCGCCGGCGGGAGTTTAACGTCATTATTGCGTTGCCGTTGATCGTCGATGGAAAAACCATCGGCATCCTGGATATCTTCGGGCGGGATTCAGAAGCTTTTGACTCTGAAGAAGTCAGCCTCCTGGAGGAACTGGCCGGAGAGGTCGCCTTCGGCATCTGGTCCTTGCGGACGGACGAAGGACGCCAGCGGGCCGAGGCCGAGGCGCGCCAGAGCCTGGAAAAATTGCGAGAGGCCTTGGAGGGGACAGTGTCGGCAGTAGCCGGTATCGTGGAGATGCGAGATCCCTATACCGCCGGGCATCAGCAGCGGGTGGCGCAGTTGGCCTGCGCCATTGCCCGGGAAATGGGGTTTTCCTCGGAGCGGCTCGAGGGCATGCGAGTCCTGGGGTGCCTGCACGATATCGGCAAGATATCTATTCCCGCCGAAATTCTGAGCAAGCCGGGCAAACTCAGTGAGACGGAGTTTAGTCTAATTAAAGACCATGCGCGGCTGGGATACGAGATTATCAAAGACATAGACTTCCCCTACACGGTGGCTCAAGGCATTCTCCAGCACCATGAACGGGTGAACGGTTCGGGATATCCCATGGGTATTTCGGGTGAGGACATTACCCAGGAGGCCAAGATCCTGGCGGTGGCGGATGTGGTGGAGGCTATGGCCTCCCACCGGCCCTACCGGTCGGCTTTAGGGCTAGAAAAGGCTCTGGAAGAGATTTCCCGGAACCGGGGAGTCTTATATGATCCGGAAGTAGTTGATATTTGCCTGAAAATTTTTTCAGAACCAGAGTCTTTATTCCAATGGGTTTAATCTGGCGCACAAATTTGTTTGAAGGTTTCCTGCTCCAGTTTTCGGAGAGCAGGTCCGTCGCGCCTGGGCCGTCGGTACACCCGTAAACTTGGAAAAGCCGTTGGCGTGGCGACGCCCTCCCCGCCCCAACTTAAACTTTTAGTACTACTGTGTCACAAGCCGAAAAGGACCTGGGCTTGGCACCCCCTGCCTGCTCCGGGCGCCGCGGGTAGGGGCGGGTTTTAACCCCGCCCCTAGGCCACTGATATGCTTAAAATTTCCTACTTGCCGATCACCAGGATGGTGGCGTCTTTGGCGACGGAAGCGCCGGGCTCGAAGTTGATGGCCTTGACCACGCCGGCGGCCGGGGCCGGCAGCGAGTTCTGCATCTTCATGGCCTCCAGCACGCAGATCAGGTCCCCGGTCTTGACCGCATCCCCCACCTTGACCGCGTAGCTGATGATCATCCCGGGCATGGGGGCGCGCAACGGCACGTCCCCGGCCGCCAGGCTGGCCGCCGCGGCCGGGGCCGCCGCGGGCTTGGGCGCCGGGGCCGGCGCGACCGCCGGCGAGACGCCGGCTCTAGGGGCCACCCCGGTGATCACCGGGGCCCCGGAGGTGCATTCCACCTCCACCTGGTAGTACTGCCCGTCCACGAAGACGTTGAAGTCCCGCAGCCCCGGGCCCTTCTCCGGCGCCGCCTGGGACAGCGTGTCCAGATGCTCCTTGACCTTGGCGAAGAGATTCTTCTGCTTGATGGTCAGGTAGACTTCGTCTTCCAGGGCGATCTGCTCGAGGCTCTTGCCCTTGACCTCGGCGGGGATGGACTCCAGCCCGTATTTCCACTTGAGGAAGCGCATGCCCGTGGTGGGGTACAGGGCGTAGATCAGGATGTCGCCTTCGCTCTTGGCAATGGACTTGGTGTCCGCCACCGCCTTGTCCCACTCCGGCGCCAGGATGTCCCCGGGGCGTCCGGTGGTGGGCGTCTCGCCCCGCTCGTAGCCCTTGAGGATGTGCTTCTGCACCTCCCTATCCATGGGGGCCGGGGTCTTGCCGTACAGGCCGTAGGCCAGGCCTTGGGTCTCGGCCGTCACCTTGTTATAGCGCCCGAACAACACATTCATCACCGCCTGGATCCCCACGATCTGACTGGTGGGGGTCACCAGCGGCGGGAACCCCAGCTCTTGCCGGGTTTGGGGCAGGTCATCCATCACCTCGTGAATCCGGTCCAACGCATCCAGCTCTTTGAGCTGGTTCACCAGGTTGGAGTACATCCCCCCGGGGATCTGGTGCAGGAGCACCCCGGTGTCGATCTGGGCCATCTTGGAGGTGTCCAGCAGGTCCCGGTACTTTACCGCCACCTTCTCCAGGTCGTAGCCGATCTCGATCAACTTGGCCAGGTCCATGTCGGTTTCCCGGTCGGTGCCCTCCACCGCCACCAGGAGCGGCTCGATGGCCGGCTGGGAGGTCCGCAGCGCAAAGGGCGACAGACACGTGTCCAGCACGTCCACCCCGGCCTCGATGGCCTTGAAGTAGCTCATGGAGCCGGAGCCGGAGGTGTAGTGGGTGTGGAACTCCACCGGGATCTTGATGGTCTCCTTCATCCCCTTGATGATGGCGTAGGCGTCGTTGGGGGAGCACATCCCGGCCATGTCCTTCAAGACCACCGAGTCGGCCCCCATGTCCTCGGACGTCTTGGCAAAGTTGACGTAGTAGTCCAGGTTGAAGATGGGCCCGCCCATGCGCCGCTGGGTCAGGGAGTAGCACACCGCGGCCTGGAAGTGGGCCATGAGGCCCTCCTTCTTGGCGTCCATCAGGGCCTTGACCGCCACTTCCCAGTTGCGCATGTCGTTTAAGGCGTCGAACACCCGGAAGATGTCCACCCCGGACTCGGCGGCGTAGCGCACGAACCGGTAGGTAAGATCGTCGGCGTAGTTCCGGTACCCCACCAGGTTCTGGCCGCGCAAGAGCATCATGGTGGGGGTCTTCTTGAGGATCCCCTTGATGGTGCGGATCCGCTCCCAGGGGTCGTCCCCCAGAAAACGGTGGGTGGTGTCGAAGGTGGCGCCCCCCCAAACCTCGATGGCAAAATAGCCCATCTGGTCCATGCGCTCCATGAAGGGAATGATGTCCTCGGAACGCATGCGGGTGGCCAACAGCGACTGGTGACCGTCCCTAAAGGTGGTGTCGGTGAATTTGATGGGATTTTTTCCGGCCATATATGACTCCTGTTTTCGGTTTTCGGTTTGTAGGGCGGGCGTCCTCGCCCGCCTTCACTTGGCGGCCGGGGACGGCCGCCCTACTCCTACCTCAAACTCCGGCGTTGCATCAAGAGCCTCAGCTGCATGGCCTCCTGACGCCCGGCCAGGGCCCAGAGATTCAGCGGCGGGGCCGGGGCCGGGGCCGGGGCCGCCATACCCGCAGCCGCGGCTTGACAAGACTCCTCGTCGGCGATATAGGCCGCGATGGCCCCGCTGATGGCCGCCAGAACCTGGGGTGTGATGGACATGGATGATCTCCTTTTTCAGCAGTTAGCAGTTAGCCGTTAGCAGTTAGGAAAAATCAAGCCCAACCAGATCGCGCTTTGGCTGATTGCCAAACGGCTTTTAAGCTTTTGCTACCTGCTACCTGCTACCTGCTAACGGCTAAACCGGAATATTGCCGTGCTTCTTGGCCGGCAGGGTCTCCCGCTTGGTGCTCAGGATCTCCAGGGCCTCGATGAGCCGCGGCCGGCTCTCCCGGGGCGCGATCACCTGGTCCACAAACCCCCGGGACGCGGCAATGTAAGGGTTGTAGAGCAGGTTCTCGTAATTCTCGATGATCTCAGCCCGCTTGGCCACGGGGTCCGCGGCCGCGTTGATCTCTTTCCGGAAGATGACGTTGGCCGCGCCGGAGGCCCCCATCACCGCGATCTCGGCGGTGGGCCAGGCGAGGACCATGTCCGCGCCCAGGTCCTGGGAGCACATGGCCAGGTACGACCCCCCGTAGTCCTTCCGGGTCACCAACGTGAGCTTGGGCACCGTGGCCTCGGAGTAGCACCACAGGAGCTTCGCCCCGTGCCGGATGATGCCCTGCCACTCCTGGTCGCTGCCGGGCAGGTACCCGGGCACGTCGGCGATGGTCAAAAGCGGAATATTGAAGGCGTCGCAAAACCGGATGAACCGCGTGGCCTTGTCCGCCGCGTCAACGTCCAGGCAGCCCGCCAGCACGCTGGGGTTGTTGGCGATGATGCCGACGGGCCGGCCGCCCATACGCGCCAGGGCCACCACCATGTTGCCCGCAAAAAGGGCGTGGGGCTCGAAGAAATCCCCGTCGTCCACGATGGCGCGGATGACGTCGTGCATGTCGTAGGAGGCGCGCGGGTCGTCCGGGATGATGGCGTCCAACTCCGGCGCCTCGCGGCCGGCCGGGTCGCCAGAGGGCGTGATCGGCGGGTCTTCCATATTATTGTTGGGCAAAAAGCTTAAGAGGCGCTTGATCTGGTCGATGGCGTCGGCGTCGGACTCGCAGGCGAAGTGGGCCACGCCGGACTTCGTGTTGTGGGCCATGGCGCCGCCCAGGTCCTCGAAGCTGATCTCCTCCCCGGTGACGCTCTTGATGACGTCGGGCCCGGTGATGAACATGTACGAGGTGTTCTTCACCATGAAGATGAAGTCCGTCATGGCCGGGGAGTAGACCGCGCCCCCGGCGGTGGGACCCATGATGGCGGAGATCTGGGGGATAACCCCGGAGGCGATGGCGTTCCGGTAGAAAATCTGCCCGTAGGCGGAAAGCGAGTCCACGCCCTCCTGGATGCGGGCCCCGCCGGAGTCGTTGAACCCCACGAACGGCGCCCCGGCCTTCAGGGCCAGGTCCATGACCTTGCAGATCTTCTTGCTGTGCATCTCCCCCAACGACCCGGCGCGGCTGGTGAAGTCCTGGGCAAAGGCGAACACCGGCCGGCCGTTCACCCGGCCAAAGCCCGTGACCACCCCGTCCGCCGGGATCTCCACCTGCTCCATGCCGAAGTTGACGCACCGGTGCTTCACAAAGATATCGGTTTCCCGGAAGGTCCCCGGGTCAAAGAACAGGTCCAGACGCTCCCGGGCGGTGAGCTTGCCGCTTAAACGCTGCTTCTCCACCGCCTTGGCCCCACCCATGGACTTGATTTGCCCCTCCTTCTCCTTCAACTCCCGGATCTTCTCGGCTACGGTCTTCATAGGCGGTTCCTTTTCAAGCAATATTATGCTGCAGATTTTCGGTGCCGGGACGAACCTGCGTGTCCGCCCCGGGCGCTCACCTGGGTACACCCCGACAAAAGACGAGCGCTATTTAGTTGAATGCAATCCGGCAAAGACTGCAGGGATAGACATTGAGGAAGCATACCGGGAAGCGGCAAGAATGGAAATCGGGCAATCTATGATTCTTTTGTCAGAAATTTTCTTACAGTGGGAGTGGCGGCCGGGCTTCAAAGATCCACCAGCTTGTTCTGAAGGGCAAAACGCGACAGCTCGGCGTTGTTCCGCAGGTTGAGCTTTTTCAGCAGGCGGGCGCGATAAGTATCCACGGTCTTGGGGCTCAGGTAGTAGGCCTCGGCAATCTCCCGGACCGTCTTACCCAGGGCCAGGTACCGGAGAACCTGGATTTCCCTGGTGGACAGGGAATCCAGGGGGGAGCAGCCCTGGGCGCCCCTGGCCAGGCGCAGCGCCAGGGCCTCGGCGGCGGCATCAGTAAGGAAGCGCCCGCCGGCATGCACCTTGCGAATGGCTTTCACCAGCAGCTCCGGGGCCGACCGTTTGGTGATGTACCCCATGGCTCCGGCCTCAATGGCCCGGACCACATACTGCTCCTCTTCGTGCATGGTGAGGATGAGGATGGGCAGTTTCGGGTGGGAGAGGCGCAGCCGGCTGACGACTTCCAGGCCGTCCAGACCGGGCATGGAAATATCGATGACCGCCACCTCCGGCGAGTTGTCTTGAACCTGGCGCAGGGCCTCCTGGCCGTCTGCGGCTTCGGCCACTACCTCCATGTCGCCGCAGTCTTCCACGAGGCGGCGCAGGCCGGCCCGCACAATGTCGTGGTCGTCGGCGAGGAGGACCCGGATCACTTTAAGCGCTCCGGCTGCCATCGGCGGGTAATTTGAAACACACCCTCGTCCCCTTCCCGGGCCGGGACCTGATCTCCAGGCTGCCGCCCAAAAGGCCGGCGCGCTCCCGCATGCCGGCCAGCCCCAGGCACTCGGACGCGGCGATCTCCTTAAGATCGAAGCCCCGCCCATTGTCCGCCACGGCCAGGGTGAGCATGCCCTTTTTCGGTTCGAGGCTCACCTTCACCTGGGTGGCCGCGGCGTGCCGGGTCACGTTGGTTAACGCCTCCTGGACAATGCGATACGCGGCCGTGGCCCCGAGGCCGTCGATGTTGGGCACCTGGCGGTGCTTGAAGACGCAGGCAATGCCGGTGCGCTTTTTAAAATCAGCGATGTACCACTCCAGGGCGTCGATCAAACCCAGGTCGTCCAGCACCCCGGGGCGCAGGCGGGTGGCCAGGCCCCTGACCTCATCAATGGTGTGGTCGATGAGCCCGCACATGGCCACAGCCCGGTCGCCGGCCTTGGGGTCTGGCGCCTGCAGGCGTTCGCTGAGCCACACTGCATCCATGCGGAGGGCGGTGAGCACCTGCCCCAGTTCATCGTGCAGTTCCCGGGCGATGGCCGTGCGCTCCTTTTCCTGGTTGGCCATGATGCTCCCGGAGAGACGCCGCAGCTGATCCTGGGCCTGCTTGAGTTCGGTGATGTCCGTGGCAATGCCGCACAGGCCGGTGGGGGCGCCCTGTTCGTTATACAGGGGAAATTTCACCGACAGATAGGTGCGCCGGCCATCGGGCGGGGGCAAGACCTCCTCGGCCTGGTAGGGCTGCCGGTGGGCCAGCACCCGGAGATCGGAGGTGCGGATTTGGTCGGCCAAGGCCCGGGGGAAAATATCATGATCGCATTTCCCGCAGATTTGCTCCCGGCTTATGCCAAACAACTCCTCATAGCGGGAGTTGACCAGGGTGTAGCGGCCCTCGCGGTCCTTGATATACACCACGGCCGGCGTATACCGGAGAATGCTGTTAATCTCCCCGGTCCTCTCCCGCACCTGGCGTTCGAGTTCCCTGGAGTAGCGCCTCAGTTCCGCCTGGGCATGTTTGAGCGCCGCCTCCGACTTTTTCCGTTCCGACAGATCCCGGGCCAGGCAGACGCTGCCGATGGTGCGGCCCTGGTCATCCTTAAGCAAACTGATGGAGATATCCATGGGGACGATGGCGCCGTCCTTTTTCTTCATGAGGATCTCAAATTCTCGCACCACGCCGTCGCGGCGCAGCCTCCCGAGCATGCGGTCCAGTTCATCGGGGTCGGCGTAGAGTTCGAAGGCCGTCTTGTCGGCTAATTCTTCCTGTTGGTAACCGTAGATTTCCGCCGCCCGCCGGTTCCACAGGATAAACTTGCCTTCCCGGTCAACAATGCCGATGGCATCCACCGAATTAGCAATGACGTTTTCCAGGTATTCCGTGGTCCGCTTGAGTTCGGCTTCGGTCCGCTTGCGTTCCTCGATTTCCTGTTTTAGCTGCTGGTTGGCGTGCACCAGTTCCCCGGTACGCTCGGCAACGAGGTGTTCCAGTTCGCCGTAGGCCCGGCGCCGCGCCGCTTCGGCCAGCTTCCGGTAGTCTTTAAATATCTCCAATTCGGCGATGCGCCGGCGCAACATTGACAGCTCTTCAATCAGCTGCGCCCTGGTTTTATCTGCGTCACCCATGTCACATGACTTCCGCTAACTTCCCGATGAGGAATCTAACCACTCAAGCAACAAGTTTATCTGCTTTACCCACCCTAGAATACCTTATTTCCCCTCCGGTCGGAAGACGGTATCCCAGTCAGCCGGCGGCGGCGTCTCCTGGAGGCGCCGGCAGCGGTCCCGGTAAATCCGGGCGGGGCCGTCTTCGGGGTTTTCCGTCAGGATGGCTTCGAACGCGGCCCCGGCTTCGGGGAAGCGGCGCTGCCGGTAGAGCTCCAACGCCTGGGCGAAGTCCTGGCGCCGCTTGATGATCTCCGGCGCCAATTCCCCCGTGAGACCCAGGACCTCAAAGACCCGGATCGCCTGTTCTTTACCCTTGACCGCCACCAGGTCCAGTTCCCGAAACTCCACCGCCCCGGCGCACTCCGCCGCGGTGACCTCGCTGGCCATGATGTGGGAGCCGTAAAACTTGTTGACCCCCTCCAGGCGGGAAGCCAGATTGACGGTGTCGCCGATGACGGTGTAGTCGAAGCGCTTTGCCGAACCCAGGTTGCCCACGATGGCGTCGCCGGTGTGCAGGCCGATGCGCATGGACAGGGGCGGCAGGTCCAGTCCGGCAAACCCGCGGTTCAACTCCTTCAGGGCCGCCTGCTGCCTCAGGGCGGCGCGGCAGGCCCGGGGGGCCTGGTCCGGTTGGTCCAGGGGGGCGCCCCAGAAGGCCATGATGGCGTCCCCTTCGAATTTGTCCACCGTGCCCGCCTCTTCCAGGATGATCTCGGTCATGCGGGACAGATAGTCGTTGAGCAGGGACACCACGGTCTCGGGGCTGAGGCGCTCCGAGATGGTGGTGAAGCCGGCCAGATCCGAAAAAAATAGGGTGACCCGGCGGCGTTCGCCCCCCAGTTGCAGTTTTTCCGGGTGTTCCAGCAAATGGTTGATGACGGTCTCGGACATGTATTGGCCGAACATGCGCCGGATGTAGAGCTTCTGGCGACCTTCGGTGGCGTAGCTGAACGCCGCGGCCAGGGTGAAGCTCAGGCCCAGCGCGACCCCGGGCAGCACCGGGTCGACCCACCAGCTGAAATGGAAGGCCCCGACGGCCAGCCCCAGGTAAGCCAGGGCCAGAGCCGCTAACCCGGTCAGGGTGGCCAGAAGCCCCGAGAAAAAGAGGACGACCAAGACCATGGCGGCGGAGAGGACCAGGATCCCGGCCCACAGGCCCCAGAGGGGCGCCGGCCGGAGAAAATCGCCCCTCAGCAGGTTATCCAGTAAGGTGGCGTGGACCTCCACCCCGGGATAAACCGCGGCCACCGGGGAGGCCTTCAGGTCCAGGAGGCCCGGGGCGGTGAGTCCCACCAGGACCCATTTGCCGGCAAAATCCGCCGGCGGGTAGATGGGAGGGAGGCCGTGGGCGCGGCGGGCCTCCGAGGCGATGACGTTGGCCGCGGAAAACCGCTGGTGGCTGCGGCTGGGGCCGCGAAACTTGAGGAGGAACTGCCCCTGGCCATCCAGGGGAATGGCGAGGTTCCCCACCTTCAGGGCGCCGGGGGCGAATTGTAAAGGACCCGGAGTCCCGAAGCGGTGAAACGCCGCGAACCCGAGCGTGGGGAGCCACTTATCCTTAAAGGGTAGCACCAGGGCTACCCGGCGGTAGATGCCGTCCGCGTCCGGGCGGGACTCCACGTTCCCCAGGGCCTGGGCCGCGGCCAAAAGCGGCGGGATGGGGGTGACTACGGCCCGATAGTCAGGCTGGTCCAGAGGCGGAGGGCCGGGGAGGGTGAGGCCGGCTTGCTTGAGCAGGTCCGCTTCCGAGGGGTTGGGCGGCTTGGCCTCCCGGGATAGGAAGAACGGCGCCGCCACGTTGCCGGCCGCGGCCGCGGCCTGTGCGAACCGCTGGTCGTCTTCGGGGCCGTAGGACGAGGCCTCGGTGAACAGGATGTCGAAGACCACCGCCTTGGCGCCGGCCCACCGGCAGTAGTCGATGAGGGGGGCGTAGAGTTGCCGGGGCCAGGGCCAGGTAACCCCCTGGTTTTTGAAAAAATCCAGGTCGGGCTGATCCACCGTCACCACCACCACCTGGGGCGAGGCGGCCGGCAACGGCACCCGGCGGAAGAGCGCATCCAGGGTCTTGAGGCGGTAAGGCTGGATGGCCCCGGAGAGATCCAGGACCAGGGACAACGTCAGAGCCGCCAGGGTAAGCCCCAGGGCGGCCAGCCATTTAGCATGCCGGAAAGCGGCGGTAAGACCGAGATTGCGTTTCATAGTCCCTTGGGAACAAGGTGATTTTTGTTTAAGGGGATGGCCGGGGGAAGCCCTTATGGAAAAATGGAAAAAATGAAAAAATGAAAAATTCCCTCAGCCTTCCTTCAAGCTCCCTTACGCCAGGCGGACGCGGAACTTTTCCACCAGATGGTGGGGGTGGTAGGACATTTTGGCCGTCCTCAGGCCCGCCTCCCCCAGGTCCTGCTCCCGGTTGACCAACGGCACGCCGGCCCAGGCCTGCCGGCAGAACTGTTGATTGATGACGGCGTAAAGGCCCCGTAACTCCGGGGCGGCCTTTTCCAGGTGGATGACTGCGGTTGCCGCATTCAGCAGTTCGCCGCAGGAAAAGGCCTCCACCCGGTCGTTGACGAGAATCACGCCGCCCTGAAGCGAAAGGGCCTGAAAATTGGCCAGGGCCGCATTGATGGCCGCCCACTCCCCCATCAGGGAAAGATCACACTCACATCTCTTGACCTCACACCACCTGGCGCTTAAATCCAGGCAGGCCGGCAGGTGCTCGGCCCCGAGGGGCTCATAGCGGAAGCGGTAAGACCTGGCCAGGCTGTTGATGTGGTGGCGCTTGGCCTGGTATGGCCCGCCGGGCAGCCGGATGAGGTCATCGGTGCGGTAAACGTAATCGAAGTGATCTCGTATTGGCTCCACCACAAATTCGGGATGGCCGGCCACCTCCGCCGCCAGCCGGGGATCGGCCCGCTCAATGGCGGGGTTTGCCACCCCGCACTCGTCCCGGAGCCGGACCAAAACCTGCCGGCACAGATCGACCCGGGGCCCGGGACCCACCGGCGGCAGGGCCCAGGCCTCGCCTCCGGGGCTGGCGCTCACCACCAGGAGCCGGTCCCGGTCCAGGGACCACTGGTAGCCATAGTGGGACTGCCATATAAAGAGGTTGGTGAAGGTCAGCTCCGAGGTTTCGGCTTGATAGTCCCAGAGGATTTTTCGAAATATTTCCCGGTCTGCCAGCGTCAGGGGCTTGAACCCGGGGAAAACCGGCCCCAGGGCGTAAGAGTTGCCAGGATGCGGTTTCAGACCCAAAATAACCTACTCCTTAAGACTCGGGGCGCTCCTTGGGGCGCAAATTTCCGCGTAGTGGAAAAACGCCAAGGAAAAGGGGATAGTGGCCTTCCAGAGAAGAAGATTCTTTGGAAGGGGGAGGCGGTTAAGTTAAGGTTCCGGTAGGGCGGGCCGGTTCTGAAAAGTTCAAGGTTCAAGGTTCGGGTAATTAAAGAATACGTAATGCGCGCCATGATAAAAAACCTGCCACTTTTCATACGTTATGGGTGGGTCAAAGGCCCATGAGCAACTGCTCCCTGCTCCCTGATACTCAGGGTCCCTCAAGTTTTACGGAAGTTTCCACCCGGAGCCGGTATTTATCGATCTTGGACAAGAGCGTTGGCCGGGAAATGCCCAGGATCTTGGCGGCCCGGCTGCGATTGCCGCCGGTCAGGTCCAGGGCCTCGCTGATGACCAGGCTGGCAAAGTGGTCCATGCATACCTCAAATACGTCCTTGCCTTCCCCGGCAGCCAGGGCTTGCCGCACCCACTGCCGGACAATCTCATCCGTCTGTTGGTCTCCCGGTTCCTTCGCCAGGCTTTCGCCGCCGATGGCCCGGGAGACGTCCTCCGGGCGAATGGGATACCCCCGGCTGAAGATCAAGGCCTTCTGTATGGAGTTGGCCAGTTCCCTTACATTACCGGGCCATTGATAGTTCTGGAGCAACAGCCTGGCCTCTGCCGTCGTACCCGGATTGTCCATGCCAATTTCCTTGGCAAACCGGGCCAGGAAGTAATCTGCCAGCAGAGTGATGTCCTGGGCCCGTTCCTTGAGCGGCGGCAGCCACAGGGTGACTACCTTGAGGCGGTAATACAGGTCCTCCCGGAACCGCCCCTGGGCCAGGGCCGCTTCCAGGTCCCGGTTGGTGGCCGCGATGATGCGCACATCCACCGGGATCGGTTCACGGCCCCCCAGGCGTTCGATGCTCCTCTCCTGGAGCAGTCGCAGGATCTTGGCCTGAATGGAAAAGGGCATGTCCCCGATTTCATCCAGGAACACGGTGCCCCCGTGGGCTTGCTCGAACTTGCCCACCCGGCGGTTGACGGCCCCGGTGAAGGCCCCTTTTTCATAGCCGAACAGTTCAGACTCCAGCAAGGTCTCGGGAATGGCCACGCAATTGATGACCAGAAAGGGCTTGGCCGACCTCAGGCTGTGTTGATAAATGGCCCGGGCCACCAGTTCCTTGCCGGTGCCCGAATCCCCCCGGACCAGCACCGTGGCGTCGGTGGGGGCCACCCGGCCAATGGCCTTATAGACCTCCTGCATGGGTTTGCTTTTGCCGATGATGGCATCCGCCCCAGCCGTATCCGGGGCCACGTCCAGTTCCACCCGGGAGCGCATGAACCGCCCCGCCTCCAGGGCCTGGGAGATCAAGGCCAGGATGTCCGGAATCTCGGGGGGCTTGAGGACGTATTCGAACGCGCCCAGTTTGGTGGCCTCGATGGCGGTATCGGTGGTGCCGAACGCGGTCATGATGATGACCGGCAGCTTGGGCTCGATCTCGTGGATGGCCCGAAACGCTGCCAGGCCGCTCATCCCCGGCATGCGCACATCCATGATCACCAGGTCCGGGACTGCCGCCTGGACCAGAGAAATGGCCGCCTCCCCGCTGGACGCGGTCTTCACGGTATGTCCTTCCGCGTTCAGGAGTTTCTCGAAGCTCTGCCGCAGCTGCGCGTCGTCGTCCACAATCAGGATGTGGCCCATGATTCATTTTTCCCGAGGGGCAGCGTGATAATGAAAGTCGCCCCCTCATTCTCTCTAGATTCCAGTTCCAACCGGCCGCCGTGGTCTTCGATGATCCGGGTGGCAATGCTCAGCCCCAGGCCGGTGCCTTCTTCCTTGGTGCTGAAAAATGGTTGAAAGACCTGGTCCCGGACGGACTCGGGGATGCCGGGACCATTGTCGCTCATCCGGATAACCACCGCCGGTCCCAGGGGCGGCTCCAGTCGTTCCTCTTCTTGGATGGTGATGACCCCGCCGTTCACCATGACTTCGCAGGCATTGACCAGCAGGTTGGCCAGGACTTCCTTCAACTGGTCCGGATCGGCCCAAATCTCCGGCAGCCGGTGCGGCCGGATAAGCTTCACTTCCACCCCGTAAGATTCCAGGCGGTAGCGCAGCAACACCAGGGCCATGTTGACCACATCCGAGGGGCTGACCCGCTGCACCTTCAGCTTGGGCGGCCGGGAAAACTCCAGGAAATTGCGCAGGATGCTGTCGATATGGCGGATCTCTTCGGAGATCACCTGGAAATCATCCTGCTGGGAAGGGGACATCGCCAGGGTGCTCTTCAGGCAATGCAGCCGGAAATTCACCGAAGTCAAGGGGTTGCGGATGCTGTGGGCGACTCCGGCGGCCAGCTTGCCCACCATGGCCAATTTGCCCGATTGCAGAAGATGTTCCTGGCTGCGCTCCAGTTCAGTCTGAGCCTGGTCCACGTCTTCGATGAGGCTGTGCACCCGGGTGCTCAGGGCCTTCACTTCATCCGGCACCCGGTGGTCCGGGTTGGCCGGCGTTGTTTCCAGGGCCAGCCGGCGGATCGGCCCCAGGATCTGCTTGATGAGGATGTACGCCAGCAATACCCCCAGAACCGCCGCCGCGGGCACCGCGACCAGGGCGAAGGCGTTGATGAACCGGGCCCGGGCCTGGCTCTCCGTCCGCGCCCGGGAGATGGCGTATTCATGGGTCAGTTTATACCTTTGGCAGAGATTGAGAATCGCGACATACTGTTGGCGTATTTCCCAGTGCAGTTCGGCTCCCGCCTTCCTCTGGCCCTCCCGGTAGAGGGCGATCACCCGTTCCCGGGCGATCACATATTGATGATGTTGCACATCGATCTGAGCGATAATCTCTTTCATGGCCTCGGTATAGGCCGATTCCCGGGCCTTTACCAGCCAGCCCTCGAAGGCGCGGCTGTACCGCTCGATTTCCTTGAGCCATTCGGGATTGCCGTCCAGAAAATAATAGGTCAGGAACCCCTTCTGTTGCAAAAGGGCGGATTCCAGCTCTTCCGCCGCATGGTAGGAAGCCACGTTTTTGTCGATCAGGGAGGTCAGGAGGGAATCCATGGCGGCATTGTGCCACAGGGTCACCAAGCCGCCGCCGATCGTGGTGAGCACCAGCGCCATCAGGAGCGCCAAGATGCGGGCCCGCAGGCTGAGGCGCTTCCACATGTCTTTACCCAAGCTCCTTCAAGTCAGACGCGGAGACCAGGTATCCCGCCTTGATCGGTTGGTCGCTGGTTGCCTGGGCTACCGAAACCTTTTGGTTGCAGACCTCCACGGTGCCGGTCCCCACCGGCTGGCCCCCTTCATCATAAATGGCGACACTGGCTCCGGGACTCATCCCGTGCGCCGTGCCCAGACCGAAATGGATCTCGCAGCCGTCGTCCCCCCTGGTTACCCGGTAGACTTCGGCCTGGCCGGTTGCGGCCAAGAGCGCATCCCACCTCCCGGACAGCCAATAGACGGCGCCGAAGGCCAGCAAAATCCCCGGCAGGCAGCCTGCCGCCACGACGAAGGCTGAGACCCCCAACCACCGCCGGACCAGGGAGGTGGAGCTTTTCTGAAGGCCGAGAGCGTCCGGAAAGACCTTGATGCGGAAGGCCGGCGCCTTCCGGGGGGATACGGTTCGCTTGGGAAGAACCGCCAGGCTGTATTCCCCCGGAGAGATGCCCGGACCGACGATCAGCCGCCCCCGCCACATGTCCCCTCCCAGAAAATAGCCCTTGTGAATCGCCTCGAAATTCACCGTGAGTTGGTCCGAACTGGTCACAAAGGTCAAATCCTGAATGTCGTGGGCCTCGTCGGTCAGTTCCCCGTTAATTTCCGTAACGGCTCCCGGCAGCACCTTGACGAAGTTCGCCCGTTCCCGGAAATGCACCAGCAGGCCATCAATCATGGCCAGCAAGGCGATCACGCAGAAGGCCGTGGCGATTTTGCTCGCCAGGTTGCGCCAACGATTTACCTGCCCTAACTCCATTATTTCATCCCAGGTTTGAAATTCTTCTGCCAGCTTCTCACCTGCGGCAACTTTTTTTATCTTACCACAAAAAAAGGGAGTCGCCCTGGGTTTGTGATGATGTTACCCCAGGGCGACTCTCGGAATGCACCTGCACCGACGGACAACTTATTTCTTAAAAATGTCCGTCTTGGTCATGTTCATAAACCTGGCAATTTTGCCCGGTTCCTTGTAGTAGATGCGCACTTCGTCGCCCGCCTCCCAGGTATAATCCGGTAGGGCAAAGTATTCCTCGGGTACCGAGAACGTCACCAGCAATTTCTGCCGGCCGGAATACACCGTGATGGCTTTCTTGTCCTTGTCCACCATGGGGAATTTCTTCTCAGCCACTATGGGACTTTCCCTGCCCACATTCTCTTTTTGGTCGATGAGCGTGTAGGTTATACTCTTCATGCTCTTGGTGGGAAGGTCGTAAATAACGATCTCCCGGGTCTTGGTGTCCAGCTTCATCCGCAGCCCGGCCTTGGGGTCCGCCCCCCGTTCCTCAGGTTCCTTGGGCATTGCAAAGGTAGCCGGCGCCCCGCTGTAATCGGGATTGGCCGCGTCATGTTTGACATCGTTGATAAAAGTCACGGTGTCCTTTTCTTTATCAAAGGCGATCACCCTGCCCTGGTCCACTTTGCCCAATTCGCCGCAGCCGAGACCGCCCAGCACCAGGGTTGCCGCCAAGCTGGCTACGAGAGCCCACCAGCTAACTTTCTTACCCATCAGCTATCTCCTTTCCAGATAATCAATCCCATCTGCTATTTCGCCACCGAGATCTGGGCCTTCTTGGCCGCGACCTCTGCCTTGGCCCCGATTACCATCCGTATCCCGATGTAAAGGGACATGGCTGCCACCAGGCCCAGGATGAGGACCGTGGCGCTCCCGTCAAGGAGTCCTTCCCAGGCGGGAAACCACTTGGCCATCAGCTTGAGGAGGACGGACACGCCGCAGCCGATGACGGCCAGGCCGAAGGCGATGCGGATGCCGTAGCCCTTGATGTACTTGGTGGCCACGGTGCCGACCTGGGCGCCCATCGCCGCGCCCACCAGCATGATCAAGGCTGCCACCAACTCGGTCCGGCCCTTGTAGGTGTAGGTGGCGGTGCCGTAGAGCCCGGAGATCATGACTTCGAAGAGGTCGGTGCCCACCGCCACGTGGGTGGGGCAGCCGATGAAGTAGATCAACGCCGGCATGCGGATCAGACCGCCGCCGATCCCCAAAATCCCCGCCATCCAGCCGGTGGCGAAACTGATAAAAATGGGCAGCCAGGCGCTGCAGGTGAGCTGGGCCTCTTTGAACGTGACCATCGGGGGAATCTTGATCTTGTGCAGGGTCTTGTGCCATTCAATGCCGGTGGACAGCTTGTCCACTTCTTTGCCGGCCGCCACCGCCTCCCGGTCTTTCCGTTTTTTCTTGGCCACGTCGGCAAAGACCATCCAGGCGATGAGAGACAACAGCACCAGGTACAACAGGCGCACATATTTTTCCACCTGGCCGATGCGCTCCAGCCACATGACCATCTGGGCCCCCACTTCGAAGCCCAACACCGTGCCCACTATCATGATCACACCCAGCTTATAATCCACGTTGCCGAATTTGCCGTGGCGCATGGTGGAGATGAGGGACTTGCCTGCCATGTGGGCGATGTCGGTGCCGATGGCGAAGGCCATGGGAAAGCCCAGGATATTCAGGCCCGGGGTCACCATCCAGGCGCCCCCCATGCCGAAGAACCCGCCGATAATGCCTACCCCCACCCCTAAAATGATCAGCCCCGGCCAGAATATGGAAACTCCCGCAATGGGCATGAGAACATAAAAGAAATCCATGAGTATCCTCCTAACCGTGTTGTCCTTAAGATCTTAATGTTCCGCCAGTTCCCGGGACTTGAGATCCAAGCCGATCCAGGTCATGACAATGTCGGCTACTACCCCAAAGATCAGACCCACCACGGGAATGATAACAATGGTCACGAGAGTGAAATAAAAATGACTCTCATTATACAAGTTGGTCCACCAGGCCTCCCAGCCGGTAAACTTCCGGGTGTCGGCCACGATCACCAGGGGCGAGGCCTTCGGCCCGGCGGCCAGGACCATCTCAGGCAGCAGCAAGCTGGCCATGATCACCAGCCCCGTGATTTTTGCCCACCATTTACGCATTGTGACTAACCTCCTTGAAATTCTTGGTTACCTGACCACGGTCACTTCGCAGGGGGCGTGCGCCACCACCTTGGCCGCAGTGCTGCCCATTACTATCTTTTCCAGGGCGTTCTGGCCGGTGCTGCCGATGACGATGCGGTCAAACTTGCCATCTTGAGCCTTTTGGATGATTAAATTGGCCGGCACCAGCCCGGTCATCAGGACCGTCTCCACCGGCAGGTTTTTGGCGTCAAACAGGGCTTTGGCCTTTTTCAACGCGGCCCGGGCCTCGTCTTCCAGCTTTTCCCGGATGTTCGGCGGCATTTCATCGAGATAATCCGCGCCGAAATAGGCCACCGACATCAAGGTCACCTGCGCTTCTTGCTTTTCCGCCAGTTCCAATCCTCGCTGCACGGCTTTCATGGAATGCTCCGAGCCGTCTGTTGGCACCAATACTTTCATACAAGACCTCCTCGGAATGACTTAAAGTGCGTCACGATTAAAAAAAAGATGACACCTGCGGCAGTTTGACGGGGAGTTGCGATAGTGCCTCATGTTCCTGGTGTTTCTCCCGACATTGATAAGTAAGCCTGAAAATAAATCTCTTACCGTATTGAGACAATTGCACATGCACCGGTTTCACCGGCTACCCGTTCACTTTTGTATAAAGCAATGTCCGTGCCAGGCAGGGTTGACTACGGCCGATTAGGATAACTTCAGAATAAATCAACGTTATCAGGCGTCAGCCCCAAATCCCGGCCCTTAGCTGAACCGATACTCTGTCAGCAATTTTTACAGAGTGTAAAGGGATAGTGGAGGCAACCGGTCCGATGAGGTCTCCGGCCACTACCTCTACGGAGTAGATGACGGGGATAATTAATCGGTCTCTCATATCCTCAAGGCCTCCCAAAAATCATGAGAAGATGGTAGGGCGGGCCTCTGCAACGGCCCCATAGGGTGAGCAGCGCCTGTCCTACGCTTCGCCAGGCAGTGGGCTTGGCTGACTGCTGAAAGCTGACCGCTGAAAGCTATTTTCTGGTATGATTCTTGTTAGATGTGAGGCAGGAGAGACCGGCGATGGAAACCCTCAACTTATTCCGGGAAATTTACCGCAAGTTCACAGGCCGCCGGGGCCAACCCTCCCGGGATGACCTGGCCGCAGCCTTTCGCTTCCGCTATGCCTGCTTCAAAGACCTGCTGGACTCCAACTCCCAATTCTTGAATATTATTGCCGACTTGGAAGAGAAACTGACCGGTCGCCACGTGTTCGGCATGTCATATGTCAGGTCCCAGTCGGCCCGGGCCGCGTTCCACGCCTTCCGCATGATCAAGAGTCTGGATGTCTTATCCGGTCACAGGTATCCGGTCCTTTACCGGGTGCTGGACGTGATCAATATCAGGATCAAGCACCAGTTGGGAAAAAGGAAAGAACTTCAGGTTATGGAATTGGTTTTGCCCCTTTCCGGGGTTACCCAAGAAATGGTGGATTGGGTGGGGGGCAAGAGCGCCCACCTGGGCGAGGCCATGAAGATCGGTCTGCCCGTCCCCGCGGGCTTTGCCATCAGCACCCGGGCCTTTGTCGACTTTCTGGCCCACAACGATCTGGTGGACGAAATCAACAAGCGCAAGATGGACATCGACCCGGCCACCCCCCAGACCGTCAAGCAGGTGAGCGACGAAATCCAGGCCTTGATCATCGCCGCCCAGGTGCCCCCGGCCCTGTCCGAGGCCATCCTCGCGGCTTATGCCCGGATGCAGGAAACCCTGGCCGGGAGCCCGGGGGAGCCCGTCCGGGTATCCATGCGCTCCAGCGCCATCGGCGAAGACGGCCAACTGTCCTTCGCCGGGCAATACCTCTCCATCTTGAATGTCCCGGGCGACCAGCTGCTCCCGGCTTATAAAAACATCCTGGCCAGCCTCTACACGCCCCGGGCTATCTCTTACCGCCTCAACAAGGGCATCCGGGGTGAAGACATCGCCATGAGCGTCGTCTGCCTCCAGATGGTGGACGCGGTGGCCAGCGGCGTGATGTATTCCCACCATCCCTTCAACGTCAGGGATGAGAACCTCCTCATCAGCGCCGTCTGGGGCTTGGGACCTTATGCGGTGGACGGGGTGATTACCCCGGACACCTATCGCGTCGCCAAGACCGAAGATTTTCCTATTCTGGACCGAACCGTGTCCCACAAGGCCGTCCAGTTGGTGGCCAAACCCGAGGCGGGCCTGCATGAAATCCCGGTGCCGCCGGAGCAGCAGGATCAACCCTGCCTGTCCACGGAACAGATCAAGGTCCTGGCGGCCTATGGCGTCAAGCTGGAAGAGCACTACCACTGTCCCCAGGATGTGGAATGGTCCCTGGATAAAGATGGCCGCTTCATGGTGCTCCAGAGCCGGCCCCTGGTCCTGCAGGCCCCCACGGGCAAGGAACTTCAAGACATTCCGGCGGTGACCGGCTATCCCGTGCTGGTTGAGGGCGGCGCCGCAGCCTTCCCCGGCGTGGGCTGCGGTCCGGCCTTTCTGCTCCAACGTGACGAGGACTTGCTGAATTTCCCCGAAGGCGCGGTGTTGGTGGCCCGGCATTCTTCCCCCAAATTTGTCATGGTCATGCCCAAGGCCCAGGCCATTGTCACCGATTCCGGCAGCATCTCCGGCCACATGGCCTCACTGAGCCGGGAATTTTCCCTTCCCACCCTTCTGGATACCAAGGTGGCCACCCAGACCATTGCCCCGGGTCAGATCATCACGGTGGACGCCTACACCTGCCGCATATATCAGGGCCAGGTGCTGGAATTGCTGGATCATCAGCCCCTCCGGAAATCCCACCTGAAAGACACCCCGGTCTATAAAATCTTACAGCACGTGGCCGAGTCCATCCTGCCCCTGCGCCTGGTGGACCCCAAGTCCCCGGATTTTTCCCCGGAGCACTGCCGGTCCCTCCACGACCTGGCCAGGCTGGTGCATGAACTCTCTTACACCGAGATGTTCAAGATCAGCGATATGGTCTCCGCCCGGGAGGGGTACGCCCTGAAGCTGGACGCCCCCATTCCCCTGGACCTCTACCTCATCGACCTGGGCGGCGGCTTGGCGGGGGCCGACCCCCACGCTCATAAGGTAACCCCGGACCAGGTGGCCTCGGCGCCCTTCCAGGCCGTCTTGCGGGGGATGCTTCACGAGAAAGTGCGGAGTCTGGAACCCCGCCCCATTCAACTCTCCGGGCTGATGTCGGTGATGCGGGAACAACTGCTGGCCGCCCCCAATGTGGAGGAACGCTTCGGCGACCGCAGTTACGCCATTATTTCCGACAAGTATCTCAATTTCTCTTCCCGGGTGGGCTATCACTACAGCGTCCTGGATGCTTACTGCGGCGCCACCGTCAACAAGAACTACATCACCTTCTCCTTCAAGGGCGGCGCGGCCGACGACGTACGCCGCAACCGGCGGGTCCGGGCCATCGCCATCGTCCTCATGGGCCTGGATTTTTCCGTGGAGGTCAAGGGCGACCGGGTAGACGCCCGCCTGCAAAAATACGACAGCCCGGTCATCCAGGAAAAATTGGACCAGATCGGGCGCCTGCTCATCTTCACCCGCCAGATGGATATGCTCATGACCAGCGAGGCCGGCGTCGAGGCCGTGGCCCAAAAATTCCTCCGGGGCAATTACGGCCTGGATATGGAGGGCATGGTGCCAGTCCCGGAGGAGAGCGGCCCGGGAAATTCGCCTCCGGCTGGTTCCGGATAGAGTGGGGCGATGGTAAGCGTCTGCGGGAGGGGTCATGAACCCGCTTCTGGGGGTGAGGTTTTCTTGGTCCTGTTCTCCCGATCCACCTTCTTTTCATACGCCGCCTCGATCTTGAGCAGCAACTCCTCCAGGGGGCACGGCTTCATAAGGTAATCATAGCCCCCCAGCCGGTTGATCTCCATGGCCGCGTCCATGGAGGCGTGGCCGCTTAAGATGATCGCCTCCACCTCCGGGTTGATCTTCTTGATTTCCCCCAGGGCGGTAAGCCCATCCATTCCCGGCATGCGGATGTCCAGGATAATCACGTCGTAGGGGGCAAGCTTGAGCTCCTCCAGGGCCTCGGCGCCGCTTGCCTTGGCGCTCACGGTTAGTCCCTGGGCCTCCAGCATCTTTTCCAGGTTGGCCCGGAACCGCTCTTCGTCATCCACCAGCAATATCCGGGGCTTAGTCATTAGCAAACAACTCCGATTCCCGGCGGCGCGGCAACGTGATGGTGAACTCCGTGCCCCGGCCCACCTGGCTGGCCACCGTAATTCGCCCTCCCAGCCGCAGAATGATGCCGTGGCAGATGGATAGTCCCAGCCCCGTGCCCCGGCCCGGGGGCTTGGTGGTGAAAAACGGGTCGAAGATCTTGCTCAAATGAGCTTCCGGGATGCCGCACCCCGTATCGCTGATGACGATGTCCACGGCATCATCGCCGGCAAGGCGCGTGGTGATGGTGATGACCCCGTCTTTGCCGATGGCATAGGTGGCATTGGTGAGAAAATTGAGGATCACCTGGCGCAATTGGGGCGCGTCGCTGAAAATCACCGGCAAGTCCTGATCATAATGGCGCACGATGGTGATATTATTGTGTCTGGCTTCCTTCTCCACCAGCATGGTCATATTTTCAATGGCCCGGTTGACCTCCACGGCCTGAATCACCGGGTCCCGTTTGCGGGCGAAATCCAGTAAATTCCGGGTGATTTCCGTGCAGCGATCTACCTGCTGCACAATCTGGCGGACCGACCCCTGAAGTTCCGCAAGTTCCTTCCCGTCTCCGCCGCCGAGTTTCTTCAGCAGCAGCTGCATCCATTCGGCCTCCTGGCGGATGATGGCCAGGGGGTTGTTGATTTCATGGGCAATTCCGGCCGAAAGTTCACCGATGGCAGCCAATTTCTGCGACTGCAGCAGCCGCTCATCCAGCAGCCAATCTTTTTTTTCGGGCGCATCCATCCGCTTTACCCGCCTCCGGCGGCTAGATTTTGCGAGCCGGAGAAATTTCTCAGAGGTAACGCCCGGGGGTTGTCCGGCGCCTCCGGGGCACCGCCTCCACGCCAGGCCTTCGTTTCCCGGGCGTTGACAGCCTTGCCGGGTTTCCGGGATCAGGCCTTGTCTGCCTGGATCATCTTCCGGTCATAAGCCTGGCGCACCTTCTCCAGCAGCTCGTCCAGGGCCACGGGTTTCATGACATAATCAAAGGCCCCCAGTTGAATCCCCTGAATCCCCGATTCCACCGAGGCGTGGCCGGTGAGCATGATTACTTCCACCCGGGCTTTCTTCTTCTTGATCGCCCGCAACGTTTCAATCCCATCCATCCCCGGCATCTTGACATCCAGGACGATGACATCAACGTCATGCTTATCCAGGAATTCCAAGGCCTTGTAGCCGCTGTCCACCCCGGCGACCTCAATCTTTCTCGCCTTCAGCCGCTTGATAATGGTCTCCAGAAAGTCCGGCTCATCATCCACCACTAACATCTTGAACTTCTCCATACCATCGCCTCCTCGGGTCATTTCACCGGCAAATAAATGGTGAACGTGGTGCCTATGACTTCCTCGCTGGCCACCATGATCCTGCCGCCCAACTTTTCGATAATGCTATAAGCAATGGATAAACCCAGTCCGGTGCCCTTGCCCACTTCCTTGGTGGTGAAAAAGGGGTCGAAGATTTTCGGCAACGCCTCCTTGGGAATTCCCGGGCCAGTGTCGCTGATCTCAATGGATATTCGGTTGTTCTGCTTTATGGACCTGGTATTGATGACGATCTCCCCATCTTTGTCGATGGCGTCGATGGCATTGGTGATAATGTTCAGGAACACCTGCTGCAGCTGGGCCTGGTCCGTGGTGGTCAACGGCAGGTCCGGGGCGTAATTCGTCTGGATATCGATGTTGCGGTAGCGGGCGTCGTTCTCCAAAAAGTCGATGCTCTCATCCAGGATCTCGTTAATATTGACCCGCTCCTCCACGGGCTCCATCCGCCGGGCAAACCCCAACAGGCGGTGGGTCACCGTCTTGGCCCGGACCACATGAAACTCGATCTTGTGCACCGCGTCCAACAGTTCCTGGAAGTGTTCACTTTTGGCCACATCCTCCATGGCCAGCAGGTCCTTCATCCACCCCGCCTTCTCGCCGATCACCGCCAGGGGGTTGTTGATTTCATGGGCAATGCCCGCGGCCATCTTGCCCAGGGCCGCCATCTTGCTGGACTGTATCGCCATTTCATCGCTGGCCGCCTGCTTCCGGTCCATCCGCTGCAGTTCCTTCATCATCGCCCGGGTGGTAACGTAGGTTCCGATGATGATGAGCACCACCCCGCCGAGACCGATTAAGGCTGCGAGAAATCTGGCCTGCAACAGCGGCGTCAACTGCTCCGTGGGAGCTTCCGAGATGACCAAGATCCACTTTTTCAGTTTGATGATGCTGGTGGCATAGATGATGGTCTCCCCCCGAAAGTCCATGGCCTCCACCATGGTCCCGGTGGCCGCGGCGAAGTCGGGAGCCTTGGGGGGCTCCATGACCTTGCCGCCAAAACGCGGCGTGGTCTGCAGCACGTTTTCCCGGTTGATGATCATGGCGTCGCCTTTTTTGCCGATCCAGGCGGCCCGCACGATATTATCGATAATGTCCGAATCGATGGTGGCCCTGAGAACCCAACTCTGGTTCTTCTCCCGCACCATGACGGCAATGATGAAATGGGGGATTTTCCTGAATCCCAGAAAGACATCGCTGACGTAAACCCCCGTGACCATCACCTCTTGAAACCATTTCTCATCCTTGTAGTTCACTTTTTTCAAGATGCTGTAATGTGGTCCCACATAGGCCAGGTGGTTGCCTTCCTCGTCGATGACCCCCAGGTCTAAAAATGACTTGGAGCGGGTCTGGATGATATTAAAAACCCTGTTTAAATAATCTTCGTTCTGCAATTGTCCCAGAGATTGAGTGTTCGCCAGACCGGTAAGCTGGGCAATCCGTTCCTCCAGAAACAGGTCAATGGAACTGGCTCGATTCTCCGCCAGGGTTTTCATGTTGTCCATGATCTTGGCGGTATAGGACACGCTGAACTGGTGATAAATCACTCCTCCCAGGATAAGCAAGGGGA